>JABUUT010000006.1:35047-40990 GCA_021443045.1 Fibrobacteraceae bacterium
GTCTATAGCGCAGCGTTCTTTCGTCTATTTATTACCAACCACAGATAACCGACTACTGATAACTGATTACCGATAACCAACCACTATTTTTCCCCAGGATTTTTCTGGTGCCCCCCATTTTTTGCCATTTTTTTATTAAATTTATGTTGTATGGTACAATTGAGTCAAACATCGTGGCAAGAGCTTTCCTTAGCAAATGTTATGGAAACATTAAAGTCGCCTCCTATGACTCTTTCTGTATGCAAGAGTCCGGTTTTGCACTACACCCTACCTAGGGAGCTGGTGTCCGGTGCAGCTATCAAATATTACATTTCCACAGGCATCAAGCTAATTACTTGGACAGGCCTTATCAGTTCTGTAAATGAAAATCGCATTTTGGTTCGTTTGCAGGAAGGCCCATTCCGAGGCTTTACAGCTTCTCACGAATTTGTGTCCGAAGGCAACCTCACAGCCTGCTACGACTCCATGTCTTTTCAGGGGTTTAGCGACAGAGTCTCCGAAGAAATCTTTGCGAAACTCATTAACGAAACTAATATCGTTTATGCCATTTTTAGCCGCAAGGAAAGAATAGACGCTTTGCTTGCCTACGAAAGCCAAAAGCAGACACGATCTTTTGAAGCCTTGAACAGTAACGAAGCAGCTGGTTAATGTACACATCCCTTAAACAAGCGTTGCTTGATTTAGAAAAGAACGGAATGTTAAAGCGGGTTTACCAAGAAGTGGACCCCAATTTGGAAATGGCAGCCATTGCACAGGCAGCCTACGCCGCACAGGGCCCAGCGTTGTTGTTTGAAAAGGTTAAGGGTTCACGGTTTTCTGCGGTTTGCAACCTCTTTGGTACCGAGAAGCGCACCCAATTTTTATTCCGCCACACCATAGAAAGTACCAAAACTGCGGTACAGTTTAAATCGAACCCTATAGATTTTTTTAAAACCCCCAGCCCAGCAAAAATGATACAGGCCGCCAAGGCAGGCATCAGCAGTTTGCCAAAGCGAGTAAGCGCCCATCACATGAAGCATTTTCAGGAATGCGCTCTCAGTGATTTACCTCAAATAAAATGTTGGCCTATGGACGGAGGCGCCTTTCTCACCTTGCCCCAAGTGGCTTCCCGCCCCAGTGAAAATTCAAGTATTATGGCCACCAACGTGGGCATGTACCGCATTCAAATTTCTGGGAACGACTACATTTTAAATAAAGAGTGTGGGCTGCACTACCAAATTAAGAGAGATATAGCCCGCCACCACCAAAAGGCCCTAGAAGAAAATCGCCCCCTAAAGGTAAGCATTTTTTTGGGCGGACCACCGGCCCATACCATGGCCGCCATTATGCCTATGCCCGAAAATCTGAGCGAACTTATTTTTGCAGGCATGCTCAGCGGCCGACGATTTCGTTATTTTATCCATAATGGTTACATAGTTTCTGCCGATGCCGACTTTTGCATTTTAGGTGAAGTGGCAAAAGGCTTAAAGCCCGAAGGCCCCTTTGGAGACCATGTAGGATACTACTCCGGGTGCCACGATTTTCCATACCTGAAGGTGTACAAGGTTCTATGCAAAAAAGACGCCATTTATCCCTTTACGGTGGTGGGAAGGCCTCCCCAAGAAGACACTAGCTTTGGCCAGTTTATCCATCAAATAACAAAACCTATGGTTCCCGCATCACTACCAGGCGTGTGCGCCGTGCATGCAGTTGATGCCGCCGGCGTTCATCCATTGTGCCTTGCCTTAGGAAGCGAAAGTTTTAAGCCCTTCGATAAAGATCGGGAACCCATGGAGCTTTTGAAAACAGCCAACGCACTGTTGGGTTTTAACCAGGTTTCTCTAACAAAGTATTTGATGATAGCTGCCAAGGAAGACGCCCCCAACCTTGATGTAAATCATGTCGGAGCCTTTTTTGCACACATGCTGGAACGAATCCATTTTAATAGAGACCTTCATTTTCAAACTTCTACAACGGTAGATACCCTGGATTACACAGGAAGTTCACTGAATCATGGTTCCAAGCTGGTTTTGGTTGCAGCAGGAAGCCCTTGCCGCACTTTACGAAATAATGCGGACGATTTGTTGAGCCTTAATTTGCCCAAGGGTTTTGATGGTGTAAAAGTGGTTATGGAGGGCATATTGGCTATTCAAGGTGCTGGCCTTGTTCAAAATTTAGCAATCGCTTTAGAAAATTGGGAATACCGAGAAAATTATCCATGGATCAGCATTGTAGACAAATTAAACGACATCAAAAACTTTGATGATTTTTTATGGATTACTTTTACCCGATCGGACCCTGCAAAAGATGTGTCGGGAGTATCTCCTCAATTTTGTCACAAGCATTTTACCATAGCCTCCCCTATGATTGTGGACGCTCGAATTAAGCCCCACCACCAAAAGCCTTTAGAAAGGCCACTGGATGTAGAAAAAAGAGCACAGCAAATTTGGGAGAGCATTCAATGACATTTACCTTCCGTTACTTTAAGTGTTCTCTACTATTTGTGGCCCTCCTTTTTACAGCAACTCAGCTATACGGAGCCTGCGGTACCGATCGCATCATAAAACATATTCAAGAGGTTAGAGCAAACCCTGGACTTGGACGCACCATGGTGTCCAGGCCCCCCACCAATTGCCCCGCAGAAGCCTACTACCAAAAGGTGCACAACCGCACCAGCACCCATTTTCAGGTTTTCTACACGTTGGATGGCCCTCACAAAACAACAGAAGCCTTTGTAGACACGGCCATTTTTCACCTGGAAAAAGCCTGGACCTTCCATACCGGCATATTAGGTATGCGAACCCCTCTTGGTTTTGATTCATCCTACCACTACAAAGAACCTGTACAAAATAATCTATACCCCGTTGAAATTATTGAAATCGACATGGTTCGAAACACCTACAACGTTTTAGGTTCCGACGGTTGTTACGGTTGTTTTGGCCTAACCCTTCCCGACTTTGACCACGGAACCGATAGAACCGAATTGGTTTTGGACAACGATTTTAGATACACCGCCGAAAGAGAACCGACTATAGACTCTGTTGAATGGGAAAAAGGCTACTGCGCCTACCCAGTATCCACCTTTGAGTTAAAAAACAAGACCCACAATTATTCCTACGCAGACAAATGGGAAAAAGCTTTACAAATTACAGCACCTCATGAATTATACCATGGTGTTCAACTTCGATATATGAACTATCTGGACTACCCCTCTTTTTGGTTTGAAGCCTCCGCCACAGGCATTGAAGAAACGGTGGCTCCAGAAGTTAATGACTATCTCTCTTACTTATCCAAAGCATTTTCTGTTTACTCTGTAGGGCAACCCCTAGACCTTATTCAACCCTCTTATGGTGTTAGCCCCCTGTTTTTGTATCTGTATAACCATGTAGACAAAAAATTTGACAAGTCCATTTGGGAAAGTTATTCCCAAAAGAAGGGAACACCCTTTACCGATATTCTCCAAGCCTACCTGAGTAAAAAAGAACTGGACCCAGATTCTGTATTTCATGACTATGCCATTCGAGTATCCCAATCGGGCAGAAGGAGCAGCCATTTGGATTCTGCTCTTTGGATAAACATGGATCAGCCTCTATGGCCCGACATGAGCTATACAACAAAACATAATGATCCCTTTAAGCCAGATACCACACCCTTTGCCTATAAATTTTACACCAACCAATACCCTAATTTTGAAGGCTATAAAGGAAAATCCAGTGCCATTCTCTACCAAGGAGACCAAGCCTCCATTAAGCCCGTTTCTTTTACAAACACCATTGATTCCATACGCACAATGGTGGCTAACGGCAGTGTAGATTCTATCGCCTGGATATTCAGCCGTTTAGGAAAATCCAACGCCGTACCCACACAAATTAAAGATTCAACCTTGCGGGCCTACCCCACACCTTGGAGAAAGGGCAACCTCTGTTTTACACCACTACCACAAAACAAAAAATTCCTCGAAATACGCAACCGCCGGGGTTCCTTAGTCATGGTAGAGAAATACTCGGGATTAACCCACTGCATAGACGAGCAAAAGGTAAAAGAAAAACTAAAACCAGGCCTATACCATTTTCGCGCCGGAAACAGTGGAAAAACAAAAGAGTTGCTGATTATATACTAATCCCCAATCCAAGGGAATATGTTGTTCTTAATCTCCAGCTTTTTTAAGAGATCCGTATCGAATTTTCCCGAATTATTTAAGCCATTCATGGCATCTTGATAAAGATTGCAAACATTTTTGTAGTGCTCATTCATCCGATGGGTGGCATATTCTCCTGCTGACTTGTTGTGGATCATAAAAGCCCAGTCCGATGCCTGAAAGAGTACCATTTCCCGGGAAATTTGACACCAGAAACGCTTAGCCATTTTAGAATGCATTGCCTTTGACTTTAAATGATCTTGCATTTTACGCATTCTAAAGAACAACGGGTACATCCAGCTTACTTCGTCGTTCATCCAAACTTCTCCAAAGCCCCCTTCGCCCCAAGAAGAAAATACAGGTGCACATTCACTTGGGGAATTAGAAATACTTTCTTCCAGGCTAGCCATGTCCAGCAAATTTGAAAAAGCCGCCCTCTCAAAAAGTTTCTCGATAAAAAGAGGGCCTTCAAACCACCAGTGGCCAAAAAGTTCCGCATCGTAGGGGCAAAGGATACAAGCCTTGTTACCCTCCATGTGGGGAATCAAGTCGTTGATGGTTGCCTCCCGGTTGGCAATAAAAAGCCGAGCATGGTCTTCTACCAAACGCAGGGCGTTCCAAGGGCGGTACACCTGCTTTTCTTCGGAGCCTGTTATTCGGTAATACTTAAGGCCCGTTTCAATAGGAGTGGAACCCGCCATAAAGTAATCCCCTAAATATTCTGGGCTTACCTCACGGCAGGCATCCTTAAAGAATTCTCTGTACTCGGGGTGGCCCGGGTATCCTGTTTTGCGGCTCCAAACCTCCATGGAACTACTTTGTTCACGGCCAAAACAATACAACCCTGCCGGAGTTTTTATAGGGGCAAACACTCCATATTTTGGAGATGGCTGGGCCAGCAAAACACCATGGGTTTCCACAAAAAAATACTTAAATCCAAATTCAGCTAGCAAAAAATCTAAATTGTTAAAATAGCCACATTCAGGCAGCCAAACTCCACGAGGCCTTTTACCAAAAGCTTCTTCAAATGCCCGAACCGTTATATTCAACTGCAGCCGGATAGCCTCCTCATCACTTTGGTATGCTGGCAAAAATGGATGGGTGCCTATGCAGGTAATTAAATTCAGTTTTCCCTTTTCTTCTAAATCTTTTAAAGCGGGAATCAATTTAAATTGGCAGCGATTCTTCCAAGTGTCCATTAAGGCCACCAAACGCCGCTTGTAAAATTCAGCCACTTCTAGTTTTGTAACATTATCTTTTAGGCGTTTAAGCTCCTTGTCTATAAATTCATTGAGTCTATGCAAATGGCAAGTGAATTTTTGCAGAAGCATTTCATCAGAAAGCATACCCAAAAGCACCGAAGAGAAACTCAAGTTAAGGCAGCCGGGAATTCCTTTTTCTTCTAGACGATAAAGGGTTTGTACTAGGGGCAAATAGGTTTCTGCCATGGCTTCAAAAAACCAATTCTCTTCTAGGAATCGGGGGTAATCTGGCTCACGCACAAAAGGAAGATGGGCGTGGAGAAGCAAATGAAGTTTACCGGGTGCTGACATACGCAAGGAAAATTACAAAATAATTGGGGGCACCAGTAAAACCCTGTGGCAAAAGACGCTTATACATGAGCAGTCTGCGGTTAGCGGTAGTATATTAGTAGTTAGTAGTTAGTAAATGGTGGCTGGTGGTTGGTAAACGGTGGTTGGTGTCATTCCGAACCCTCGCAAGGAATTGGCAAGCGTTGCAATATAACTTGTCATTCTGAACGGAATTGCCGTGAAGAATCCAGTGAATGTCCATTTAGACGGTAGAACGGACCTTTGGTCCTATAG
>JABUUT010000006.1:41384-46661 GCA_021443045.1 Fibrobacteraceae bacterium
TGAAGGATCCAGAGAATGTCCATGCAAATCCCAACCACTGATAACTGATAACCGACTACCGAAAACCATTTAAGTGACGCATGATTTTGCAGGTGGTCTAATAATTGGAATAACAAAAAAGCAAGCCCTAGGTGAAAGCCCAAAGAGCATGCCTTTTTATCATGTGGCTGCGGAGCTGTCTAAAAATTTTACTCCGTGCGCTTTACAACTATAGGAACAATGGTGGTTGGAAAATCACCATCTTTGTCGGTAGCAAAAACGGGAATTATCTTTGAAGAATCTGGCAAATCTTCTTCAAAGGAAAATGTTCCATCGGGATTTAGAGGGAATGGCTGGCCACGAACCTGCAAGTGGGCATCTGGACGCGTGCCACCGTAAACGATCAAGCGGGTTTTAACCCACAAAAAGAAATCTTTGCCATAGTTTATGGAATCTTTGGGAGCTTCTAATTTGTTTGACTTTAGGGCCGCACTAGAGAGAGCCCCAGAGAACATGGAACCCGAAGAACTGGAAAGAGACTCAAGCCAATTCTTGGCAGACATGGAAGAAAGCCCGGAACTGCCAAAGCCACCCATGGAAGCTCCTCCCAAAGAGGCTTTAAAGAACATGTCGTCACTCTTTACATTAGCGCCCTCCATAGAATATGTTTCTACAGGAACAGTTTGTGTAAGCGGCATAAAATTTTTTCCTTGAGCCACTCCCAATGTGGCAACACAGTTTTCAACTTGCTTGGTTTCTACATACCAACTGCGTGCATCGGCAGGAACTTCAATGTCGTGGAATTTCTTTTTCTTGTTCCGCAACACCGTCAAGTCGCCAGAAACATCAAAAAGACGAAGAACCAGGCGGCCTTTCCCATTGCGAACTTCCTTAATTCGCTTTTCAGAAACTTCCCAAAATGCCTGCATCCAGTTTGGATCCTTCTGCATCATCACCAAATATTCGGCATCAAAGGAAGAACCTATGGAAGCGGTACCTGGAGCCTTGATGTTGCGTGACAAAGATGTTGTTGTTTGAGTAGAAGGAGTCTTGCTTGTGGATTTAGCCTTTGTAGCAGGTGTCTTGGCGGCTGAAACTTTTGTGGCTGTTGTTTTCTTAGAAGAGGATTTTGTTGCGACAGACTTTGCTGTTGCCGACTTGGTTGTTACAGTTTTTTTGACCACATCCTTGGAGGCTTCCTTAGTAGAGGACTTTGTTGCAGCCCTTTTTTTTGTTTCCAAAAGTTTTTCCGTAGCCTTGGTTGCAGCCTTTGCCACGGCCTTTACCTTGGCTATTTTTTCAGCAGCCTTCTTTTTTACACTTTCAGCTTTTTCTGTAACAGTCTTGGCCGTAGCCTTTACCTTGGATGTTACTTTTTTTTCTGCCATAATGTTCTCCTTCGTTTAAATTTAACGTTGGGTATTGCCCCATTGACCAATACCCATAAGGCCTAAACGTACCGCAACAAACATCTCATCCCAGTTGTGGGAATCGTCTGCAAAACGTCGGCCACCTTGAAGAGCCAAATCAATGGTGGTTCCCTTGCGGCCTAGAGGAAAACCGGCACCTACAGAGCCACCTACTTCATACACATCTTTAATGTACCAATTTTTAAACCAGGCTCCCGCACGGTATGTCATGCGGTCCAGGTAAGGGTCGTAAAACAGGGAACTACCGGTGCGCTCATAACCAATCGAGGCCAAAAAATCAGATTGGGTTTCCGTAACTTTAGGCAAGTTCCAACTGTGTCCTATATTTTCAATGTTTTCATCCCAAGCTTTCCAAGAAAGGTCGGCCATAATATTGTGGCGCTTGGCCATTTTAAAGTTGATACCCGTTGCAAGCATGGCAGGTACCTTAATTTCCCTGGAATCCCCAGTAGGAACCAAGGTATCCACTTCGCTAAACCTTAAGTTGTAATTCAGTTCATTAAGCAACGTGTGGGGTGTTGTAAAAGAAAAAAAGTAGGAGGTTTGGCGACCGCGATACTGAATGGCTGCCGTATAATAGGCAGGATGATTCTTGATTTCCCAGGTTCCATCTACATAGTCGGAAACATCGGCAGTATTGGTTGCCCAGGAATCCTCGTCCGAGATACCCTCTGTGTCGGGGCCCAAGGTTAGGCGACGGGAGTTAGAACCCATTAAAAAATGGGCCGAACCACCTATGGAAACCTGACGAAAGAATGGCAATCGAACTGAGTAACTGGGAACCACTTCGTATATGCTTCCCTGATATTCCAGTTCGGCATCAAACTGTTTTTTTTCATCCTCTATGTTTTCTTTAAAGGTGGAAGCATAGCTCTGCCACAAAGAAAGCCCTACAGCACCAAAACTCCCCATAGGAAAAGAGAAGTTAAAGGAAGGCATGGAAATATCGTTAGTAGAATAAGAAACTCCGCCCCTTTCGGCGGTAGTCATATCCAACAAAAAGTTTAGGTTAAATACGGTTTTTACATCAAAAGCATTGCGGGCAGGGTTTAAAATAGAGTAGCCTTCAGCTTCCCCAGTTTTGGCATTACCAGCAAAGCCACGGCCTGCCATAGCCACATTGCCACCCACAAACTGTTCTTGCCCAATAGCATCTAAGCCAATCATGGATGCCTGCACCATGGAGCCCAAAACAAACAAGGAACAGAATATTTTTCTCATTATTTATCTCCTCGATTTGTGGCAAGCCAAAGCTTTAAAGAAACAGGATTACTTGCAATGGAAGAAAAATCATACCGAGCATAATCGAAATTGCTTGCAAACACATAGCTTGTGTCGTTGTCTTTTGTAATATAATTGGAATAGGTGGGGTCTTTTACCTGAAGTACTGGATAGCCCATTCTCATCATCATTTTAAAATTGCGGCCATCGCTAGCACGGTTGATCAATTCCCGCATACCATAAGTCACTTGCAACTTTAAAGTATCCTTGCCATTAAACACCATGTTGGGGTGACCTTGAGACGACACGTATTCGCGGTTAATCTTGTAATACTCCATTTGGCGGTGTTCTTCACCAAGGCTATCAACGTAGGATCCCACCACAACCTGAATGGGTCGAGCCATTTCTTGGGAACCTTTGCTATCATCCACAATAAAAGAAAACTGGGCCATAACAACAGCCTGGCGCACATCATTACCATCACCTTCTTCATAAGGAAATTCATCGCCATAAAATTCAGAGAGGGCCTTCAGAATTTTATCAGAAGGTATTTCAATAATGAGGGAGTCTAGAATTCCACCATGAAGAATTAGCGCCTGCGGATCGGATTCCATATTGTGGAAGAGGGTTCCCACGCGGAAAGGCACCACAGAACGAATTTTAGATTTTGATTCGCCCTTGGGTTTGTATTCAACACGGAACACTGGTACATAACCTGTTTGGGACCCGTAAAAATGGTACGCCCTAGCCGAGTTGGGAGCAGAAAGCTTCAGTTGAAGGCGGCAAGTTTTTTTCATGGCCTTCATGTCTTCAAGAATATCATCTGGAATATGAAGATAGAGGGAGCTGTCTGTTTTGCTAAACTTTATAGAAAATACGGTGTCGGCAGAATTGTCAGCTTCAAAGTCTTTTAGCTGCTTGTACCACAAGGAATCATCACTTTTGCCCAAACTATCAACATAGGACTTTTTGTTGGAGCCTCCAGAAAGAATCCAGCTAACGGTAATAGGCATTTCTTCGGCTATAGGAAGAGAATCTTTGGGAAAGGCTTCCTTTGTGCTGTAGAAAGTTTTAATCAGGTTTAACGACAACATGGCAGAGGCCGAATCGCTACTACGAAGATTGGCAAAAAATGCCGAATCCATGAAAGCCATATCATAGACCACTTCGTGACTCAAATTGGAAACACGGCCTAAAACGGTGTAGACATCACCTGACCGGGGCGTAGAATCCATATAGACCCTAGAAGATTCTATGTCTATATCGTTTATGACAACAGTCTCTACCTTATAGTTTACAGGCAAGCCTTGATCAGAAAGCCAACTATTGAGGCCTGTTTCATCAGAATCAAAAATACAGGACATCAAAAAAAGAGCCAGACTGAGCAAAAGTAACGGGTGCTTTTTAGTCACACAATTCTCCAAATTTTATACAATCTTCTACTTCAACATATAATATAGAAAGTTTGAAACCACAAAATAAGGGCTTTGGGGTTCAAATATTCTATTTCTTTTCTAAATTTGCTGTTGAAAAAAACAGAGGACAATATGACCAAGTTCAATGCTCATTTTCGTAACATCAATGGCGACGACACCTACTCTTTAGACGAAGTCATCTATCGTAGCAAGGTGGACAACAGCCTGTTGGAAGTGGAACACGACCGCAAGGCCCTTGCTGAACGGAGCCCCGACGAATGGAAGAAACTGTTTGCCGAACGCCGCATGAGCTTTAAGCCTGCCGACCAGAGTGGCATCTGGAGCAAGCGCGAAATGGTGCTTCCCGAAATTCCCGAAGAGGACATCGTGACCATGCGTGAAGGCTGGAGCCCCCTCTTTGATGCCGATGTAATGGCCAAGGAACTGGGCATTAAAAGCCTCAAGGTAAAGCTTTGCGGCAACTCCCACACCGGAAGTTTCAAAGACTTGGGCATGACCGTTCTGGTAAGCCAGGTGAACCACATTGTAAAGAAGAACATCCACCCCATTGACGCCGTGGCCTGCGCCTCCACCGGCGACACCTCGGCGGCCCTCAGTGCTTATTGCGCCAAGGCTGGCATTCCAAGCATTGTGTTCCTCCCCGCAGGCAAAACAAGCACCGCCCAGCTAATCCAGCCTATTTCTAACGGAAGCATTGTGCTGGCCCTGGACACCGACTTTGATGGCTGCATGAAGATTGTGCAGCAGGTGACCGCCGACAACCGCATTTATTTGGCCAACTCCATGAACAGCCTCCGCGTAGAAGGCCAAAAGACCATCTCTCCCGAAATTTGCCAGGAACTGGGCTGGAAGGTTCCCGACACCGTGATTATTCCTGGCGGTAACCTAGGCAACGTGAGTGCCTTGGCCAAGGGTTTTGAAGACTGCAAAGCCATGGGTCTCATCGACCGCATTCCGCGCATCATTGTGGCCCAGGCCGAAAACGCGAACCCCTTCTACCAGGCCTACACCCGCGGTTTTGACCAGCTTGTGCCTGTGCAAGCCAAGAAGACTCTGGCCTCCGCCATCCAGATTGGTAACCCCGTAAGCTACCCCAAGGCCGTTCGCGCCATCCAGAAGACAAACGGCATGGTGGTAAGCGTTACCGAAGAGGAACTGGCAAACGCCGCCCACCGTGGCGACCGCATTGGCCTGTACTGCTGCCCCCACAC
>JABUUT010000006.1:46700-63979 GCA_021443045.1 Fibrobacteraceae bacterium
GTGGCCAACGGCCACATTTCCAAGGACGAGGAAGTGGTGGTCATTAGCACCGCCCACGGACTCAAGTTCACCGAATTCAAGGTGGGCTACCACGAACAGAAGTTGGAAGGTATTGCTAGCAAGTATGCAAACCCCGTGTTCAAGGCCCCAGCCGAAATTGGCCCCGTCATGGATATTCTGAAAAAGGAAATGGCCGCAAGAAAGCGATAGCTTTCAAGGCCATCCGCAGGGGCGAAGATTCCACAAATGCAAAAAAATCCCAGTTTTCAAAACTGGGATTTTTTTTGCATCCAGGAAAGCCCTAGTCTAATTTTTACTTGCCAGATATAGTTTCGTTAATGCTCTTGCCGCCCATTTCTTGGCAGGAACGTCCTTGGTTGTCTACGGACACAGCAATGCCTCTGGCTACGGGGCGAACAAAACGCCAAGGCCAAAAACCAAAGCGCTGAGAACCCACATAATTGATTACAGCGTTGCCACCTAAATCACGGGTATTCTTTTCCAATACAGGAAGAATAGAAGCCACGGACCCATAAACACCCTTGGCCGCCTTTACCTTTTTCAACTGTTTGAACATAACACCCTGAGGTTCCTTGGCAAATAGGCAAAGTTCTCCAGGCTTGCTCAAATCAACACCAGACTGAACAGCAGCAGGAACTTCTGCAGGAGCTTCCTCAGCAGGTGCGGTTTCTGCGGCAACGTTTTCTGCAGCAGAAGTTTCTGCAGTCGTTGTTTCTTCTGCAACCGCTTCTGTGGAGGCTTCTTCGGCAACAGTTTCTTCTTGAGCAAAGGCCAATACAGCCCCAGCAAACAATATGGAAGCAAACAATTTATTTTTCATATTACTCCTTGGATTTTTTAAACTCTTGTAAAAACACCTGGGGCATATATAAAAAAAAGAGCCACAAAAAGAAAGGGCAAAAAAGAAAGAGCCCTCTTGCGAGGACTCTTTCCTAAGAAGGAGAAAAATGAGAGGGTTGAGGAACCTACGACCTATCAGGAGGGGAGCAATGATTAGGTTTTATTAGGATTTACCCTTGACCATCTCTGATACCAAATATACGCATTTTAGAAACCAGAGAAACTACCAAATTGCTTATTTTTTTTAGGAAATGTTACTACACACAGCCTACCTCTTCAACCGAAATTTCAGAGGAGCCGTGAAGTTATTCTTCCCTAAAAACAATCTTGCACTTGGGAACGAAACGGAATCCACCGCGACGGTGGCGTTCAATTTCAAAGAACTTTTTAACACCTTCGCTTTGAGTTCCATCTTTTTCATCAGTGCCATTGATGTGTGCAATAACGCGATTCAAGCGGCTTTCAAAGTTTGGACGAAGAGGGTCCATGCAAATGGCTGGGTCTCTCTTGAACTCTCGGTTTTCGTATTCTTCACGACCTGTGGCGGAGTACTCGCGAAGCAAGTTGCGAAGGATGCGGGCCGGAACATTGCGCATCAAATGTTTGTTGTTTACAGAAATTGAATCATCACTCTTGTAGTACACGATGGTCACAGAATCATTCAACGCTTCCAGCAAGGCTTCCTGAGCTTTTTGAATAGGAGCCCAAGCATCAAATTCCTGCTTAACCACAGCACTCATCAACTTATTGAATGGCTCTGGAGCCACAATGTTTGCCTTGTAGTCCAGGAACACAATCGCAGCTGGAGCACCGTAGTAGCAGCCCTTGTGGATCAAAACAGCCCCCGTGGCCTCATCAACCACATCCTCTAGTCCGCGCACACAAGTCACCTTCTTTTCCGCTTCAACGGGCCATTCCAGTCCGTACTCTGCGATACATTCTTCAAAGGAGGCGTACTTTCCAACGCGGCGGCCATTAACATACACATAGCCATCATCATTCTTTTCTGCAGTAAGGCGATTCTCCAAAGCTTCTACAAAGGAAGTTTGAGCAGCCCTGAAACCCACATATTCGTATGCAGGGGTATTCAGCAAGATAGGGCCAATCTGCACAAGTCCATTGAACCAGCGCATGGGGTTGGTGACCAGCGCACCTGGAGTGTCAAACCGGAAGGTGAAATATTCCTTGCGATTTCCATCCACCAGTTCCCGACGGAGGAATGCAGAGTCCTTCAACATGGTGTAACGTTTGGGAATAATATCCAAACAAAGCTGGCGAACATCATCGGTGGCGTAGAACTGGGAAATATAGGGCAAATAGGAACGCAACACACTGCGGGCCGGAATGGCTTCAAAAGTGGAACAGCGGTCAATGATGCGCTGCACAAAGGCATCTGGATTTTCGCCTCGGTCATAGAGCCAGGAAACCACAGCATTCATAATGATGCGGTGGGAACTTTCTTCAACAAAGGAACCTTCCAGATAAATATCGTTAAGCATTTTAACCGTTATACGAGGCTCCTTCTTAACCAACGTCAAGATATCTTTCGTCTGATACGAAATAAGCAACTCTATATGTGCCAACTGAAGGAACAAATTCGAAAGCATTATACTCACCTCATTTATCTATCGACATGATGGTTTTCCATCACTACTATTTATGTTACATAAGTTAGTAATTTTTTTGGCGTTAAAACAACATTTTGTCTATATTTATGCCATGAAAACGGCTGAAATACACCTTTTAAGCGATGAAATAATCAATAAAATTGCCGCAGGAGAGGTCATAGAAAGGCCAGCCTCTGCCGTAAAGGAACTTATTGAGAACG
This sequence comes from Fibrobacteraceae bacterium, assembly GCA_021443045.1. GTDB lineage: Bacteria > Fibrobacterota > Fibrobacteria > Fibrobacterales > Fibrobacteraceae > Fibrobacter. Next base: position 49,390 of record JABUUT010000006.1, read on the forward strand.
CCATAGATGCCAAAGCCACCCGAATACAGGTACAAATTGAGCAGGGTGGCAAGTCTAAAATACAGGTTTCAGACAACGGCAAAGGAATGAGCGAAGCCGATTTAGACATCTGTTACCTAAGGCACACCACATCCAAGCTACACAATGCCGACGACTTGTTTCACCTCGAAACCAATGGCTTTAGAGGTGAAGCCGTTGCCTCTATTGCTGCCGTATCCAAATTGACCATCACCAGCGCCAACGACGAGGGTGACAGCGGTAAAATCGTTATTTCAGGTGGAGATGTTGTAAAAAAGGAACAAGTGCAAGCCAGCAGGGGAACCAATTTTTTAGTGGAAGACCTTTTTTTTAACACCCCCGTTCGCAAGGCTTTTTTAAGTAGCGAAGCTTCCGAAACCACAAGAATTACAGATGTTATTATAAAAGCCGCCATAGCCCACCCTGAAATTCGATTTGACTACAAAGTCAACGACAAGTCTGTATTTATAGGCGTTCCCGGAGAGCCACGAAACCGCATAGCCGAGGCCATAGGCTCTGGCATTGCCAAAAACCTTTTAGAAGTAGATTACACCGAAGCTGGAGTTCATGTATCCGGCTTTATTTCGCCCACCACAGAAACTAAAGGAAAACGGCAGCACCACTACCTATTTCTGCGCCACCGCCCCATCGAAAGCAAAATGATTTCCAAAGCGGTAACCCAAGCCTACGAACCCTACGGTGCCAACTGCAAACCCGTATCCATTCTGTTTCTCGATATGCCCGACATGGAGTTTGACGTTAACGTCCACCCAGCCAAAAGAGAAGTTCGCTTTAGCAATGGCAATCTTGTTTTTTTAGTGGTAACCCACGCCATCCGCCACACCTTTGAACAAGAATTTAAAGCAGAATCCCCCTTTATCGACCTTAGTGAAGAAATAAAAGAAGATGTTCGGTTACAGGTAGAAGCCCCCAAAAACCTTATTAAAGAGCCTCCACGAAAATTTTACACCGTCGATGACACCGTTCAAGATTTATTTAGCCAACCAGAGGCTCAAAAAATCATTCCTCTGGAACCCCACTACAATACGGAGAACAACCCCAAGCCAGCCCCTTGGACTGCCCCTACATTTTTTCAAATTGCCAACACTTACATTGCCGGCGAAGACGCCGGCGGCCTACTGATTATTGACCAACACGGGGCACACACCCGAGTTCTTTATGAACAAGCTTTGGAGACCTTAAAAAATGGGGGTGCCCAAGATAGCCAAGAGCTTTTGTTTCCAGAACTCATCGAACTGTCTAAACTGGAAAAGCAAATTTTAGATTCTGTTCAGGAGCCCCTTAAAAAATTAGGCTTTTATGTGGAACCTTTTGGCGGCGACACTTTTCAAATCCGCTCCATACCCAGCGCCCTCCCACTTTCACGAGCCATAAAGGCGGTTCATGATTTTTTGGAAGACTATGGCGAAAACGCCTGTGACGACATGGTTAAAATTCAAGATGCCATGGCAAAGGCGTGGGCAAAAACCAACGCCTATCAGGCAGGCGACAAACTCAAGCCCGAAGAAATGGCAAACCTGGTGGGTCAACTAATGGTAACCGAAGACCCTTTAAAAACACCGTATGGTGGTCCCACCTTAATGCGTTTCACCCTAGACGAATTAGCCAAAAAATTCAAGCGTTAGTGTGAATCCATATAGTCTACAATCTGCCGGCAACCCGTTTTTGAACATTTAAAGAAAATAAATTCTGGATACTTTTGAAAACCTAATAGAATATTGGGCAATGCGAAATATTTTGTTTTCACCAGCAACTTTCCCAAAAGATAAGTTAATTTATCTGTTATCGTAGAAACAATTAGATTTCCCTGTGACCAATGAACTTCTAGTGTGGCACTGCCTGGAGGGGTAATAACATACTCCGCATTATAAAATAGAGAAGCCCTATGAGTGGCTTCAGCAGCCATTTCTACAGAAATCCACTCAGGAACACTCCCCTTAAAATATTTTTTTAGGGCTTGTGTAAAAGTTAAAACAAGAGATTCTCGGGAAATCAAAATTTTTATTCCAATGTTCCCCATTTGGGAACTCCTAGAAATATACTCTTGAGCAATGTTCAAATAAAAATCAATATTTCTAAGGGCCTGTTTTTTTCGACTTCCCGGTAAAAGCAAAATATAAGGATTTTCTTCTTTTGAAACCTTTATAGAAAAATCAAAATTATGAAGAGCCTTTTTAAAAGGGTGTTCCAAAAGCGTGGCAGAGCAACCATGCTTTTCAAAGAACTGCCGTTCAAAATCAAAGAGCACCTGCAAGTTCACATTTCTCAGTTTTTTAACCCGCCCTTTTTTCCAGGCCCACACTTGAGGAGGCGCCACATAAGTTACCGGCTTTCCATACTTTTTGGCAAGAGCGGTTAAAACCATATTAAAGCCAGGGTAATCTACAGCAACCAAGCCTTTACAACATTCGCTTTCCAACGTTTTTTTTAAAATTTTTAAAAAGCGACGCAGTTTAAAATAGTGAGGAACCACATCGCCAAAACCCGACACAGGAAGGCTTTCGTAGGGAATCAAAAGCTGCAACCCAGCTCGCTGCATTCGATACCCACCAACCCCCTTTACGGCAAAGCCCCGGCCAACATAATCCTTCACAAAAGATTCCCCAAGAATATCACCGGAATCTTCACCTGCACAAAATAGAATGTAAGGGCACTCTGCCAAGAAAACCTCAATTTTTAGCCTACAAGGAATCTCATTTTTTAGGCCTATTTGAAACCCAAACTTTTATTAAGCCCATATCTCGAGAAAGCCAATTCAGCAAATCCTGAGAATACGAAACCTTTGTTTTGCGCAAAGTCAAGGCATGTTCGTAACCAGATTCTGTTTCCACATGGCACACAATTTCGCATGAACATTCTCCAGGAAAAGCTTCACGTTGGGCCATGCCTTCTTCCAACTTTGTCAAAAACTCATCGGTGAGCATGGCAGAATACAAATACACATGAACAAACTTAACCATGGATTCTCGAACACGATCCAATTGAATTACTTTGTCTACAAGAATCTGAACGGTTTCCCGGTCACGCTGCTGCTCAATGTCTCCTTGAACTAGAACACGGTCATCGGTGGCAATGGTATCTCTAAATTCTTCCCATTTGTCTTTTTTGAAGAACATTTCCAGTTCCCCATGAAAATCTTGAATGGTGCAAGACCCCACGGTGTCACCACGTTTTGTTTCGATGGAGCGGGCCCGTGTAATAACGCCCCCCACGCAAACAGACCTTCCCACCCGTTGGGTAATATCAAAGTCGGCTAAGGTGCAGGTTGTAAAGCCCTGCAATTCTGGCCGGAATTCATCTAAGGGGTGGCCCGACAGAAACATGCCCAACACTTCACGTTCCTTGTTCAACATTTCCATGCAAGTCCACTCTTCGGCTTCTTCCAACACTTCTGCCGTATTGCTAATAACAGCAGGACCGCCTAAGTCAAAAAGACTAACCTGCCCCATTTCCTTGTCGGCCTGGGCATGCGAAGCCACTTCTAAAGCTCGGTCTACAGAGGCCATTAACACAGCGCGATTTCCTGGAAGTTCATCTAAAGCACCAGCCATAATAAGGCATTCCAACACCTTTTTAGAAAGTGGGGCATGGCGTTCACTGCCCTTAAATTGGCCCTGGTACTCAGCCAAACGTTTGCAGAATTCAAAAAGGGTTTTATACTTTCCGTTTCGATTACGTTCCGCCACAATGTCTTCCACAATGCCAATCCCCACATTGCGAATGCCTGTCAAACCAAATAAAATTCGTCCCTTTGGGTCGGCCACAAAATCGCTCATGGATTCATTAATGTTGGGAGAAACCACCTTAATATCCATGCGTTTGCATTCTAGAATAATGGTAACGATGTCTTCTGTTTTTCCCATTTTTGAAGTCATGGAAGCGGCCATATATTCGGGGCCATAGTTGGCCTTAAGGTAAGCCGTTTGGTAAGCCACATAGGCGTATGCCGCAGCATGGCTTTTGTTAAAGGCGTATCCACAGAAGGGAAGCACCGCATCCCAAACTTTTTGAATCATGGCTCTGTCGTACCCCTTGGCCAAGCACTTTTCAAAAAATTCCGGTTCCAACTTGGCCATTTTTTCGGGCATTTTTTTTGCCATGATACGACGAATGTTATCGGCACCACCTAAGGAGTAGCCACCCAAAATTTGAGCCAGCTTCATCACCTGTTCCTGGTACACAATCACACCATAAGTTTCCATCAGAACCGACTCCAAATCGGGGTGGTAACAGTTAATCTCTTCCTGCCCCAACTTACAGCGGATAAATCGAGGAATCTGTTCCAAAGGCCCTGGGCGGTACAATGCGTTCATAGCAATCAAATCGCCAATACGGGAAGGTTTTAGTTCCCGCAGGTATTTTTGCATGCCCGGAGATTCAAACTGGAACACCGTGGTGGTCATACCCTTGCTCAAAAGGTCAAAGGTGGTTTTGTCGTCCAGAGGTATCTTGCTCATATCAAGCTTGATATTTCTGTTTTTATCTATCATCCGCACGGTGTCTTGAATGATGGACAAGTTAATGAGCCCAAGGAAGTCCATCTTGAGAAGCCCAATATCTTCGGCGTAATGCTTGTCGTACATCACCACCGGAGTGTCTTCGGCGGCAGCTCGGTAGAGGGGAGCCAAATTGTAAATGGGCGTAGGAGTAATAACCACACCACAAGCATGCACGCCTGTTTGCCGAGGCAGGTCTTCCAATTTTTTGGCAATATCCCAAAGGTTTTTGTAGCTTTCGCGGCTGTTGATTAAGTTCTGCAAAGGTTCCGGGCTATAGTCGGGAGCCACCGGATTTCCTTTTTTATCCTTACCAGTCCATGCATCATTCAAACTAAAAGTCACCACGCGCTGGGGGAAATTTGCAATAATAGCCTTGGCCTCGCTCACATGCATGCCCAACACACGAGCCACATCCGTAATAACGGCCTTTGACTTGAGCATACCGTATGTAATAATCTGGCCCACGCATTCCTTGCCATACTTATCAGTTACATACTGAATTACGCGGCCACGGTCTCGGTCGGCAATATCCGTATCAATATCGGGCATGGACACACGTTCCGGGTTCAAGAAACGTTCAAAAAGCAAGTCAAACTTTAAGGGATCAATGTCGGTTATACCAATAATGTAAGTGACCAACGACCCCGCCGCAGAACCACGCCCTGGCCCCACAGGAATACCATTTTCGCGGGACCAGTTGATAAAGTCCCACACAATAAGCAAGTAGCCTGCCACATTCATGTTGCGGATACAGTTCAGTTCCTTGTACATACGCTTGGCCACTTCCGTTTCGTGCTGGGGAAACTTAAAATCTTCATCGGGAAAACGCCATTTCAGCTTTCTGTTGCACAGATCAATAATGTAAATATCGGAGTCGGAGCCAGGTTTACACCAGCGATGCACCGCCTTATCCCAAGACTTGTTGTCTTCTTCGTCAAAAAATTCAGGAGCGCTCAAACGGTCAATTTCAGCCTTGTCCTCATCGCTTAGGCTATCAGCCTCCACACCCTTTTCAGCACAAAATTTTGCCGTAAGTTTCTTTTTTCTGTCTTTGACAATCCCCTTTAATTCCCGCTCACGAATCACAGGGTACTCCGCCTCGTATTCGGCCTTCATGTATGCTTTAATTTGTTTATACTCTTCAGATTCCAAAAATTCTTTCGGAATTTCAAATCGAGGCCAAAAATCATCTCCAATACCTGTTTTCACCGTAAAGTTACAGCGGTCGGCAATTTTAACCGTATTCTCGATAGCTCCTGGAATGTGGCCAAAAAGTTCCACCATTTCTTTTTCGGAACGAAAGTAAAACTGGTCTGTAGGAAACCGCTTGTCGGTAAAATCGGCCAAGGTTTCTTTCATCGAAATGCAGCGCAACACCTTGTGGGCCATGGCATCTTCTGGCTTAATGTAATGTACATCGGCCACAGCCACAATTTCGCGCCCCAGTTCCCCAGCCATTTGCACGTTATAGTCGTTCAGTTGCCGCTGCTGGGCAATGCCATTGTCACAAACCGAAAGGTAAAGATGGTCGTGGTCAAATATTTTATCCAGCTGCTCCATAAAATCGCGAGCCAGAGAGTGTCGGCCCGAAACCACATTTTGCCCATACTTGCTAAAGTAGTCACCCGCAATGGCAATAATACCTTCCTTAAATTGGCTTACCGTTTCTAATGGAACCGAAGGTATTTCGGCCCACCGTTCCCCATCTTCGTAACGGTAACTGACAATACGCAAAAGATTGTAATAACCCTTTTCATTTTCAACAAGAAGGGTTAAGCGCTCGTAAGACGAGGGGTCTTTTACTGTTGCACTAGACGAGTCGATATAAACATGGCAGCCATAAATGGTTTTTACAGGAGGAAGCCCCGCCTCTTTCCGCTTTTTATTTTGATCTTTGCCTCGAGTTTGAATTTCAAGAATGCCGAACATGGCTCCATGGTCTGTAAGGGCTACAGCAGGAGCATTATCATCGGCAGCAGCTTTTAAAATGCCATTGAGACGGGCAGACGATTGGAGAACAGAAAATTCAGAGTGGGTTTGCAGATGTACGAAAGCCATAAAAAACCTGATTAACAAAAAAGATACTATACAAATGTATACACTTTATTTTTTTTTGTCAATGCAAGCAATTTAAAAAACCAGCCAAAATCAAATGCAACAAACCTAACGCCCCAAAACCCTTTTGTAAATATTGTATCTTTTTTGTTATGAAAAAAGCACTTATTACCGGAATTACAGGCCAAGACGGCTCCTACCTTGCAGAACTGCTCCTCTCCAAAGACTATGAAGTTTATGGTCTTGTTCGTCGCAAAAGCAAACTGGATTTTAACAATGCCGAACACCTTAAAGACAAGGTTCACTTTGTTTTTGGCGACATGACAGACCAGGCATCTCTGCTGAGAGCCTTAGAAATTTCTAACGCCGAAGAAGTATACAATTTGGCGGCACAATCCTTTGTAACAACCTCTTGGGAAACGCCCCTCTCTACAGCCGACATCAATGCCATCGGCGTTACCAACATGCTTGAAGCCATTCGCTGGGTAAAACCCTCCATTCGCTTTTACCAAGCATCCACCAGTGAAATGTTCGGCAAGGTGCAAAGTGTTCCTCAAAACGAGAACACCCCATTCTACCCAAGAAGCCCCTACGGTGTATCCAAACTTTATGGTCATTGGATTTCAAAGAACTACCGTGAAAGTTACGGCATGTTCACCTGCTCTGGCATATTGTTCAACCACGAATCGGAGCGTCGGGGTGCCGAATTTGTAACCCGTAAAATAACCATTGCCGTTGCTAAAATAAAGGCCGGCTTGCAAGATGTTTTGGAACTAGGAAACTTGGATGCCGCCCGGGACTGGGGCCACTCCGAAGACTACGTTAGGGCCATGTACTTAATGCTCCAGCAAAGCACTGCCGACGATTATGTTATTGCCACTGGTGAAAACCACTCCGTTCGAGAATTTGTAACCCTAGCCTTTAAAGCCGCCGGTATGCAAATCCAGTGGCATGAATCTGGAGTTAAAGAGTACGCCACCCTAGAGGGAACAAACAAAGTTGTGGTTCGAGTGAACCCACAATTCTTTAGGCCCGCCGAAGTAGATGCCCTTATTGGAGACGCCTCCAAAGCCAAAGAAAAATTAGGCTGGGAATGTAAGGTAAGCTACGCCGAATTAATTCGGCGCATGGTTACAAACGACATGAAGCTTCTTGAAGAAGGTAAAATTTAATGAAGCGAACCCTTGTAATTGGGGCCAACGGTTTTGTTGGAAACTATCTAGTTAAAGAACTGGAAAGTAACGGGCATGAAGTTTTTGCCGCCACATACCCAGAGGTGGACCTCTTAAAACCAGAAACCATTACTCTGGCGGTACAAAAAAGCAACCCTGATTTTGTAGTTAATTTAGCAGCAATCAGCTCGGTAGGAGCCTCTTGGCAAAACCCCAAAGCCACCATGGAGGTAAATGTTAACGGCACCTTAAACTTGCTCGATACTTTACGCCAACAAAACGCCACAGCAAAAGTGCTCCTCATAGGCTCTGCTGAAGAATACGCTCCAAAACAGGAGCCCCTAAAAGAAACCGATGCCCTAAACGCCAGCAACCCCTACGGCATTTCAAAAATAGCCCAAGAAAATTTTGCATTCCTCTATCGAAAAAAATACGGCATCGACATTGTATGCACACGCTCTTTTAACCACATTGGAATAGGTCAAACCCAGCAATTTGTAATTCCCAGTTTTTGCAACCAAGTCGCAAAACTAGACAACCAATTGGGCGGCACACAAAAAACGGGTAAAATATTTGTTGGCAACCTAGAAGTGTACAGAGATTTTTCCGATGTGAGGGATGTGGTAAAAGTTTATAGGATGTTACTTGAGAAAGACACAAAAAAGGATGATGAGTTTATTTATAATGTAGGCTCAGGAAAAGCGTATAAATTATCTGAATTGTTAGACTACATCATTTCTCTCGCTTCTGTAAAAATTGAAACTTGCATTGACCCACAAAAAATGCGCCCCGCAGACAATCCATTTCTTTGTGCCGACAACTCCAAAATAAAAAGTTTTTGGCCCAACACCGACATTAAACAAACCATTAAGGAATTGTTTCAACATTTTAAGGCTGAACCTATATGAAACTAGCAATTGATGCCAGAATGGTAAAGAGATCAGGCATTGGAACCTGTATTGGATGGTGGCTCAAACAGGTGGGCTACCAAATTGTGATGGGCGTTCCAGAAGAAGTTGTAGAATTTTTGCCAAACCCCAACGACACCACCATTATTCCCTTTATTTCGCCCATTTATGGATATAAGGAACAACTCAAGTTTCCTTACAAAGCACTCTACAAAGAAAAGCCCGACGTGCTTCACATTCCCCATTGCAACATTCCTCTGTTCTACCGGGGTAAAATGATTGTAACCATACACGACCTTACACACTTAATTTATCCAGAATTTTTACCTATGAAGTTGGTTCATTGGTACTTTAAGTTTATTTTTTGGTTTGTGTGCAAAAGGGCCAACAAAATTATTACCGACACCCAGAATACAAAACAAGACTTGCTGAATTTTTTTAAGATAAAAGAAAACAAGATTGAAGTGGTGCCCTTAGGAGTTGGAAGAGAGTTTGTTAAAAAAACAAGGGAAGAAGTGGACTACCTTTACCAAAAGTATTCCATACCTCGGGACAAAAAACTTTTACTCTATGTAGGAAACCTTTTACCCCACAAAAACCTTTCTACGCTACTTAAAGCCTTTTCTCAAATGGAAGGCAAAGAAAACTGCCGGTTGATTTTGGTAGGCAAAGCCTTTGACGGCAGAACACAAAATATTAATGAAGATGAATTGGGCATTAAAAATTTGACCATTCACGCCGGAATGGTGAGCCAGGAAGACTTGGTAAACTTTTACAACCTAGCCGACCTTTTTGTGCTACCCTCGCTGTACGAAGGATTTGGGCTTCCCATTTTGGAAGCCTTTGCCTGTGGCACACCCGTGGCCTGCTCCAATGTAAGTTCCATGCCCGAAGTGGGTGGCGACATCGCATTTTACTTTGACCCCGAAAACCCTTACGACATGGCCAAAACCTTAGAAAAAGCCCTAGATAAAAAAATGCCCCACGACGATGCAATGTCGTCATGGGTAAGTCGCTTTACCTGGGAAAAAACAAGCCAGCGAATTAAAGAGGTTGCACTAGAAATCCATACTGGAAAGGAATAAAGTTGGAATGGCTCAGCAGCTTTGGCATAAAGGAAAGTTGCTTGCGAATGCCCACCATCTTGATAACTTTTAGGTTACTTTCTTTGGCAAACCGAATAAAACTTTTTTTGGTCCAAAAAGTTTTATGGTTAATGTCTAGAACACCCATACCCGTTTCGCCCTTATCAAAGTTGATGTAGCGAAAATCCCGGGTAATGAGAATCTGTAAAATATTTTCTATGCCCAAAAAATTGGGAATGGATACAAGAATGTGCCCCCCTGGGTTCAGGTGATTCTTGGCAAACTCCAAAAAATCCCTAGGGTCATTCACATGTTCCAAAACATCACACATAACCACCAAGTCAAATTTTTTTTCGTCCTTGTAGTCTTCATAAAAAACATGATGGTATTCATTAAATCCACCAGGCACCTTGTCAATGGTTTTCTTGTCGGTTCTTGGCTCTGGTTCCAAGGCCACTTTATAAGCATCCCTCGGGTAAATCTCATAGTTCAAGCCATCTCCAGCGCCAATTTCCAAAATGCTCCTGGCATCTTGGGGAATAAGGCTTTGAACATCATATCGAACTCGATTTTTATACATACAAACCTGCTATTTGCAATTTTCTCAAAATATACCTTTTATTAAAAGTTTGTCATTTCTTTTTTTTCTATTTTGATGGATATGGTTAAAAAAATATTAAAACTACTGGTGAGCGTCGGAGGACTTGCTTTTATATTTTATAAAATACCCTTTGGCCAGGTTTTGGGACACTGGAACATGTCCATGCTTCCCTGGGTCATCGCCACCATAGTCGCTTCCACATTAACCATGGTTATTCAAGCCAACCGCTGGAAAGGCTTATCCATACAGGGCCCCACCATTCCCTTAAAAACCTACTACGCCTACACCGCCTTGGGGTACTTTTTCAACAACCTTATTCCCGGCGGCTTCGGCGGCGATGCCGTAAAGTCCATTACCTTTGGCAAACGCTTTAACCAAACCAGCCAATCTGTTTCTGCCGTTATTATTGCACGAATTCAGGGGTTGCTTTCTCTGTTCATCTTCTTTTTTGGAGCCCTCCCTTTTGTTTTGGTAAAATACCAAGTTCCCATAGGGTACACGCTCTTTATGGTTGGTTCTTCACTACTTTGCCTAGTTCTCATTTTATTCTGCCTGTTTTCAGATAAAATAACTATTCCCCAATTTATCCTAAACCGTTTTTCATTCATTAGCAAAATGCAAGAGAGCCTGTCTATATACAGGTCTCAAAAAAAACAGATGTTTTTATCGTCTCTCGATTCCATCTGGCTTCAAATTTTAACCCTCTTTTGCAGCTACGCCTTTTTTAAGGCGGTGGGGCTCAACCTAGACATTAGCATTATTATTGTATTTACAAGCATTACAACCATTGTATCTATGTTGCCTATTTCTTTAAATGGGGTGGGCGTTAGAGAGTGGGTGCAAATCAGCCTTTTTTCTGGCATACTGGGGTTAGAACCCGCCATTGTACTTTCGGCAGGGCTGTTGGGCTACATTCCTTTGCTGTTCCAGATTCTGCAAGGTGTAGTGGTGTACATTTTTATTTCATCAAAAAAATCCCGGGAATAAATCCCAGGATTTTTCTAAAGAACCCTTAATCCCAAACTTCGGCCTTAAGGTCTCTATCCCAAAGACCAGACTTAACATCGCTAAGGGTTTTGCCTTCGAATAAAAGAGCGTGTACTGCACTTACAATAGGCATTTCTACACCCAGTTTGTCAGCCAAAGCCTTGGTGCTGCGGCAAGTAGGCACTCCTTCGGCAATCATCTTCATTCCCGCCAGAATGTCGTCAATTTTTTCTCCGCGGCCAATGTGCTCGCCTACATAGCGGTTGCGACTGTGCTGAGAAAGGCAAGTCACAATCAGGTCGCCCATGCCCGCGAGCCCCGCAAAGGTTTCTTGGCTTGCCCCTAGAGCCTTACCAAGTCGGCACATTTCTGCCTGACCACGAGTAAGAATGGCAGCACGGGTATTGTCACCAGCATTCATGCCAAGGGCTTCCAAACCATAAACAATGCCAGAAGCAATGGCAATGACATTCTTTACAGAACCGCAAAGTTCCACACCGATTATATCGGTAGAAGTGTAAACCCTAAGGTAGGAGCAGCTCATCACTTTTTGCACCAACTTGGCTGAATCCTCATTTTTGCAAGCAGCCACAATGGCTGTAAGAATGTGCCGGCTCACTTCTTCAGCGTGGGAAGGCCCACTAAAGGCCACCATTTTATCGTCTGTAAGCCAAGGTACATGTTCCAACAGCACTTCACTCATCAGCTGGTTGGTGCCTTCCAGAATACCCTTGGTGGCGCAAACTACAACCGGCTCCTTGCCCTTTTCTGGAGTCCATTGGCCAAGAGTTTTTGCAACGCCAGCCATAAACTGTGAGGGCACCACAATAAGAACCATTTCTGCACCCTGGAGAGCCCCATTCATATCGGTGGTGTACTTAAAGTCGGCAGGGAAAACAACACCAGGCAATTTGTCCTTATACTGGTGCTCCGTAGAAAGCAAATCCACTTCGGCCTGTGAATTTGTCCAAAAAGTAACTTCATTCTTATTTTCGTAAACAACCTGACCAAGGGAAAGCCCCCATCCGCCAGTGCCAAGTACAGTAACTTTCATAATGTCAACCTCTCTTTATACAGATTCTTTTGGGGTTTTGCGCTTGCTGCCAAAACCGTTTTCAGTTCCATTCATAAGACGTTTAATGTTGGCCTTGTGTTTTACAATCACAAACAGGGCCACAACAACCGCCAAAATCATTTGTCCTAAACCAATTTCTTCAAAATAAAGTTCGGGGCAAACATAACCAAACACCGATAAAAGGCCAAGCACCGCGCAACCGCCAATGCTACCCACCGAAACATACTTTGTAGAAAAAGTAAGCACAGCCCATGCCGCAAAGCCTATGAGCACTGTAATAGGAGAAATGGCAAGAAAAACACCTAGGGCAGCCAAAACACCCTTACCCCCACGAAAGCCAGCAAAGCAGGTAAAACTGTGACCAAGAATTACCAAAAGGCCTGCCACCAGAGGCACCCAGCTACTGTAGTCCGGGCCACCGGCGGCCACTTGGGCATTGCACATGCACTGGGCAATAAAGGGGCCAAAAAAACCTTTTAGCAAATCCAAAAGAACCACTGGAAGTGCCGGTTTCCAGCCCAGTATACGAAAGGTATTTGTTAACCCAGCATTCTTGGAACCGTAGTTACGAATGTCGTAACTCTTTCCTTTGGCGAGTTTTGCTACCCATATCGCGCTGGGGATTGACCCCAACAGATACGCTATTGGAAGACTCAGTAAACTGTTCAAGTTCCTCATCCTTTCTTAAGGTTAATTTTTGGTCAAAGTTCAAACGCAAGGGAGCCCCCTGCAATTGGAACTCATCATAAAACTTTTTAAGCAAGTAACGTTTATAAGACTCGTCCACCAATTCTGGAGTGCGAGTTTCAATGGCGATTACCGGAGGTTCCACCATAATTTGGCATGCACGGGTAAGCATTACCGCACGGGCATTGTGGGTAGGGCATGGATTCTGTTCCAAAAAGTTTTGGAAAGCTTCCGCCACCCGTTGGCGCCCCAGCACCCGCCTACAATTGGCGTACACTGTTTGAATAGCCTGAACCACACGGCTCACCCGCTGGCCTTCTTTGGCACTAATTGAAAGAATAGGAACATATTCCAGCATAGGTTCCCGTTCCAGCATTTCTTTTACCATGTGGTCAAAAGACTTGTCATTCTTGTTTGGCAGAATGTCCCATTTGTTTAGCACCAATACAAGGCCCTTACCCGACTTTCGAATTTCTGTGATAATTCTAAAATCCTGAACTTCTAGCCCACGGGTGCAGTCAACCATAAGCACCGACACATCTGAACGACGAACGCTTTCTAAGGTGCGCATGTTGCTGAAAATTTCAACCTCGTCTTCCACCTTGGCCTTTTTCCGAAGCCCAGCAGTGTCAGTAACCACAAACTTTTGACCATCTACAACAAAGTTGCAGTCAATAGAATCGCGGGTGGTACCGGGAATATCACTAACCACGGCTCTGTCTTCGTTAAGCAGACGGTTGAGCAAAGTACTTTTGCCAGCATTGGGGCGACCCAGAATAGCAAAGCGAATAGGGCGTTCCTCCTTGCGGGGGCCCTTTACCGCAGTGGGTAAAAGAGTGACAATTTCATCCAGCAACGAAAGGCAAGCATACCCCGTTAAAGCACTAATAGTGCGAGGTTGCCCAAAACCCAACTTAAGAAACTCGTAACTTTCGTTGCGGTCGGAGGCACTTTCGCTTTTGTTGGCCACAAGAATCACTTTTTTATCCATGCGGCGAACAATACGGGCAAACTGCTGATCTAGAGCAGTAACCCCCACGCGAATATCCACCATAAAGAGCACCAAGTCGGATTCGTTTACAGCGTTAAAAATTTGGGCACGAACACTATCGGCCAAAACATCAATGGTATCATCAGGCAAAAAACCGCCCGTGTCCACAATGGTAAACTCGTGGCCCTTAAAATTGGCGTTCTGATAATGGCGATCCCGAGTAACACCATCCCTGTCGCTGACCACAGCCGCCCTACGGCCCAAAATGCGGTTGAACAAGGAAGACTTACCTACGTTTGGTCGCCCTATTATACAAATAACAGGTAACTTCATTTGATGCTAAATATAAAAAAAATGAGCCTACAAGCCCATTTTTTATGATAGACAAAGCCTATAAGAATAGGGAACATCTAGAAATTCATTTTAAGAGACCCCTTATAAGGTTTAAATCATTTGATTTCAAACAACGCCCCCGGCACGTGGTTCCGCTT
>JABUUT010000070.1:0-1291 GCA_021443045.1 Fibrobacteraceae bacterium
AGGCTAAAAGCAAGCCCTGTCAAAGCCACCGCAGAGCGAAGACCCTTGCCAAACCATCCGAACATCATTAGATTCTCCTAATAATATGTTTATATTTGCCTAATCCATTTTAGAACGAGACCATTTAGCCCCGCCATACACCTAGTTGGTAAAATATCTTAAAACTGTTGATTTTTTTAATCTTCCCACATAAAACTATGGATGAATTGTCAATACATCTTCAAAAAGGAAACCTATCCATCACGGCTTCCTTGATTTCGTCAAGCGAGCATATTTGCTCCGCCAAGATTTTGTAATCTACATATTGAATGCCGAATGTTCCGAGATGGATTTCCTTGGCAAGTTTGCTGTCGTAATAAATGCACATGGCCTGTTCAAGCGAGATGTTCCTTATTTCAGAAATTCTGCTGATTATACGTTCTTCCAACCGTTCCTGATATATTCTTTCCAATGCGTCTTCGTTCATGACGAAACCTTCTCGAAGCGTTCGAATTTCAAAAGTCTGTCAATGGCATTCTGGGTAACAAAGTTCATCTGGTCGTAGGTGGAATAGGCTTTCATTTCCTTTATCGCTCTGTCTATATCCCATGCCCCTGAATGATACATATCTACAACACGGAAAACCTTGTCATCTGCGACCTTACCCTTTATAACATCAAACTGCCGATAGCAGGTTCCACCATCGCGGCAGTCACACACGAACTTAATCCAACTAGACAAGTCTTCACCAAAATCAAGGATTTTCAACCCCGCTCCATCTTCATTCATCTGGTAGATGTTGAGAGTTGCCGTTTCGGGAGAAAAGAGTGCTTTTCGCCTAGCCCATCTAACAGCCTGCTCTCGGACTGTGGTGACATAGAAACCTCCACCAAAGTCTAGCGAGCGGAAAGAGTGAGAGACATCAGGCTCTTTGACAATCTGGTTTGATCCGTGAAAAACAATCATATTGCAACACCTTGCCTCTGCAAATACGATTCGATGTCGTTCACCACATATTCCGTACTTTGCGTGTGCAGAATATCAAAAAAAGGCACAAGCAAGTTTTTAATGCAGGCCGATTCATTCAGTTTTTTGAACACCTCTGAAGGAAGCTTGTTCCATTTGTTAGCACAAGCATGTATCATGTAAATGGTAAATTCAAAGGATTCTTTATTCATCAAGTACTTCCTACAATAAATATAATCAAATTTCACCGCAATCTTCGGGGTGAAGTGATGTTGTATCCTAAATTGGACAAATCTTCAGCGATACAAGGAAACAGTTTATCAAGAAATCCGTCCGCACTTGAATA
>JABUUT010000070.1:1919-5064 GCA_021443045.1 Fibrobacteraceae bacterium
ACCTTTCTCTCCGCAGATACAAAAATAGAGCAATACAAAAACAACGGATTGGCATTCATATCTTAAATCAAAAATACAGACCGAGTTGGCCAACACTCTCGCCAACACGACTCGCTAGGGGTTGTGGTTCAACGCTTTATGGACCCTATCGTGCCCCGGGTACTCCAGGGTGATAGTCAAGTCGAACACCGGAAGGAGTATATGGATTGTCAGTAACTCTATTCAAAATCCACGGACAATTGCATTTGAGCCGCATTTGCTTGAATACTCGCATTATTGATTTGACAAGCTTTATGCAATAATCTATATTCATGCCAAATAGAGAGTTTCTCTTATTCCCGACTTGAAATCTCGAAACTTCATAACAAAGGAATAAGACGGACGCTCACGCCTGCCATAGGGTTCTGTACCTCATGGCATCGTTTTCGTACAGGCATTTCAACAATTTGCCTGCGTTCGTGGCGACCTTTTTGGGGCGTGGGTTGTTGCGTTTACTTTGTTAGGGCAGTCGAGAGCCTCAAGTCGGTAAGTGCATTCAACTCCACGCCTTTTCTATTTGACAAAGTGTGGGAAAATGTAGAACAAGGGCAACTCTTGTGGGTTTGCTCTTATTCTCGACTTGAAATCTCGACAATTTCAAAACAAAAGAATAAAGCTAGCACCAAGATGGCCACCACTGTGCCTAGGCTGCCTCCAACACAGCCTGTGGAATTGCGTGGGCAAGCTGTACCCTAGGCAAGGCGGATGCTCCCTAGGTCGGTTTTGCGTGTTGTTAAAGTGCAAGACTTTCTTTTGTTAGTTGTTTTTTTTCAGGCGAGGTGGCGCAATGCACCTTGCCTTTTTAAATGTGCATCGCTCCCAAATGATAGTGAACTCCGGTTTAACAGCTGCTATCCATAAGGAGCCTCGCCATGCCGACCTCTGTTCGTCCCGAAGCTAGAAATAAGTGGACTCAGAAAAGCATTGAATATGCAAATGAAAAGTCTTACTTGGATGATTTGTATGCGGTGTACCCCGTTGTTCATGATAACATTCGTAAAATCAATGAACAGGTTATGTATAAAGTTGAAAATTATTTCAACCACCGAGATGACATCAATCTAATACAGTCTCTCCTTAAACTTGACTTGTTCCCTGTAAAAGATAGCTACGTACCTTATTTGAGAAAGTCTCCAAATGCCATAAAAAAGAACCCCGAAATTGTAAAGCGTATTTGTGGCGACCTGTATGAAATGAGTTACCAAGAATTGTACAAACGCTGCACCGAGCCTAAAGAAGCCAACCGACAAATGGGGCCGATGTTCAGGAACTGGCTTCGGAATGGTGAACTTTCTTCGTATGTCAAAACAGAAAGTGAATTTATTAGAAATTCCGATGATGCGATTCTTGATGGCTCTGACAGTTCAATGATGGAATTTGCCCGAAGAAAATTTGGCTACCGTCGCAATAAGGGACTTGATTTTATCGCACGTTTTAATAATCGATATGTCATTGGAGAAGCAAAGTTCATTTCTGATTTCGGAGGGCATCAAAACGACCAGTTCGTAGATGCAATGGAAACTGTAAAAAGCGAATTGTCAGACACTTCCGTCCTTAAAATAGGAATCATCGATGGAGTTCCTTACATCGTTAACAAAGGAAAACTTTTTCTTGAATTGATAAAGACAGAACACAACATCATGTCAGCCTTACTTCTGAAGGAGTTTTTGGAGTCTTTATGAACAACATACTCATTCAAGGCGATAATCTGGATGCGCTAATTTATTTGCGAGATAATTTGAATTTACGTCATTCTGTTGATTTAGTCTATATCGATCCGCCTTTTGCAACAGGTGGGGAATTCAAGACGGATGCAAATGGTCGAGTTGCAACAATCAGCAGTTCATCACAAGGTGAAATCGCATATTCAGACAAGTTAAAAGGAAAGGATTTTATAGAATTTTTGAGGGAGCGAATTGTAATTATACATGATTTGCTTTCGGACGAAGGCTCCTTCTATTTGCATATAGATTATAAGATAGGTCATTATGTCAAGGTCATGTTGGATGAAATATTCGGAATGGAACATTTTAGAAACGACATAACTCGCATCAAGTGCAATCCGAAAAATTTTTCTAGAATCGGATACGGCAATATCAAGGATATGGTCTTATTTTATACAAAGGGAAAAAAACCTATATGGCACGAACCTCAAGTACCCATGTCCGACGAGGATATTTCAAAACTTTATTCCAAGGTCGATAAGGATGGCCGTCGTTATACAACTGTTCCAATACATGCCCCAGGAGAAACAAAGGACGGAAAATCCTCGCAACCCTTTAAGGGTATTTTACCTCCCCCAGGCCGTCATTGGAGATGCAATGTAGAGGAATTGGAAAAATTGGATGCGCAAGGTCTCATTGAATGGTCGTCCAAGGGAAATCCCCGTAGAATCAATTACGCTGATGAACATCATCAAAAGAAATTGCAGGATATATGGAATTTCAAGGACCCTATAAAGCCCAAATACCCCACAGAAAAAAATCATGAAATGCTTCAGACCATCATCAAGGCATCTTCTGACGAACAATCCATCGTGCTGGATTGTTTTGCTGGTTCGGGAGGAACACTGGTAGAAGCGAATAATTTAAATCGCAGGTGGATTGGGGTGGACAAATCCAATACAGCCATAAATACTATTCGGAAGAATTTACAAGAAAATGGAGTCTTTGTTAGCGATACAAGTTATGATTTTATAAAGCTGTAATTGTATTTAACGATGGAACAGGAATCATTGCAGAATTGTCAAATCACGAATCAACCTTTTTGCACATGCAACAGTTTATCATAAACTCCAAAAAACTCCGCCAGCATTTGAATGCCGACGGAGTTTTTTAATGATAGTTTTCCACGCTAGATTCTATCGTCGCTTTCGCGTTTGTCGTGGCTTTGGCGATCAGATGTTTTACCAACCACCCAAAAGGTTCGGAGGCTACGCCTCCTAAAGGTATGAGCTCGGCTGCAATGCAGCCTAGAGCAGTGAGCTCTGCGCTCAAAGCGAGCGGCGCCGGCGAGCGACCTCACCGCTCTAACTCACCAGCATCATAGAGAACACCATGACGAACAGGGCCACGGTCTCGCCCACGCCCAGCACCATCAGGTAGTT
>JABUUT010000070.1:5701-7344 GCA_021443045.1 Fibrobacteraceae bacterium
GTACCGCAACCAAGGGCAGAGCCCATAGCCGCAATGCCAAGAGCAGCAGCTGCGCCCATTTTAGCGAGAGTCACCATAGTATTTGGTTCCATTATATTATCCTCATTATATTAGCGGGAATAATCCCTTGGTTAAGTTTTTTGCTTGGCAAACGGAGTAAAGGCATAGCCGCTCCATTCAAGACCAAGTCCATTTGAAAATTCGAGAGTGTTGAGACGCACCGCGTGAACTGCCACGCCCATAACAGCGAGGGCGATGTTCAGACCGTGAACAAAGAGCAGTATGACAGCCGCCGCCGCAATGCCCACCGCAGAGCCGAACATGGGGGCAAGCATTCCGTTGAAGGCTTCGGCAATGGCGGCACCAGACATACCCACGGCAAACAAGCGGATGTAGCTAATCACATCGGTAAAGCTGTTCACAATGTCCAGCACCAGCATGGGAATGCTGATGAAGTCTTGCTTCAGCTTGCTTGGAGGCACCGTAAAGAGCAGGAGCAGCACCACTTCCACAATGAACATGGGGATTACAAACTTAGGCATTTCGATGCCCAGCACCATGTTGCAAGCAAGGAAGAACATCACCCAGGAGCCAATGAGCCAGCCCACCTGAGCCATGAAGGTGGAATCCTTGCGTTTGAGGCGCACCACCACGTTCCAGGCATGAGCAATGCTCAAGTGGACCACTGCAATGCAGAAGCAGAACAGCTGAATATGCTGCATCTGGCTTGCGCCCGGAGCCTTGGGAATAAAGGCTTCTGGAATGTTGGGGATGGCGTTGCCAATACCTTCGCAGAATGTCTTGTAGGCTTCAAAGCGGGCTGGGTCTGTGGGAGCCACGCTACGGATCCAGTACAAAGCGTTACGCAAAGGTTCCGGGATAAAGTTGTAGTTGGCAATATCCAAGTAATAGCTCCACCCCGCAAGTTCAGGGGTAAATCCCAAGAAGCTTGCGTTGATGACACCCCACACGATGGTGGCGGCACTCATCAAGTAGATGAAGTGGAAACCGGCGGAACTTGCCTTGGGCATCTTTTTACGGGCAAAAAGTGCAAGACCGAGGAAGAGAAGACCGTAGGCCGTATCCCCCACAATCATGGCAAAGAAGATGCTGAAGAAGCACAGGAACACGGAACTCACATCCACTTCGCGGTAGCCTGGAGCAATGCCGATGATGTCGTAGAGGCACTGCATAGGCTTGGTGAGCTTGGTGTAACCGAGAAGAGTGGGCACATTGTCTTCTTCGGAGGGGTCTTCTACAAGAATGCCCCAGCCCTGTTCCTTGGCGGCACTTTGCAAGTCGGCAACGCGGGGTGCGGGGCAAAAGCCCTGAAGGGCGGCCACATTCTTGTCGCCCACCATGCCGGCAGCAGTTTCTGCCATGTTATATTCGTCATTGGCCACGTTCAGGCAATCCTGAATTTTACGGCGCTGCTTGGAAAGTTCAGCCAAACGTTTTTCCACATGGGAGAGCGTATTTTTTGAATTTTCCAGAGACTCGCGATACTCCTGCAATGACTTTGCTGGCAAGGGAATTTCAACAAAGCTACCCTTTACCGCAACAGGAGACTCTCCCCTGCTAAATACGGCAAAATAGCTTCCGTTTTCGTCGCTGCCAAAGGATGATGCAACGCCTTCGCCGTC
>JABUUT010000070.1:14777-21776 GCA_021443045.1 Fibrobacteraceae bacterium
TGCAGGACATCCACATCTCTGTGCAGATGCCTAAGGCCAAGGAAGCAGCCAAGTAAGGCTTATTGAATATACAGAAAACTCCGCGAAATTCATCGCGGAGTTTTTTTTGTAACAAAAGTAAGCTACATTCAATTTTCAGAGTTGCCCATATAAAGTTCCCTACTACAATCTTTTAAGCACAGCCTGGGCGTGGTGGTAAAAGCCTTCTTCCATAGCCACTGTGGCAATGGCCTTGGCGTTCTTCTTTATGGCCTTTTCACTGTATCGAACAATGCTCATGCGTTTTAGAAAATCGTAAACACCAAGAGGACTAAAGAAACGTCCCGTGCCATTTGTTGGTAGCACATGGTTGGGGCCAGCAAAGTAATCTCCCACCGGTTCGCTGCTCCATGGCCCAATGAACACGGCACCTGCATTTTCTATCTGGGCAGCCATAGATTCGGCTTCACTCGTCATGACTTCCAAATGTTCTGGAGCAATGCGGTTGGCAATGGCTACTCCATCGAACCAGTCTTTAACCACCAAAATGCGGCCAAAGTTGTCTAGCACTTTTTTCAGCAGTTCACGCTTCGGGGAATTTTCCACCTGTTCGTCTACACAGGCCGAAATCATCTTTGCAGTTTCCATGTTGTCTGTAATGCAAATGGCGGCTTCAAAACCGGAGCCATGTTCCGCCTGGCTTAAAAGGTCGGCAGCCACAAAGTCGGCATCGCAAGCGCTATCGGCCATAACCAACACTTCTGAAGGTCCTGCCACCATATCGATATCCACCACACCAAAAACTTCTTTTTTAGCGATGGCCGCAAAAACATTTCCTGGGCCAACAATTTTATCAACCCGTTCTACAATGGTTTTGCCCTTGGCATCTTTAGCTCCGTATGCAAGCATAGCCACGGCCTGAGCACCACCAATATGGTACACTTCCTTTATACCTAATTCCATTAGCACAAAAGCCACAGCAGGGTTAATCTCATCTTTAATAGGAGTAACCACCACAATATCTTCTACCCCAGCCACAAGGGCAGGAACAGCATTCATAATCACAGTGCTGGGGTACACGCCGGCTCCACCAGGAACATAAAGGCCCACCCGCTTCATAGGCCGAATCCTCTGCCCCAGAACAACGCCATCTTGAGCTTCCATAAGCCAAGATTCTTCCATCTGGTTCTTATGAAAATCACGCACATTCTTTATGGCTGTTCTAAGAGCCTTGCGAAGGGCGGGGCCTGCTTTTGCAGCTGACTTTGCAATGGATGCGTCGGTCACACGCAAGGTTTTTCCGGTCAAGCCATCAAATTTTTGTGCATATTCCAAGGCGGCAGCGTAGCCACGCTTTTTTACATCAGCCAAAATGGCCATTACTTTATCGTGAATTTCCTTGCTGGGAGCCACTTCTCTGGAGCAAAGTCTTTCAATTTCTGCAGATTTTGGATTTACCTTGACAATTTCCATTTTTTACTTCCTTTTACCCATCTTTGTATTACTCAATGCAGGTTTAGAAATGTCTGCCGCACGCTTTATTTGGCGAGCCGTGAGAGCAACAGAACCATGAGAGTCCGTTTCCTCATCCACTTCAGTTGGTTTAATAACCAGTTTTTTACTTTGTCCCGCAATCACCTTATTTTCTTTTAAAATCTTGTAGCAAAGACCATCGACCAAGGCAAGCCAAGAAGCTTCAATAATGTTAGGGCTTACCCCAGCCACATTCCAACTTTCCTTCTCGTCGCCAAAGGTGGTCCACACCCGCACCGCAGCATCACTGGCCACATTGCTACCCAGCACGCGAACCTTAAAATCGTCTAAACGAACCTTGGCCATGTATGGGAAAAACGGAACAAGGGCCTTGCGGAGAGCAGCATCCAACGCATTCACAGGCCCATCTCCTTCAGAAACCTGATGGCTTATTTTATCACCAATTTGGAGTTTAACAGTGGCTTGAGAAACAGAAACCCCCTGGGGAGTCTTATCTTCAATTACACGGTAGTTGAGCACTCTGAATGGTTCCTGGAACATGCCCAAATGACGATACACCAGCATTTTAAAACTGCCTTCGGCGCTGTCGTAATGCCATCCCGAATTTTCACGTTCCTTAATTACCGAAAGAAGACTCTTGACCACAGGATCTTTTTTATCAATACCAGGCTTCAGCACCTTCAGTTTTTCCACAACCAAAGAACCTCCTGCCTGATCGCTGGTAACAAAAACACGATCGTTACCTACCACATGGGGGTCAATATGTTCAAAGCTGCGAGAAACCTTCATAACCCCATCAATATGGGCACCGCCCTTGTGGGCAAAAGCGGCATCACCTACGTAAGGAGCACGAACATCGCTTGGCAAATTTGCAATTTGGTCAATTCGAACACTGAGCTGGCGAAGACCCGAAAGTTTCTTGGATGCAAAGAAAGAGGCATTCATCTTCAACTTGAGGTTTGCCATAATAGTGGTAAGATTTGCATTACCTGTACGTTCACCATAGCCATTCACCACGCCCTGCACCATGGAGGCACCGGCCTTAACAGCATAAAGACTATTGGACACCGCCAAGCCAGAGTCGTTGTGCACATGAATGCCCAGAGGCACCGAAATACGAGCCCGAACTTGATCAAAAATGTCTTGCAGTTCCCAAGGCATGGTTCCGCCATTGGTATCGCAAAGAACTATAAAATCGGCGCCACCCAATTCGGCAGCCTTCAACGTTTCTACAGCATATTCTGGATTGGCCTTGAAGCCGTCAAAAAAATGCTCCGCATCGTAAATAACTTCTTCGGAATGTTCCTTCAAAAATTCAACAGAAGACTGGATCATATCCAGATTTTCTTCCAAGGTTGTGCGAATAACCTCGGTAACATGAAGATCCCAGCTCTTGCCAAAAATGGTTTTTACGGGCGCCCCACTCTTTACCAAAGCCAGCAGAAGAGGATCCCTTTCTGGTAAAATTTTAGGGCGGCGCGTGCTACCAAAAGCACAAATTTTGGCATGCTTCAATTTAAGGTCTTTAACCTTTTCAAAGAATTCTTCATCAGTTGGGTTGCTTGGATTAGGCCAGCCCCCTTCAATGTAGTCAAAGCCAAAAGAATCCAGAAGACGAGTAATCTGAAGCTTATCAGCCAAGGAATAGCTTATCTTGCGATCTTGATTGCCATCGCGCAGCGTTGTGTCATATAAAAAGACTTTCATGTCTAAAATTTAGAAAAATTTAGGAACACCCCAACTTTAGGACACCTCCAAAAATTCATTTTTTTACGGTCGTTGCAGAACCCTGATATAGGATTTAATTCCTCTAGGAACAGCAATCTTTACTGTTTTTTGAAAACTGCATTCTTGCCTAAAAATCACCTGCCCCAGTGCATCCAACACAAAAACACTATAATAGCCGGGTTTGTCAAAATCGATTTGATAACCTAAATCTACTTTTTTAACTCTCGCACCCCGCCAATTTTGCATACCTAGCACAGAAGGAACTTCGTCAAGCTTTTTTAACTGGATTTTCTGATTGTCAGTTCCAGAACGAACCCATGCAATAAGAGGCATGCCAGAATCCTTAGAAACATTCAGGATATCCCCCACAAAATCGTTTTCGTAGTCCACATAAAAATGATAACCCTTGGCAACGGATGCATTTTCTAGACGAATCTCCATGGAGGATTCCTGAGTACGAATGGTATCCAGCAGATTAAGGTTTTTTACACCAATAAATCGACCCGATTTCTTGTTTTGAATGGTATAATGGCGAGGTGTTTTACCATGTTTAACAATCCAGAGTTCGTCGTCACCACCGGTGGCAGCAACTTGGGTAACAACATTGTTTTTGTCGACTAAATTTAAATTGCTGTGGCTAACAGTTAACTTATACAAACCTTCTTCCACCAAAGCGTTATTTACTTTATCAGGCCCTGCAGCAGTTCGCTTAATAGGAGTAATGTTTCCGTCACGGTCATAGTAAAGGTAGTCCACATTCACCGAACGACGGTAAGTCCAGCCCCCCGGAGCCGTAGCACCATGATAAATAAAATACCAGTTGCCCAGATAGCGAATAATGGCTTGGTGGTTGGTTTCGGAATTATCCAATTTGGCATTAATCACTCCCTTTGATGTCCAGGGTCCAGACAAATTATCACTCATAGAATAATTTGTTGTAGATGGGTAACCAGAAGCATAGCTAAAATAATAGTGTCCACGGTATTTATGAACCCAGGGAGCTTCAAAGAAGGCCTTTTCGCTCACCACTTCGGGCTTTCCGTCCAGCTCAATCATATTGGGTTTCAGCTTAACCCGGCGGCAGGCACTCCAGGACCCCCAATACATCCAAATATCATCCCCATCAAAGAAAATGGCTGGGTCAATATTCAAGGCCACATCATTTTCGGTAAAATCCGTAATTAGGGGTTGCCCTAAGGCATCTACCCATGGGCCGCTAGGGTGGTCGGCCACAGCAACGCCAATGGCAAAGCCTTCATCCTCTTTAATGGTTGCATGGTGAACGGCCACATACCAATAGAACTTTCCGTTATAGTATTCGCAATGCCCCGCAAATGCACTGGCATCGGCCCACTTGAAGGTTTTGTAACTCAGTACGGCTCCATAATCGTGGTAGTTTTCCATGTCATCGGTTACAAACACATGCCAGTCGTTCATCAAAAAGAACTTGTTATTGTTCCCCGACGGTCCCTGCTCATCGTGGCCCGTAAAAATGAACAAGCTATCGTGATAAACTGTGGCCGCCGCATCGGCGGTGTACAATTCTGTGGTAATGGGGTTTGCTGAAAAAGCAAGCGAAATACCCCCCACCAAGGCTCCAATAGCCAATCTATTGATTCTACCCATATAACACTCCGATCATAAATTATTTACGGGAAACAACCTTTACAAACATTTTTTTGTCTGCTGGAGCAGCAATGCGTACAGAGCCTTCAAAGAAGCCTGTTTTTTTAACAATCTTTTGACCCAGGGCATCAAATACATACACGGAATAGTTGCCAGGCCTTGCAAAATCCACCCGAAAAGCTCCATCCATTTTACGCACAGTGTAGGGATCGTCATAAGTAATGCCAGCCAATTCAAGCGGGGTTGTGCTAGAATCAGAATCCACGAACATAAGATTGCCCACAAGAACCTCGCCGCTTATGCCTGCACCCGTAATGTAAATATCTTCTACACCCTTCTTGGTTGTTAGAGCAGAACATTCCACCACATTCCACCCAGCAGCATCCCTGGTAGCGGATTCCGCATCCTTTAAATCGCAAGTTGAAACTACAGAGCCACCCTTGCCACCAAGGCGAAGTTCCAGTTTACCACTACCATTCTTCACCTGAACCTTCACCTTTTCTGTTTTTATGCTGTCCATAACAACATTTTCAAACAGAGCATAGCCACCGTCTTTTATGGCCATTTCATCTTTATCCGTCAATCGAATTTTTATGCCATTGTCAAAGCCATTGCCAGGAAGGCTATCGCGAATAACACGCAAAAAATCAATGCGGTCCAGTTCGGCAAAATTCTGGTCTGGCTCCACCTCAATAAAATTGCCGCCCCGCTTAAGAACTGTAGGAATCATAACCACCGAACTTTCAGGAAACTTGCCCCAGGCTCCAGTCAGCGGAAGCTTTACCGTTTGCATCTTTCCATTAACTGTGATTTTGTGGGTGGCATCCGCATCACCTCCATTGGCATAACGGTAGCGCATTATATAGTTACCGGCCTGAGGAATATTCATGGGAAGCCGAATTTTACTACCTGCCGTATTAATGTAACCTACATATTCACCGTTGGAAGCATCATTGGTGTAGTTGAACGTAATGTCTCCCGACACCGCACGAGTCACAATGCCATGTTCCGCCTCGGCACTCAGATAACGACCCAAGAAAGGCTGCCCCATTTCGGGCCAGTTGTCGTCGGTAAACACCAGGTCGCGAACATGAATGTGGTTAAACTTGTCACCGGTCAAATCATAGTAATGGTGAACAAAGCGGATTCGGTTTAAGTCTTTAAAAGCCTCGCCACCACCAGGGCCCACATAACGGCTGTAACGCTGCATTAAAATGGTGCCACCACCGCTATTCAGCTCCTTGCCACTACGGTCTTTATAGGTTCCATTCACCTTATCAGCGCGGCCCATGGCCGTTTTGTATGTTGTCTGTTCTATTTCATCGCCCTGTTTGCAACAAACATCCCATGCGGTAAATAAAAAATACTGGCCACCATGTTCAATAAGGCTAGGCCCCTCAATGCCGCTACCATTGCGGGTAGCAATCATGTAGTTGTTCTTATCGTCTAAAGCAAGCTTACCCGTATTTCCATCAAGCTTAACAAGTCGAATGCCGCCAGCATTCCAGGAGCCAAAGGTCATCCAATACTCCCCTTCCACCGTTTTTACCACGTCGGCATCAATGGCATTGTAGTTGTTGGTATTGGTGGTGCGAACGATTTCTCCTTTATCGGTCCAGCCAGCGGATGGATTTGAAAGAGACATGCTGGAATTGGTTGCCAGTCCGATTGCGGAAGTTCTTTTACCAAAAACGGATCCGCAATAGAAGATACCGTATTGTCCATCCATCTGAAAAATATCTGGAGCCCAAATGCCATCATGCTTGCCACCTACGGCCTGATGCAGCCAGTTGTCCCAGCCAGACGCATCGCCAAGAGCCCTGCCCTTGGATGCCCATGTTACCATATCTTCGGAGCTCCACATGGCCAAATCGTTGTTGGTGGACATTAGAATGTAGCCATCCTCCGTACGCATCATAGACGGGTCATGCCCCTGCTGGCGCACATCCTTGGCATACCAATCTGCCGCAAAAGCGCCACAGAAAGCCCCCATAAACAACGTGAAAGAAACCCACCTACCTAAAGCAGTGTCCATCATACCCAAATTCTCCTTTTGACCAAGAATCCCATATTACACAGAAATATAATTAAAAAAATGTAATATATAAGTATCGTTTGCAATTTTTGGTACATCTCAAAAAGTGCGAGAAAAAAGTGATGCACAAAATTTTG
>JABUUT010000070.1:24123-28578 GCA_021443045.1 Fibrobacteraceae bacterium
AGCGTAGCGAACGACCTCACGCCTCAAAGCGACACCGTCGCGACCTCACCGCTGATAACTGAAAACCGATAACTGACCACTGATTACCAATCACCAGTCTACAGTTTCTTCCCTTTCCTCATAGCCCGCACATTTTTAGGAAGCACTTCCTTGTGCCATTTTATCCATTCATCATAATATATGTAACGTTTTTCCTGACGCCTAAATTCACGACCGTGCATCACCCGTCTTCCATTCACTAGCTGAACAGGAATAGCAATATGCAAACATTCATGATACACAACACCGGCCACCGCATACAACGGGCAATTGGCCGCATCGTAACCACGACTAATGCTTATAAGGTGAAATTCTTCTTCGCTCACCGGATCTTTTCGAAGGGAATGAAAGCTGAGGCCCCCAACCTTGTTGCTCCAGGTAATGCGACAGTTTAGGGCACCTTCGAAATAAGTGTCGTTAATGGCAGCCAACACATCCCGCAAGTCGTGGTAGTCGCCTTTGGGACGTATAGGCGGAAGCCTTCCCCGACTGTCCGTGGTTTTTAAACCCTTATCCGCCAAAATCTGGTCTACCAAAGTCCAAAAACGACCCACCAGCTCTTTTATACGTTCCTTATTCTTCTGGGTTTTGCGTTTTAGGGCATACTCCGCCCACTCAGCCGCCATTTCCCGAGCCACAGCAAACTCGGGATCTTTCATGTACGCCGGCAAAACCACCTCAGGAAACCCAAACAGGCCTCCCGACTTGCACCGGATACTTTTTCGCATCAACGGGTTATACTTAAAGCGCACCAAACCATTCTGGGTACAGTCCGGCGAAGCCGCCTGAATGGCAGGCTTCACTTCAACCTTGGGCACAATCCCGAACAAGTCCAGCTGCACTTCATCCATCACGAATCCAACATTCCTTCGTAGCCATTTAAGGCCAAAAGTCCTCCAAAGAAACTTTCCGGAAGTTGCAAAGCCTCGTAATGCTCCGAAATGCCGAAAACAGCTTCTTCAACATTGTCTGGCAAATATACAATATAACTGTCGTTCTTGTCGGTCTGTAAAAATTCCGGCGTACAATATTTTGGTTCCGTTTCACTAAAGTACATGCGGCAAGAAACACTGCGTATCGGGTAAATGGTGCAATCCCCCACTTTATTAGAAAAAGGGCATGAATGCCATGCACTAAAAAAATCGTGAAGAGCCTCGTCTTCGGCATCGTCTTCAGAAGCCCCAGCCTTAAGCCGCTCCTCATAGAATCTTTCAAAAAGCCCCGAACGCATTTGACAAGCTTCCATAACCGAAATCAGGTCGGGGCGGGAGCGCAGCTGCTGGTACACATAAATTAACTCAAAAGGTTCCACCGACATGGGGTAATGATGGCAGCAGTTTCCACAGGCAGGCCTACACTGGATGGGCCTAGGTTGCTGGGGAATTACAGCCTTTAAATAGATATCAAAAGCTTTGTGGTAATCCTGGGTAAACTGGATAATACAGGGAAGTTGCTGTAAAAGGTTGTCGGGGCCTATGGCACTTTTGCGGCCCAACCCTTCCGCCAAACAATCCAGGCGATTTCTTTCGGCACCAAGAAGAGAGCCTAAGCGTTTTTCAGCAATTTTATAGGCCTTGGTAGGAAAATAATCGCGGTACGTGTTCATTTACCACAAATATACCCATAATTAGGGTAAAAAAAATCCATAAATGATTCTTTTTTGTAAGAATAAATTTATCTTTTTGATACATAAATTTAATTGGGAATCAAAGCGTTATGAAACCATTTATGATGTTCAAGGTTCTAACCGTTGCCCTAACTCTTTCGGTAGGCTTCATCGGTTGCAACCTGTTCAACCCAACAGAGTCTGCAGACGTAGCCTCTGACGACCCAGATGCACTGACCTACGAAGGCTACATTCACTTTAGAAAGGGTGAATACACCATTGCCTCCGATTATTTCAAGCAGGCCATTCACGCCGATTCCAGCCACTCTTCTGCATGGTACGCCTGGGCCAAGTGCATTATGAACCAGCAGAACATCAATGTGTTTGAAATGCTCAAGTACGCCAAGTCCTCCGGAAGCGCCCTCAGCGGCTTTTTGCAAATGTCTGACGACGAGGCCATAAAGTACAAAAACGGTATCGACAGCGTTTTGTTCGTTCTAGACCAACTTATTGCAAGGGAAAAGGCCGGAAAAACAGACAACGCTGTTCCCTTCAGGGTTTACTCGGCCAGCTACTCCATTCTCCAGCTTACCAAAACCGGCATAGCCATGAGAAAAACCCAGAGCAGCATCAACAACATGTTCTCCACCGAAAACGGCTTTGGCATCAACTTTTCCCAGCTCAATCTAGACACCCTAGTAGACGATGTTAAAGAAATCATCCACACCACCAAGGAAGCCTTAATTGCCCTTCAAGAAAACCCCGACCAAATGAGCACCGTGCTAGATGACCTGGCACCAGAATTCAAACTCCTCAGCGATACCGGAAAAGTTGTTGCAGTAGGCTTTGTTGCCGACCAGCTCAGCTTTATGGACCAGCAGGTTTCGTCCACAGACAATGCAGGCCGCGAAAGCGTGTTCTTTACCGTAGGAAACCATATTGATGACGATGGAGACGGTTGTGTAGACGAAGAACTTCCCGACAAAATAGACAACGACGGCGATGGCGAAATTGACGAAGACCTTCGTTCCAATGACATTTACAACATGGGCGACCCCAATACTGTAATAGCCTACCAAAAAACAGGTTACCCACCCTTCAAAATTTCAGATTCCTACAAGCTGGTAGACATTAATGGCGATGGAGAGCCTGGCAACGCGGAAGAATGGGAAATTAACCCAGACAGAATTTTCAAGTTTGCCACAGCCCTGACCTGGACCGTAAGAGCAACCGACCCATCCTCCAAGGAAGAACATATCCGAATCAAGGAAGCCATTCGTTTAGACAACGACATCAACAACATCCAATACGACTTGGATGCTCGCAAGGCCATGCTTGGCGGCTGCTGGAACAACTACGACTACAATCGTTTCCTAATGTGGTTTGAGGGTAGAAAATAATGAAAAAGATTATTGCCATTTTATCTCTTTGCGCTGTTGCAGCATCTTTTGCCGCCAAGGCTCCTACCCACCATTCCCTGCGTGCCGAATCCATGGGAAACGCCCATGTTGCCGTGGTAGACGACAAAGAAGCCATATACTATAACTACGCTGGCTTAAACCAGATAAACCGGCTAGGCAACTACGAACTACGGCCAGAACAGGGTTACTACCCAAGAAACATGATTGACATGCGCCTCAATTTGGGTGGAGCCGGCCCCTTTGAAGAATACTTCTCCACCTACGGCGATGCCAAGGATCTGTACAAGCTCTACGCACGAATTCACGCCGCCGAAGTAGAAAACAACATGGCAAGCGGAAGCCTTCTCATAGATAGTTTGTCTAAACATCCGGAACTTATTGAAACATTGAATTCCTACGACCACGAATACATGGCCATGAAAATCAAGATGGATGCCGAATTAGCCATCCACAACTTTGGTGGAGCCGTTTGGGTTGACGGAAACGTGGCCCCATACTTTGACGGTGGGTTGGTTCTCCCATTTATGGCCATTGACACATTCTACATCGATGGTGTAATCCAGTTAGGCTTTGCCTACGGCTTTACCGACAATTTCTCTGCCGGTATTGGTGTAAAAGGCGCCAAACGTGAAAAAGTGGAAATGATCACCTTCGATATTCTTAATTACGAAAACGTTTCCGACACATTGGAAGACCGCTACCACGATGCCACCGACAATATTTTTGATTTAAATTCCATTTCTGTGGGCATGGACTTTGGTTTGCTCTACCAGCTAACCCGCGAGCTAAGGATTGGCGCATCCCTAAGAGACGTGTACTTTAAAGATTTGGCTGGCGACAAAATCGACCCCAACTTTACCATTGGTTTTAACTACAGCCCTCGTTTCTTCAACAAGAACACAGGCTTTGGCCGCAAATTCAACTTTGCCTGCGACTACGAAAATGCATTCCAGTCTGGCGATCGAAACTACAAGCCCCTTAGCCACGTGAACTTTGGCGTGGAATGGGAACAGAACCTTTTGGCATGGCCAGGATACCACTACGCCATACGCGCTTTGGCCATGCGTCTTGCGGGAGGTTTTAAAGGAGGCTACCCCACTGCCGGTTTCAGCCTGGAAGTACTGCGGGTGTTCACCTTTGAATTTGCCACATGGGCCGAAGAATTGGGATACTACACAGGCCAAGATGAAGAGCGTATCTACATGGGTCAGTTGAGTATCGGTTTCTAAAAGAAAAACTTGGAAGCTTCTCATATAAAAAGGCGGTTCAAAACACCGCCCTTTTTGATTAAAAAACATCGCCACTGTAAATAAAAAACGTCGCCACTGTCATTCTCAACTTCCAGAAAATTTGACACTAGCGGCCTAATTCCAATAGCCTCCTGAAGTT
>JABUUT010000071.1:0-1462 GCA_021443045.1 Fibrobacteraceae bacterium
GACATTTCGCTAGAGGGCCTCGCCATGATGGAAGCCGCCGCCACCTCAGCTAAAACCGACAAGTGGGAAAAGGTGTGAGACATTCACATGAATCATCCCAACCTTATCGGGTCAACATGCTTACCATAGGGGAATATTTGTCATCCACTCTTCTTTACTATAGTTCAACATGGATGTGCGAATAGCTTCGTTAGATGGTATTTTCATCAATAGCACCAGAATTCCACAGTGCATCCATGCCCTCGTCAATTTTTTGTACATTAAGGTCAGCAGGAATCTTTTCCGAATCTTCAATCCCATGTCGTATGTCAGAAACAAGGGCACTTATTTCATCGTCCGGAAGAGTACCAGAAACATCCTTCATTCCCTCTTGGTATGGTTTCATATTATACTCGGCAGAATTTGCCATAATCAGTTATTTCCAGGACATTTCAATTTTTCGTTCTTTTAGAGCACAATCACTTAAATATGAATCCATAAGGACTGTGTAAGGGAGCCCTGTTGTTTGGGAAAGTTTCTTGAAGTATTCGACTGTGAGGGAACTCAACTTTAAGCTGACACTTTTCTTCAGCATTTTTGCATAAGGGTTTTTGCGTCCTTGCATTTTTGCAAAATCATATTCTTTTTTCATTTCAAGC
This sequence comes from Fibrobacteraceae bacterium, assembly GCA_021443045.1. Classification (GTDB taxonomy): domain Bacteria; phylum Fibrobacterota; class Fibrobacteria; order Fibrobacterales; family Fibrobacteraceae; genus Fibrobacter. The sequence continues at coordinate 639 of JABUUT010000071.1, forward strand.
TCCCTTTTCTTTTTGACCAGTAATAATCGGATTCTTTTTTTGTAGCTTTTCGCGCACTGATAATTCGATTTACGAAGGTTCCGTCCTTGGGAACCCGTTCTGTAAACACAACCACCAGAGTTCTTAAAATGCTGGACATTCCAATGAGTATTGAACGATCCTCGTTTTGAGAATGAGCATCATCTGCAAAAATTTCCGCAAAGTCATCTTCAAAACAGCTTTTCGCTTCCGAAAAGGAAACTCCATGCTTTTTGATGTTGATTTTTTCCTTTTGGGAATCCCATTCAAATAAAACGTCCATACACAAAATATACATAAAAAAAGAAAAATCTTGCAAATTTTTTATGTTTATTTCCCCGAATACAACACAACCTACGTGAAGATGCAACAGGCATATATTTCTGAATCTATGGCGGTTGGAAACTGGGGTATCATTGGTTACAAGGGTCCCGGTGAAGAAACTACCGCAAGTGCAATAACAGGGGGAGCCATATCAAAGACGACTAATTTTACTTATAAGGACGCAACTGGATTTACCAATAATACGACCAGCTTAACAAGTGCTGGTACTAAGGGTTGGGCAGCAACAAGTAATGCAAAATTAAACGACTGTCCTGCAGCAGAAAACTGGACTGTTACAGTGAAGGGAAATAACTCTACAGACGCAAATGGCACTACAGCTGGAGAAGCATCCTTTGAGGCCGCTATTCTTGCAGCCAACCTTACAACTTGCGGGGCCCTTACTCCAAACTTCGACAAGATTGGCAAGTAGTCTAGCTTAACCGCAAAACTTTAAAGACTCCCCAATCGGGGAGCCTTTTTTT
>JABUUT010000071.1:1528-3014 GCA_021443045.1 Fibrobacteraceae bacterium
TTTTCTTATATTTTCTATGAATATGAAAAAAGACTACGAAAACATAGAGCGCTTGATTAAAATGGCTCCGGAAGTGGGAGGCGTATTTTCGCTGCCTGAACTAAGTTCCCTGTTTGACGAATCTAGTTATCAAGCCCTGCGGATGACTATAAAAAAGTTTCAATCGGCGAGCTTGTTGCAGCCTTATTGTAGGGGCGTATATACTTCCAAAGATTTCAGTCCTTTAATTCTTTCTGCAAAAGTCCGCAGCGAGTCCTACGTGTCGCTAGGTAGCGCTCTGGCATTTCATAGAATGATCGGCACCGAAAGTCCATATCTGGTAAGTTCCATAACTACCGGATGTGCGGCATCTTTTTCAGGAAAAGTCAATTTGGAATACTCCACCATAACAAACAAATTGTTCTTTGGATTTGTTCCCAATGGAGATGGTGTTAAAATAGCGACTCCCGAAAAAGCAGTCCTTGACACTCTTTATTTTTACCAGCATGGCAAAACCTACCACTTCAATATTTTTCAAGATATAGACTATTCGCAAGTTTCAAAAAAAATCTTTGAGGAATTTCTTTCTAAATATCAAAACCCTAAATTTGTTGAATTTGCAAAGGATACCGTGTATGGACGCATTTAGAAATACAGAAGAGCTGCTTGCGTGGATTATCGATTTTTTTGCCGTTAGCTTTGGCAATTCGGCCATTTTGAAGGGTGGGATGTCTTTACGACTTATGCATAGTCCAAGATACACAAACGATGTGGATTACATTTTTGTCCCCTACGATTCTAAGAAGGATGTAAAAACACTTATTGAAGATAAATTAATAAACATTGCGGATTTGGAGTTTAAAAGTAGCTTGAATTCAAAAGCACTGCGCATTCTTGTTTCTTATAGAGGCCAATCGGCACAGATTGAAGTTTCGGCAGAAACAGAATGTTCCTCAATACCCATGTCGTCGTCGCTTCTGTGTACACCATACGGGCATCCACCTAGAATTATTCGGATTATGGAGCCAAGCGTGGCCTTTGCCCATAAAATTGCGGCTTGGAATGAGCGAGAGTTAATGCGTGATTTGTACGATATTTACATTTACGAATCCCTCTTTAGAATCAAGCCTGACATAGAAATTCTGAATGGTCGTCTAAAAAATGCCCGTTCGTACGCCAACGTTTCTGCATCAAAAAACATTTCTAAGCTTATTGTTAAATTGAGACAGATTGCAAACAACCTAACTGAAGACTCGTTCACCGAACTCAAGCCCCTCTTAAAAGAGGAGGAACTTGCAGGATTGTCGTTTAGAATGAGACCCACCCTATCGTCGTTATGCGAACATCTGGAAAAGACCGCCAATGAATAACAAGCATTGACACTCAGCGGTGATAGATGTAAAAAAACGCCCCATCCGGTAAGTCTTTTTGCACACCCGCAAAATCACGTGTTGTGACACGCACCTTTTGTAAATTTATGTGGACTTTTGTAAAATATTTAAGAAAT
>JABUUT010000071.1:5643-12626 GCA_021443045.1 Fibrobacteraceae bacterium
TTGGGGAAAATGAGTAAATTTTGATAAAAAAAAATCGCAACCTACGTGAAGTTGCAGGAATCCTACTTCTCCGAAAGCAATGCAATCGGTAAATGGGAACTTATTGGTTACAAGGGCCCTGGTTCTGCTGCAACAGGCTCGACCTCAGCTGCTCCTAAAACTCAAACAACCAGTTTCAAATATGAACAGGATGGCACCTATAGCAATGACGGCGGCACCATTGCTATGAGTAATGGGAGTCTTAGCGAAACAACTGTTTGGAAAGCCTCAAATCTTATTAAGTTGAATGAATGTGACGCAAATAAAGAATGGGCGGTTAAAGCAACAGTTTCAAGTTCCGTAGTATCATTCTCTGCAAAGGTGCCTAGTGGTGACGCTGGATGCAAAACGCTCACACCCTCTTTTGAAAACATTGGCCGATAATCCTGCACGATTACGTAAATTAAAAGGCTCTCCGTTTGGAGAGCCTTTTTGCAACAACAGCGATATATGCCTCTGAAGATACTTTATCTTTTAACACTGCCGATGCTTATATCGGTTATTCCCTACTCTGCCTCCTATGTTTTTGACGTTCCCCAGGGTTATGGCATTTTAAGCATTGATTACTTTATTTTCTTGGTTATGCTTGCCGTGCTTCAAGAAAAAGCTTCTGGCAAATACAAAGGAATTTCGTTGGCAACATTTGTAGTTTTTACCTTTTTTGTAATCATCGCCGACTGGATTTCGTTTTTTTACACCACCTATTACATGACGCTGGCCGATGTCTGGATTATTGCGTCCTATCATTGGTGGGGGCACTTTGTATTTGTTTTAACGCCAATTGTTCAAGCCTTTGTGGTTTTGTTTGTGGCATTCTTATTTGCTAGAAAAATCAGGGTTTGCCTAAAAATTATCCACGGGCTCGTTCAGAGACGTTTCATTGGCTTCCAAGTTCTATTACAAATGGGTTCCCATGATTATTCTGAACTAAAAATCTATATTGAACAAAGTCACCTTATTGAGAAAACAGTATGAACGATAGAGTAAAAAAGATTGCAATTGTTGCGCTAAAGATAATCGCCATTGAGGAATGTGTCTCCTACATTGTTTCCAATGGTTTTCTCACTCCCGATTCGTTGCCTGTTTCTCCTCTATTCATTATTTCCTTTGTTGTTTTGCTCGCTTTGTACTGGCGCTCGCATCCAATCAAAGTGCCACAAGTATTTATTGTTTTCTTCGTGACTTTTTTTGCCGTGCAGTTGAGGGCTAGCCTGGCGTGGTGCGCAAAGACATTCCCTTTGCAAGATGCCAACGCCGTTCTGCTCACCTTGGCCATGCCTTTTGATGAATTCGCTTATTCCATGGTCCATCAATACTTTGCCGCAACCATTCCCAATGCGTTGATTATCGCCTTTTTGCTGTCGGCACTTTCTTTGTTTATGCTGGGTGACTTATGGAAAAGGCTAATTCCTGCTCTTGTGTATTTTGTGGGGACCGTAGCCCTTTTTATTTACGAAACACCGATTAAAGACTATGTGACCGCTCTCATCGGGGAGCCTGAAGACTGCGCCAGCTACTCGCCCTTTTTTGTGGAAAACTATGTCTACTCCGATTCTGTGAAAATCACCGTTCCCGAAAACAAGCGCAACCTCATTGTACTCTTTATGGAATCTATGGAGACCTCTTTTGCAGATAAATTAAACGGCGGTTATCTTGACGAGAATTTGATGCCAGAATTGACCCGCCTGGCACAGCAGAATGTAAACTTTGGCCGCAGCGGAAACCACATTGGAGGCGGTTTTGACACAAGGGGCGCAAGCCACACCTTTGGAGCCACCGTGTCTAAAACATTGGGTGTCCCCATGGTACGGGTTTATAGCGAAACTCCAGCATACCTCTATTACAACAGTGTGTACAAAACCCTGGACAAGCAAAATTACCATCAAGTATTTTTCCAGGGCAACCACGGACTTTTTCCCCAGTTCAAAAGGTACTTTCAAGACCAGACCGTAAAAGAAATATACGGCCCCGACGATTTAATCGAAAGATTGCATATAAATGAAGAAGAAATGACCCGGAACCACGCTGCAAAATCAGTCCCCGACAAGGATGCCTTTGTTTTTGCAGAGCAAATACTGGATACTATTTCGGAGCCCTTTTCATTGACCTTCTTCACCATCGACACCCACAGCCCCTACGGTATTTACGACGGCGATTGTGTAAAGGCCACCGACGAAAAAAATAAGGACGAAATTCTCAAGGCCTGCGTGCAGTGTGTTTCCAAGCAGCTGGATTTGTTCTTAAGTTATATAAAAAGCAAGCCCTTCTACGAAAACACCACCATCGTTGTTTTTGGCGACCATCTGTTTATGGGTGACCGCCTGGTAAAAGAAAGCCCCAGCAGAAAATGGGTCAACATTTTTATAAACCCGGCCAAAAAACCCCTGCAAGAAGAAAATCGAATCTATACCGATGTGGACATGTACCCCACCATACTCAGCGCCATGGGCTACAACATCGAAGGTGAGAGGCTTGGCCTTGGCGTCGATTTGTTTGGCAACGAGAAAACTCTCGTCGAGCAAATCGGGCTGGATTCCCTGAACAAGGAAATCGAAAAACTGGTAGGCCATCTGACATACGAAAGCTACCGGCTTGTAAAATAGCTTCCTTTATAGCCACTAAAACTAGTTAATGCGAACAAAACTCCTCGGCACATTCAGGTGCCAGGTTCCCCTACTAAAACTTTTATTTCTGTCAATTTTTTTCACTGATATGCTTAAAAAAGGCTCACCGTCCCGCTCAAAAGAAATCACCTTTGGAGTTTTCACCCCATCAAATTCCTTGTATTCCTTCAAAAGTACCTTGCCGTTACTTCCCAATAGAGAAACCCAGGAAATATTTTCGCCACGCCCCTCACCGCCACGGGCATCACCACTTTCTGAAATGGAGTCCAGCACAGCCAACTTAATGCCATATCTAAATTTTACTCCAGCTCCATTCTGGGCCAGCACCTCCACAGAGCCGTCTTCCAAAGTATCACGAGAAATTTCCTGTGCATTTTCAGGAACCAGCACCCCACGGAACAAATCGGCAACCTGATGGATATTCACCATGGGAACAGATTTATCGCCTAAAAGCCCCACCATGTAGCCAGCACCTTCCATATAAGTTTTCTCAGTAGGAAAAGTTATTTTCCAACCATCTTCTTGCCACAACAACGAAGCCACCCCTACCCCCATGGGCCCAGTCAGCTCCATTCGATAACGCTTCCCGGGAACAGAAAAAATAACGGCATCCAAATTCTGGGTGGTTGGGCTTCCGTTTTTCTTTTGAGTAATGGTCAGGGAAAATTTGGCACGGAGGCTGTCTTGAATTTCAATTGGAGTTTCGGAACTTTGTTCAAGAAGGGTGGAGGAGTTTTCTGTTGAGGGGGGATTCTTTGTGGTAGCCGCACATCCCCATAAAAAAACAGCAAAGCCCCAAAGCAACAGCAGCCAGCGCATAAACTACTTCTTCTTTTTGCCCAGATATTTTAATGCTTCAGAATGGTTCGGGCGCATCTTCAAAAGTTTTTTGTATGCCTTGGTGGCATCCTGTTTTTTACCCAATGCCCCATATATGGCTGCTAAATGTTCCCAATAAACATAGTCTTCGCCAAGCATCTCCGAATCGGCCATCAGCATCACCTTCAACGCCTCATCATACATACCTTTGCGGTAAAGCCCCCAAGCCTTGGAATCCAAATAAGCATCGTTCGTCTTTTTACCGGCGGCTTCGTCAATGGCCATTGCCTGCAAAACCATGTTGTAACCCAACTCCACTTCTTCGGGTGAGCGATTCAGGTCAATCAGCGTGTATCCATAGTAATTCAGCACATCTTCCCGTTCAATTTGCTCATTCTCAGGGGCACTTAACAAAGATTCAAAAATCTTGAAAGATTCATCGTACCGTTCCAATCGTTCCAAATTCATAGCTATGCTCATACGCACATTTAACATGGAAGAATCAGCCCTAACAATGTCTTCCCAGAATAAGTGAGCCTTAACTCGGTTTTCCTTGGCATAGGCTAAACGCAAAGTATCGGACATGCCGTCGTTTTCTATTTTCCTCGCTTCAAGGGTTAAAATACGGGCGTAGGAATTTTGAATTTGTCTAAAACTGCGTTCCGCGTTTTCCCTAAGGGCGGCCATGGATTCTTTGCCAGCTACAGCAGAGGGTTTCCAATCGCTCCAAGCCCCCAAAAGGGAATCCAGCAGAGTGTAAGCCTTCTTGTACTCACCAGCAAACCCGTATGTCATAGCCAGCATGGGCTTAGAGCTACCCAAAGAGGCAGAATCCATTTTTTCGGCATATTGCACGGCCAATGCATTTTCATTCTGTCGCAGTGCAATGTTGGTTAAAACCCTGTACGCCTCAACCACGTAATTAGACTGTTCCGAAAGTAGCTCGGCAGCTTTTTTCAAATGAACCTTGGCACTATCCAGCTGTTCAAACAAAAAGTCATAGTGGCCTAAAAAATTAAGAATAAGGGGCGTGCGAACCTGATCCTCGTAATATTTTTTCTTCAAAAATTCATAGCCTTCCTTTCTCTTGCCGGCATCAAAAAAATAAGTCAACATATCCACCACAATGGATTCGTCATCTTCCGAGGAGCCCGTCACGGTGTCGGCAATGGCTTTAGCCTCCTTTATCTTTTTTAGCACCACCAGCCCTTGTACATGCTTCGACAAAAGGGACTTGTCACCTGTGGCTTCGTAGGCCTCCTTAAAAAGGGCTACCGCAGCGGAATCTTTCTTTAAAGTAAACAGCAACTGAATTTGCCTCTGAAGGAGGCTGTGGATGTAATTAACCTGAGGAAGCAGCAAGGCGTATACCCGAACCAATTCTTTATGGTCCTTTATGGCTTCGAGGAACAAGGCATAGTCGTAAAGCAGCGGCATGTCCTGGTTGTGGGAAGAATCGGCTGCCAGGCTAAAATACTTGCGCGCCGAATCCGCCTTGCCGTCATTAACGTACAATTCCGCCAAAAGGGCGTATTCAGAAGCCCTTGGGGTTCCCTTCAGCAGGTTTGCCTTTTGAGCTTGTTCCAGGGCCAAAGGTTCTAGCCCCTTATGGGAGGCGATTCTTTCTGCATAGGCAAAGGCCAGGTATCGGCTTTTGGGGTCGGCTTCCGATGCTTTTTGCCACAACACCTCGGCCACATCGCTTTCACCCCGCATTTCCATTTCCAAAGCCCCAATAAAAGCCTGGTGAGCCAAGTCCATATTGGTTCTTGGATCAATTTCCCTAGCAGCAGATTTTAACACCAACGAATCTACAGAACTCAAAGGCTCTGCAGTACTTTCTTTTTTTGCCGAAGAACCTGCGCAGGCCCCAAGCAAAAAAGAAAACGTCACAGCAGTCAATATGGAACTGAAAAACCGCAACGCCCTACCTCTAATCGACAATTACAAAGTTGACTTTGGAATCGGGCGGAAGGTAATCCCCTTCCTTCGGTGAAGTTTCAAGGACAGTCCCTGGGGCTTCACCATTCTCGCCCTTCTGGCGTTTAATCCTGCCCACCTTAAATCCAAGCTTTTCCAGCTCGCCATAAACCGCTTCAATCTGCATTCCCGAAAAATCCGGAAGCATCTGCTTGCCTGTTGTAGCCCCTGCAGAAATCACAATGCGAACCGTATCGCCAACTCGGGCCTTTTCATCGGAACCGGGAATAGTGCGAATAACAACACCACGGGGAATGCTCCTATGAGCTCCCTTTACCACGGGGCCCACAACCAGTCCCGCACGGGTAATAGAAATTTCAGCCTGTTTTTGACTCTTTCCCCGAAGGTCGGGTATGTCTACTTCTCTAAGGCCCAAACTCTGGGTAAGCTTTACGGTGCGGCCCTTCTTGGCTATGCGGCCGGCCTTGGGCATCTGCACCAGAACCATTCCCGCAGGAACCAGGCTACTGTAGCGGCCCTCTTCGGTCCATTCATATTTAAAGCCAGCTTCTTCCAAAGCCTTTTCAGCATTTTCCTTGCTTAAGCCTTCCAACGCAGGAACTTCGCCGGTACTCGTCAGGGCCCCTGCAAAAATAGGCATTAAAATTTTATCTACTGCAAAAGCGATAATTACAAGAAGAACAATCCAAACAAGAAACGCCTTAACCACCGGCATTTTGCGGAGGTGGGCAACAACAGCCTTTAATTTATTCATAATAGGTACTAACCCTTAGTGGCCTTTTCCTGGAGCATGCCTTCGTCAAAAATCACAATGTCTTTGCCAGTCATGGCAATGGCACCGGTGCGAACCAAAAGGGAACTAATGCGGCTTACGGTTTCGCGAGTGGTGCCCGACATGTCGGCCAGCTGCTGCTGGGTGGGGCGGTTGTGAATAACCGTCACCATTTTTCCACCATCGGTATGTATGCGAACGCCCCGTTCTTCCATTAGGTTCAGCAAGGTTCCTGCCACACGTCCCGAAACCGACATGGTGGACAAGGAGCCAATCTGACGGTTGGCCTTGCGAAGACGCTTACTCATTTCACTTAAGAGGCCCATGGCAATTTCTGGGCTCTGGCGAATGAGCTTAAGGAAGGATTCCCGATGGATGGCCAAAAGTTTGGCATCGGTAACCGTGCGAACCGAGGCAGACCTGGGTTCGCCGTCGATGAGAGACATCTCGCCAAAGAAGTCGCCTCGTTCCAAGAATGAAAGAATTGTTTCACGACCGTCAGCGCCAGTCATATAGACTTGCACGGAACCCGAAGCAATGAGATACAGCGCCTGCACCGAGTCGTCACCTTCCAGAACCACCGTTTCATCACGAGTAAAGTTCTGGGCCACAACCAAGTCGCAAAGCATTGCAAGCTGCTCTTCGTTCAATTCCGAAAAGAGTTCCACACCTTTCAACAAACCAACAATCGATTCATCCATTGGAATCCTCCAGTGTTTCTAATTAAGCATTAAGCCCGCGTGCAAGACCTTCGTCAATCACGATGCTCTGGTCACGCTTGGCACCAA
>JABUUT010000071.1:13300-15178 GCA_021443045.1 Fibrobacteraceae bacterium
GGTTCCACATCGTACATGGCCTTGAACTCTTCATTATGAACCTTGGCCATGGCTTCCACGCGGGGGCGCAGTTCCCGCTCGTCCATCAAGTCGCCAACGCGAACGCCAATGCGGTTCACCTTGTCACTGTAGCAAGGCCCGATACCGCGGCCAGTGGTGCCGATGGCTGCCTTGCCGGCCTTCTTTTCCTTGGCCTTGTCCAAGGTGGAGTGGTAGGGGAGCACCACGTGGGCGTTGTTGGCAATGAACAGGCGGCCCTCTGGGTTAATGCCCTTGGTGTGCAAATCCGCAATTTCTGCCAAAGTCTGGATGGGGTCCAGCACCACACCATTACCAATAACACAAACCTTGTCGGCATGCATAATGCCCGACGGAATCAGGTGGAACACAAACTTCTGGTCACCCACTTCCACGGTGTGGCCGGCGTTCGCGCCACCCTGGAAACGCACGATGATGTCTGCGTCCAGCGTCAAGAAATCAACAACCTTGGCTTTACCTTCGTCTCCCCACTGGGAACCGATAACAACACGATTTGCCATATATCCTTCGTTTTAATTCTATAACAACCGAAACGGCTTGCCCTGAGCACTTCCCAAGGCCCCTTTTTCGCCTAAAAGATAGTAATGCGAATGGAAAGGGGTGGAGCCACACCCCTCGCAACAGTCGTTTTTTGCAAAAAAACGGCCTATGCTCCCCTGAATGCGTGTGCGGACGGATAAGCAGGCCCTATGGGCTTGGATTTACACGCCCCACCATCGAGAAATGGTTCCTGCCGCCCCGTTGCCAGCACCCTTAAGCGGAGTCAAGGGGATAAAATCATAGGGCGGGGCGTGTAAATCGGCATGTTACCATGCCGCTTATCCGCCCCAAAAGTCTATTTTGCATATAAATTAATAGAGATTTTTGCAAAATTTCAGCTTCGGGGCGGATAAAACACCACTTTAATAGCCTATTTACACGCCCTCCTCCACAAAACACCACCCAAAACAACCCCACCGACCCTCCGAGGGGCGTGTAAATACAAGCCAAAACCTTATTTTATCCGCCCCGCTGCAAAAAACACTGCAAAAAGCACCCCAAAAATACGCAAAATTCGATCCACATCAGCTACATCTTTGGCAAAAACGCCACCGCTGGTCTGCAAAAACAAAATTTTGTAGATTTTCGGCACAATCGCGATGTTTGTTGGCTGGGCGTTAACCCCCAACCCAATTTATTGTATGAACATTCGGAGGGAATATGGCGAAAAGAAGTGCCACCGCATTCTTGCCTACGGACAAGCTGATGGACGCTGCAGCCCAGCGCCTTGCAGAACTACAAAATTTTATCAAAAGGCACCTCCGTCCGCGTCCATCAACAGGTAAAAGCCCAACCCCCGGCCTTAGAGTCCAAGCCCACAAGAACGCCTACCAATACTACATCATCTCCCAGCCGGGCGATTCCCATGGCAAATATTTACCCATGGCGCAAATATCCAAGGCCAAGGCAATCGCTCAGCAAAAATATGATGAAGCCCTCGACGAAACCCTCCGCAAACAAATTCAACAGATTTCAAACTTCATCGAAAAATACAATCCCGATGCCGTGCAGCAAGCCTTTGTGAGCCTGCACCCTGGCAGGCAACTTTTGGTAACCCCAGCCATATTGCCCCAGGAGCAGTTCGTCGCACAATGGCTGGCAAAGCCCTACACAGGCCTCCCCTTCAGCGAGGGCGCTCCCGAATACAACGCCAGTAACGGCACCCGCGTGCGCTCCAAATCCGAAGTCATCATCGCCGATGCTCTCACACGCGGGGGCATTCCCTTCCGCTACGAACAATCCCTGACACTGGAATGTAGCGCAAAATCTAGCAGAGGCCCTCGCGAAGTCACCCTCCAC
>JABUUT010000071.1:15534-16820 GCA_021443045.1 Fibrobacteraceae bacterium
GCAAGTCTAAGCAGGTGACGGGCATCGACCCTATCCACCTTTTCGGCCATCTTGATTTCAAAGGCAAAGTAGCCTTGGGGCAGTTCAATCAAAAAGTCCACCTCATAGCCATCGTTTGTTCGCAAATGATAAAAGCGGGCATCCACAAGAATCGACTTTACTTGTTTGTAAAGTTCCGCAATCACGAGACTTTCAAATTCGGCCCCCGTAATGCCGCCCCGCTTCATGAGCACCGACTGCAAGACACCATTGTCCAGATAGTGCAGCTTGGGGCTTTTCACCAAACGCCTGTTTGCATTCTTTTCCCAAGGAGTAAGGGCAAGAATCTGGTAGCTCATTTCGAAATATGTGATGTAGCGCTGAACGGTTTTGCCGCTAACGCCAAGCTGTTTGGCAATGCTCGAGGCGTTCAAGGTCTGCCCCGTCTGCATGGCAAGATACTGCTGAAGCCTTACGAAGGGCTCCAAGTCCCGGAAGTTTGCAAGGTCGCGGACATCCCGTTCCAGGTAGGTGCGAACATAATCCCGGAGCCACTCGTAACGTTCCTCGTCGGCCATATCCTTGTTGACAAGGGCCGGATAACCGCCAAACTTTTTGTAGTGTTCAAAGCATTTGTACTGAATCTCGTAGCGCGGACTGATTTTCCAGTCGGGCAAAAGCAAGTCCAAAAAAGACTTGTCAAAGCGGCCAGCCGTGCAATCGCGAACCATCTTTTGAAAAATGGAATCCGGAACGGGAGCGTCAAAAGAATCGGCGGACAGTTCGGGGAGCGTCAAAGGGTAAAGTTCAAAGATTTTGCACCGCCCGGCCAAGGATTCACGGACCTTTTCCAGCAGCAGCAACTGACTGGACCCAAGCAAATTGTAGTGGGTGTCGTCGAACTGGTCGTAAACCGACTTGATGGATTCCACCAGCTCAGGTTCCTTTTGAACCTCGTCCAGGCTGGCCTTTGGAAAATTGGCACTCCACTGGCTTGCATTCAGCTTGGTGAAGGGCAATCGCCCTACTGGGTCTTCAACGGAAATATACTTGTGGTCATCAAAGAAATTCTTGACGAGAGTGGTCTTGCCGGTTTGCCTTGCACCTGTAAAAACGAACACCTTTTTGCGTTCATTTGGGGAAAGTCCCTGCAGTCTCTCAGTCAATTTACGATTATGAGCCATACCCTAAATATACCTTATTTATGGGCAAAAGTCAATTTTATACGTAATTTTAGACATTTAAATTCTATTTTTGGCGTAAAATTTGGAGTAGAATTCCCAAATTTACGTATTTTATGAAATCCG
>JABUUT010000071.1:19175-20810 GCA_021443045.1 Fibrobacteraceae bacterium
GTTCTGCACCAATGCGGTACACGTCCTTGATGTCAAAGCCCACCACGTCTATATTGGGGCCCCCATCCGATGTTAGGGAAGTAAACTTCAAGTCGAAATCGCAGGCATCCAGCCAAACATCATCCACATAGACCGTGTCCCAGGAGTCCCAGCTTGCCGAAGGAGGAAATTCCACTTCGTAGGTTTTGGCATCCACTTGAACATTCATCTTGGTGGCGGTGGTTTTTCCGTTGCAGTAGCGGATGAACATCCGGGCGTTGGATGCCGACTGGTAAGAGGTCATCTTGTAGGTGGCGCTGGTCGATACCGCATTGTTGAAGTTGAAAAACCCCTTGCCAGCGTAGCCCGTGTGGTTAAATTCAGTCCAGCCGTCGCTATCTTCACCGATGTTCGGATACGACAAGTCACTGACGCTGGGCCAGGATTCTGTTCCCGTAAGGATTTCAAACTTGACTTCGCCGGTACCGCTGCTGGAAGAGTTCACCTCGGTGGAGCTGGAGCTGATTGCAGCACTTGGATCTTCGGTGCCGTGGGAGGTTGCCACACAAGCAGAGCCCCCGCTGAACATGGCCGTATAGGTAATATCCCGATAGGGCATTTTCACCTTGTAGTAGTTGGAATCCGCCGATACCTTATTACAATCGTCATCGGCCCAGTATTCAAATTTCTTTCCAAAACTCCCTGGAGAAACATGCAGATTCAGGGCCGAGCCTCCGGGCAAATTCTGGTTGTGGGTAATGAGACCGTTTCCAGAAATGTTGGACTTGATAGTTAATTTGTATGTAATCTTCAATGCACCTACCAGTGTGGTGAGGGCATTCTTTTCCGAAGCGTTGACACTAGAATTGTTCAGGTTTTCGCGAAGCCCCTCGGCAACCATTTGGGCATGGACAACGGAGCCCGCTTCCTGAAAGTGCGTGGTTCCATCGTTGGTGACGCCATTGGGGTAATTGGGGTATTCTCCGGGCAGAAACATCTTGAAGATGTAGCGGGAAATATAGGCGGAGCTGACCTGCGTGTAAAAATTGTAGGTCTTGACGGTCAAGTCGATAAAAGGCACGCCGTTCTTTTTCGCAACATTCTCAATGACTTCGCGAACAGGATATTCCTTGCCTTTGTGGGCGGCATCGGTCATATTGTTGTCAAAGACGTTGCGGGGGTAAGTGTTCATCATCAAGGGGCTCATAAGCACTATGTGGGCACCCTTGCTCTTTGCTCCATCCACATACTGCTGAAACCAGTAGGCACTGGAATCGATGGGCACATAACGTTCCGCCTTGCTGTAGTCACGGTCGTTTGTTCCCAACTGCACAAAGATGTAATCCCCCGGCTGGGCCATGTCGAGAACCGTCTTTAAGCGTCCGTCATTGACAAAGGACTTGGAACTGCGCCCCCCGATGGCATGGTTGATGACCTTCACCCGGGACCCATCAAAGAAGGGCGCAATCACCTGGCCCCAACCTGTTTGAGGGTAGGCGTTATCCTTGTAATCGCAAACGGTGGAATCCCCAATCACGTGGATGGTAAAACTGGTGGTATCGCTAACGGCAACTCCCGTAAAAATGGCGGCAGCGGTGGCAAATTTTAGAATCGACTTCATTTTCACCCTACCTTACTTTGGCCGTAGTATAACGC
>JABUUT010000071.1:20959-23706 GCA_021443045.1 Fibrobacteraceae bacterium
CCCAGCTGGGGAATTTCCAGAGAAGCCTTCACAAAGGAGGGAACCGTATCGGTTTTTGAACTGTCAGTTTCTGAAGAATCTTCGCCAGCAGCACATTGACCCACACGGCAAATTCCCTTTACATTAAAGCCAAAATGGTCTATGTTTGGGCCACCATCTGAAGTCATGGAAATAAAGTCCAAAGTGCTCTCCCCTTGGGGAAGCATAATTTCGGCGTATGCCGTATCCCAAGTGGACCAGGAACCTGTAGGGGGGCAGCTCACATAATAGTCATGGTCCAAATAGGCGTTGATCATGCGGTCGGAATTGCCGCCATTGGCGTAGACGATTCCAAGAACAACGGTTTCTGCCTTGGGGAACACCAACTTGTGGCTGGCGGTAGAACCAAGCACATTGGCAAAATTCCAAAACCCTTTGCCGCTAAAGCCCGGATTGTTGCTTTCAATCCAGCCCTGGCCATCTTCTTCCTTGTAGCCGTCCAAATCCTCGCCTTCAAAATCACTCAAAAATTCAATGGGGCCAAGATTCTTTTCTTCTTCGGCAGGGCCGCTAATGTAACCCTCGGGGTTAAAGGGGAGCCCATCCAATTTTTTGGGCACATCCACACTGAACTTGGTAACAGCAGCCCCTGTTCCCGTATATTTTTGAGCGGAACCACCTGTATAAACCGCCGTATATTGGGTAGACTTGTTGCCCATTTTAAAGGAGTACATGTAGGAACTCTTAATTTCGGAGCGAAGGTTTCCGCTCACCTTGTTGCCGTCGCCATCGTACCAGCCCACAAAAGTGTAGCCAGAATTAGGTGTGGTTTTTAAGGTGACCACCATGCCCTCGGGATAGTAGCTGCTTGCCGTGGCAGCCTTTGCGGCCCCCGCGGGGCTCACTTTTACATCCACCTGATACATGGGTTTTAAATAAGTTGAAAGTTGCTTTGTCTTTTCGTCACTATGAAAACGGAGCTGCTCTGTGACAATGCGGCCAAAGGCGTTGGCACCCATCTGTTGCAAATGCTGGTTGTCGGTCTGGGCACCACTGGTGCTGTACTCCCCTTCATCAATGAACATGTTCAAATAATGGTTGGAATAGTATTCTCCCAAGCTCAGCAAGTAATTGCGGGAAAGGGTATCCAAGTCGATAAAGGGAACCTTCAAAGAAGCGGCCAATTCACGCATATAAACGGGGTACGCGTGGTAAGATTCATAAATGGAATCTTTGTTGGTAAATGCAGAACGGCGTATGGGAGAAATGAGAATGGGATTTGCACCCTTGGCCTTGGTGTCGTTTACCATGGTGGTCACGCTATTCTTAAAATTCTCCTCGCCAGTTTTGTAGCCATTGTCGTTGGCGCCAATCATGATCATCACGTAATCGCCCGACTGCACCATGTCTTTAATGGACTTGTCAAAAACGTAGTTTCCGTTGCGGTCTTTGCCACGAACGCTCCAGAACCCTTCGTAGTAGCTTAGGGAAGTGGTGCCGCCACGGCCGGCGTTAAAAACGGAGCAGACTCCAGAATCAAAGAAGTATCCAAAATCCTGGCCCATGCCCTGCTTGGGGTAGTAACCGGCAGCCCAGTCCTGCATGGTGGAATCCCCCACCAGGTAGATGGTGACCTTAGCCCAAACCAAAGGGGTAGCCACCATAGACAAAATAACAACAGAGTTAGCTAATTTGTGTAAAAGTCCAGACATACTCTGAGCCCCCTACCATTGAATCAAGCGGGTTTTGGCCACTACTTTATCATTCAATTTTACAGTAATAAAGTAAGCCCCCTTGCTAAGCAAATCCCTGCCGTAGTCCAGCACAGTGCTGCCTGCAGCGACTTTAGCTACATAGGTTCCCACCAAAGCACCATTCATGGAATGTACAGAAACCTCCACGTTGCCAGCCTTGTTGCACACAAACAATCCGGTGTATGGATTAAAGGAGCTTCCCAGTTTAACAGAAACCATGTAACTTGTATTTCCATCAGGGTCTGGCTCTGGGTCTGTGGGAACAACAATGGAACTGTTCCAAACAACAATATCCGACTTGTTGAACACAAATGCGTCTACATTAGGGCCCCCAGCCGCCGTGTTGGAGGTAAGAGAAATGGTGTTCTTTCCGCGAACTAAATTTATAGTGACCTTTTCGGATTTCCAGGTGGTCCATGCACCGGTGCCACTAAAGGGAACAGAGCCTTTGTTACCGTTAACACTGATGGTCATGTCGCAGGGGTCCGTCTTTCCAGCGGCATAGAAAATTTCGATAACTGCAGTTTGCGTGCTTGGGGAATAAACTTCCCAGGTAGCACTGCTGCCTACGGCGTTATCAAAGTTAAAGTAGCCTTCATCCAAAGTGCCTGCATGCTCCGTTTCTTCAAAGCCGTTGCCCGAAACCTTGGTTTGGTAGGCGTTAATCTGAGACTTTCCAGCGGTCAAATCCTTATAAACTTTTAACACACCCTTAGCGCTAGCGGCAGTTCCCTTGCCACCCTCGGTGGTTACGGTAAAATAAAATGTTCCCGAAGCAGTTGGTGTTCCAGAAATAACAACGGTGCCATCAACAACTTTGGCCGTTACTCCAGCAGGCAAACCATCCACCTTGGCTCCCGTGCAATTATTCAGGGTGTACCCAAATTCAGCAATGGCTTCGCCCACAGAAACACTCTGGTTGTCACTACCAACGCCAATCTTAGTAACTGATGGAGGAGGCATTACGATGGAACCTGAAGCATCCACCGTATAAATGTCCGGCTGCTTTGGTGC
>JABUUT010000071.1:25431-32487 GCA_021443045.1 Fibrobacteraceae bacterium
GAGCCAAGCAGGCGCCAACTAACCAACACTCCGGCACCTACGTTGGCCACAGAAACACCTCTATTCAGATTTTCCATTTGCATTGTGGCGGCAAAGGAAAAAGAAACACCGAAAACCACGGCTCCGGCTACAAAATATTTAGCCCAATGATAACCCATATTACCTCCAGCAAAAGACTCCTTGTCCTTTGACATTATTACCCTAAATTTATAATAAAAAGTCAACAATAATCAAAATAATAATAAAAAATTTACATTTTGTAGACATTTTATAATTATTAAAAGTCCACAGTTTGCGTTTTTAGCAAATTTTAAGCACCTAAAAAAAAGCTTTGCTTATTTCTTTCTTACAAGATTGGTCAAATCACCACGCCAGCATTGATTTCAACTTTTTTTAAATACCCCTTACCCACTTTTACCACACTATGCTCTAAAAAAAACAACCTTTTTTCTATATTTGGGCTCAATGCCAAATTGGTGGAAAAATTTCTCTTGGGAGTGGCTGTTCGACAGTATGGCAGCCCGTTCTCCAGCGTTCTTCAAAATCATAGTGGTTACAGGCAAGTCCTTTCTCTACTACCACGGACTTACCCGGGCAGCCTCCCTAACCTACACCACCTTTTTAGCCGTCGTTCCCCTGCTTATTCTGCTCACATCCATTACACTGGCTGTGGGTTTTGGCAACTTTATCTCCGACTACCTACCCCACTTGTTAGACATGTTCGGCCTAGACTGGCCCACCGACCCCATTGTAGACATTGTGAACAACGCCGAGCACGTTCCCATAGGAAAACTGGGTTTTATTGGGGCCTTGGGCCTCTTTGTTACCTTCATTTTGGCCTTTGGAAGCCTGGAAAGCAACTTTAACGTGGTGTGGAAGAATAAAATTTCTAGAACTTTGCTCCGTCAAATTCAAATTTACACCCCATTCCTCATTATCTGTGCCGGTTTCATTGGCCTCTACGCCGGTTTTGTGAACCACGTGCAAAACATCATGAGCACCATCATCATCGATGGTTTTCACCTTTCCGGATCCTTTTTAAAATTCCTTATCAGCTTTGTTTGGAAAATTTCATTCCAGGCCGTGGCCATCCTCATGATTTTCCTGGTACTTTACGCCCTTCCCTCCCGTCCCAAGGGCATTCACGCCTATACCCGCCGAAAGTTGTTCTGGTCTTCCGTACTGGCCACCGCCGTTTCCTGGGTTGCCATTCTCGTTTATGTGCGCATTCTAATGTTCATCCAAACAGCCATGGTGCTAAGAATGTCCATTTTTTATGGCTCTTTAGCCTTTATTCCCCTAGTGCTGTTCTTGGTTTTTGGCATTTGGTCAATTATATTATGTGCAAACAGTTTGGTTTGGACCATTTGCCATTGGCCCGAAGCTTACGAAATAAAATGGAACTGGAAAGGAGGTTCTGACTTATGAGTATGAGAAAAAAATGGGCAGGATTAAAAGTCTTTGCCGCCGCAATCGTCTTTACCGCAGCATTCGCCAATGCCGAATTGGCAGGCATGGGCGAAAGCTCCAACCCCACCTCTCAAGAATCGGCCAAAAGCAGCGATGGACTTAAGGCTTTGCTGGGCATTAGTGGTGGAAATTCCATGATCGCCGACGACGGAACCATATTCATGAATCTGCGCATTGGTCTGGAGCTGAACGACTTTCTGGCCGTTGGAGCCTGGGCCAGCACCATCCTTAGCGATGTACGCAACTACAATGTACCTGTAAAAGAGCTTATAGACTACAAGGCCTTTGGTTTGTTTGCCGAACTTTCAGCCTTACGCATGGGCAACTTCCATGTTTCCGTACCCCTCCAAGTGGGCGGCGGCGTAGTCAATTTCCTTGACGAAGGTGAAGAAGCTTTTGAACCAGAAGATTACTTCTTCATGGCTGACATGGCGGTACATTTCAACTACCGCGTTACCAAGATGCTGGAGGTTTCCATCGGTGGTGGTTACCGCCTCTTTGCCGGCATTGAAGAAAACAATCTGGATGCCATGGACTTCTGCACACCCTTTGGTGAACTGCGATTCACCATTAAGGAGTAGAGTCTGCCGCTTTTTTAACAGCCGCCTCAAGGCTCATGCCAGTAAATTCCTGGGCGCTAAACCAGCGCCCGCTTTTTTTGTCGTCTAAAAGCACGCTAACCATGGAGCCCGGAATTACCGATTCTGGAGCATTGGGGGCATTGGGGCCGCCCAAATCGGTGCGGAGCCAACCTGGGTCCATCACATTCATCATCACGTTGGAACCATTTAGTTTTACCGCAAAATCCTTAACAAATTTGGTAAGGGCCGCCTTGGCACAGGCGTATCCCATTAATTCCGGTTCACCAGCAATACCGCTGGTAGTCAGCTGCATGCGGCCAAAGCCACGCCGAATCATTCCAGGCAAAAAGTGGTAGGCAATTTTTACGGGGGCAAAAAAATTTACAGCCATAGCTTGGCGAAAATCTTCCATGGTATTGGTCAAGTAATCTTGAAAATAGTGGCTCATTAAACCGGCATTGTTAAAAACCAAATCCACCTGAAGGCCCCAGGAATCGATTTCGGCAAGGGCGGCATCCACTTCTCGTTCATTTTCAAGATTGCAGCCAACAGCACGGACTTGAACGCCAAAAGGCTTCAGTTCTTCTATTACTTTATCTGCATTTTCCTTTTTCCGGCCTTGCAAAATAAGGTTTGCACCCAACTTGGCCATTTCAATGGCAGTTAGGCGGCCAACTCCGCGACAACCACCGGTAATCAAACACCATTTACCTTTAACGTCTATCATATTGTACCTCAGGCTACCAAAACGGCCACCTAAAAAACCCTGCTAAAAAAAAATAAATTAAATAAATTAAAAAGACACCCTAAATAAAATTTTCTTGTATACAGTGGTAAGCAAATTGAACTAGCACTATAGATAAGGTGTTTATAGCTATCGGTGTTCGTTGGTCGAAGGAGTCATTCCTCTAAAAAAGTCCAGTTCCTCAAAGTCATTTTTTAAAAGTTGTACGGCAGAACCGATCATGTACAAAGAGCCTGTAATAAGCACAGGAGAAGGGCTCTCCGAATTTAGGGAGGCTCGTAAAACCTTGGCTAAATAGGGTACCGAAATTTCAGCTGCGGAAGCAACAGAAAGCTCCAACTGTGCCATAATTTTTGCCAAGTCGTCCAGTTCCCTAAAACGTTGGTAATCGGTTTTGGTCAAGTGCCAATGACTTACAAAAGGAGCCATCAGTCTAAGCATTTCATCCACATCCTTGTCTTTTAAAGCTCCAAAAATACAATGGAATTTCTGCCCCGGAAAATAAAGTTTCAAAGACTCCACAAGGCGACGCACCGCATGAGAATTGTGAGCCCCATCCAAAATGTAGCACACCTGACCCGCATTGTTTTTTAGCAGCTGCATGCGCCCCGCCCAGGAACATTGAGCCAAGGTTTTTAAAGCCAACCCATCATTGTACAAAGAACCCAAATACCGGCTTGCCGCACACAAAGACAAACTCGCATTTTCCACATAATGCCTTCCCAAATTGGGTAGCACAATATCCTGACGGATGGTGGGAGTGGTAAAAGAAGCTCCCCCTGACAATGCAAAATTTTTGGCCTCGTCCAAAAGGGAACCTTGAATGCCCCCCACAATGTAGGATACCCCCTCCCGGGGCAAAATCACATTCAACTTTTCTTGCAGAATCGCACTTTCCGTGGAGCCCAGCACCTCCGTGTGCTCCAAGCCTACGCTGGTAAGAACCGCAATCTTTCCGCAGGCAACAGCAGTACTATCTAAACGACCACCCATGCCCGCTTCCAGCACGGCCACTTTTACCCCCTTTTTTTGGTAATACAAGAAAGCCACCAAGGTAAGCACTTCAAAAAAAGTAGGCTCAACAGCGGTTGCCCTGGCCCCCTCTTTAACCAGCAACAAAAGTTCATCCAAATCTTCTTCCGAAATGGGGAGGCCATCAACACGAATCCGCTCCCGCAAATTCACCAAATGGGGGCTAGAAAAAAAGCCCACAGAAAGCCCATGGGCCTGTAAAACATTGGCCAGGTAAAAAGAGGTAGAACCTTTTCCGTTGGTGCCCACCACATGAATGGAGTCAAAGGAATCCTGAGGATTTCCCAAGTATTCAGCCAGTCTCCGGGTAGACTTTAGCCCCGGCTGCATCCCGAACATCAATCGGGAATTCAAGAATTCCATACCAGCAAATTGCATGGAAAAAATATATAAATTCTGACCCACCTAAAAAATCATGTGTCAAGTAAAACTTGGTTCTCAGTTGTCGGTTATCAGCGGAGAGGTCGCGACGGTGTCGCTTTGAGGAATGAGGCCGTTTCTGTCATGGCGCTTCGCGCTGACCCTGGGCCTCAGCAATAAAAACAAGCAAGCTTTTTTTGCTGCATTCGGCCTGCGTGTCATNGTAACCGATGTACTGGAGCATGGCCGCGGTGGCCATGTTTTCCTGAGGCGAGGAACCGTTCGATTCGCAAGGTACATTGCCGGGGAGCAGGAACGCATTGAAAATTTTATCAGAGTCAAATTTGTAGTCAGCAGCCTTGCTACCCTCGGATGCACCGATGGGCGTGCGGGAGTTGTCAATGTATTCAGCGTAGGTGATTTGCTTTTGGATGGAGTCTGTGCCGGGGATGGATCCGTGCTCTGAAACTGATTTTGAATCATCCCATTCGTCGTCCGCCATATCATCTTCCGATGTTCCGCTATCGTCATTCCCAGTGGCTTTAGCAGAGAGTGCTCCGTACGAATAGTACTTGGCATCCAGAATAAAGCAAGTTTTCTCAGCCTCATCAATCATGATGGTGTCAGGTTGCAGAGGAGCGTTGTTCCTTGTTCTGACGATTGAATTATTTCCATTTTCAACAAAGTTCCACCTTGATTTGGGGTAGAAGTAATTCTTTTTCACTTTTGCGCTGATGGTGCTGTATATGGATTCAATCATGGACTGCCACACGGTTTGGAAGGAACGGGTTCCATATTCGGCGGTCTTTAAATTTTCGTTGCAGTTGAAATTTTGCAGAAGATACTTTATGTGCAAAAAGAGTTCTGCGTTCTTTTCTAGGTGGGTCTGTGAAATTTTTTCTTCCAAGAAACCCACATAATAAGCCAAGTTTTTTTGAACATCTTTTTCGGTAATCAGCCCCTGTTCGGGCAAGGCACTTGTGTATAGGAAACCCAGCAGTTCAAAGGATTTGTGAACGGCATACTTGTGGAGTTCCGTAATCAGTTGGTCTTCTTTGATGCAGTGGGCGTGAACAATAAAATCCAAGAAGGCGATGCCCCGCTCCGAAACTATGGGCTTAATTTGTTTGATGGTCCGGGGCCATGAGATTTTGCCGCTTTGGCCCTGCTTGGTGATTTTCTCCCGCTCGGTGTAGTAGGTGCCACGGTCAAAAAAATCCTCGATGAGAAAGAGAATGCTTGCAATGGGAAAATCTTCGTTTGTTTCGCTATCGTTGAATTTACAGGACCGCTTGCCCTCAAGTTTTTTACAACCGCAAATAGATTTTACAAGCAAGAGAATTTCTTCGCGATACATATTCCCATTTGCCGAGATTTCCACAGAAGCCTCACCCCATGAACTGCGATAACCCATGGGGAATACCACCCTGCGTTCTGTGCCATTGATTGACAACCCCACAAAGTCATTGCCTTTGCTGGCGATTTTAAAATTGACCGTGCCGGGCTGTGGATGAACTTCGGTGGGCATTAGTTCTCTGTAGATGTCGCTGGGTCAGTATTGTCTGAAGATGTAGATTCATCGGAATTGGAATTAGGCTTAGATTTCTCGTCGGCCTCATCTTCAACATTCTTGTTTGCATCTGTCAGATCTTTAACAAACTCATCTCTGAAACATTTTTCGAATGGTTTGGAATCAGTGGTAAAAGTGCTGATAAGTTCACTGAGACTTTTGCAAGTGAAAATTTCATCTTTCCCGTTTCGTTTGAAGGCATCGGACCACAAGTATTTTAATACTTTGTTTGCAAATTGATCCTTGTCAATTACTTTGTTTTCGTTAACCACCTCTTCATTTTCATTAGTTTGATTTTCAGCAGGTTTAGTTTCAGCAGGGATAAAGAACAGGCCTAGTTGCTTGTCGTCGGCATTGAAAATACTTTCGCTTGCAGAAATCTTCTGATTCACAACACGGCGGAAGGCCTCCCAGCAAATGTCTGTGCCTTCAATCTTTGCCGTAGCCTGAATCTTTTGCTGATTGTCGTCCCAATCGCATTCGTTGGGCACCAATTCCATTTTGAACCTACGCTGGAAGGCATTGTCTAGCGTAAACACGTTCTGGTCGCTGGTGTTCATGGTGGCGTAAATGGACAGGTTGGGCGGCAGGCGGATGCCGGTATTGGGAGTGAAATGGAGGTGATTCTGATGCTGATTTATTTTGCCATCTTTCAGTTCGTTCCAAGTAACATTTTCATTTTCGTTAGTAACGTCAATGTACTTGTATGTTCTTGTGTTCCCTGATTCCTCGGAACCTTTAGCTTTATGGCTATGCTTGACTACTTCTATTTTTGAATCAAAGCCTTGGTCATTTTTATATGCAATGATGTTACGGATGTGGCTGTTGATGTCGGTGTTGTCAATGCTGTATTCACTCCAGCCTACCCCATAGACATTTTCGGAGGAATTATCTTGCTTACCAGGCTTAATCCTATCCAGCAATTGGAAGATTTCCCCAAAGATAGCAGCGGCATTACCGCGATTGATTTCTTCGATAATCAGATAGAAATTCTCATCTGGGTTCAAATAGGCTCGGCGTAAAATTTCAGAGAAGGGGCCGGCCTTGAATTTATACTCCACAATGGACTTGCCTTCATCAATCCCAATTTCAGGAACTATCTGCCCAACGAAATCCGCATTGGTATATTCTGGATGGAACACTGTGCGGATTTTATTGTATTCAAGAACATCTTTGGTCAACTCATTTATCGCGTGGGATTTTCCACAACCCGGCACACCGTAGTAGATGATTTGATTGTTGTTTTGAACAAATTCATTTTGGCCGTCAGAATCATCTTCGTCGCTTGTAGATTCTTC
>JABUUT010000071.1:33349-38750 GCA_021443045.1 Fibrobacteraceae bacterium
TTGTCATCATCGGAATCGCCCTTCACACTAGAGGAACTGTTCCCACTATCACTAGAATCCTCATTCTTGCTGGACGATGATTTCTTTGTGCTGGACGAGGATTTGCCAGAATCCTTGTCGTTATTATCATCATCTTTTTCGCTGTCCTTGGAACCATCGTCAGAGGAATCGTCGTCGCCATCAGCGTCGCTATCGTCATCGGCGTTCAGGTTTTTCCACTTGTTGTTTTCGCAGAGGTAGTCCGCATCTTCATCTGCCACATAGTAGCGCACCCCTTCCCGCCAAGAATTGCATTTGGGCAATTCGCCCTTGATTTCCACCTCATCTATAGAGGCTGCGGAGGGATCTTTGTCCTTTACACTGGTGCTGTCTTCGCCACAGGCGGTAAGCACAAGGGCACACAACAAGGGGGCTGCCCCAAGGGCCAATGTAAGGAATTTGCGGAACGATTTCTTCGGGTTCATGGAAAATCCTGCATAAAGGAGAGTATAACGGCAATATACATTTACAAAGAATAAATGTCAAACCCATTTCAACCCCTTTCGATTTAAGAGACAACCTCCACCTCTTTAAAGCAACACGACAGCGTTCTCTTAACACCAATCTGAAAACACCACCTGTAGAAAACATTAGTTTTTCAACAAATGCGTGTGAAAATAAAAAACTGCCAGCATTTGCATTTGCTGGCAGCGAAACGATTTTTACTCCTTTTAGGGAGCGGTTTTACTTAGGGCTCATTAAATTTTACACCAATTCTTAATGGAATACGGAATTGTAAAAATCTGGTGCAAACTTTTGCACATAACCGATTACAAACACAATCAGCACCAGCAGTGGCAGCACATACTTAAAGTAAAAACGCAGCACACCGTTGTCTGAAAGTTTTAAACCCTTACCGGCATTCACTTCGGTATAGTAGTTCTTTTGTCCCCAACCGTAATGGCTATTGCAGAACAGCACAAAGAACAGGGAACCTAGAGGGAGCAATGTGTTGGAAACAAGGAAGTCTTCCAAATCCAAAACGCAGCTGCCTGCACCAAATGGCTGGAAACCGGAAAGTAGGTTAAAACCTAAAGCGCAAGGCAGGGAGAGAATAATGATGGCCACAATGTTAAGGGCAACAGCCTTGGAGCGCTTTGTGCCCTTCAAGTCCATCCAGAAAGCCACGATGTTTTCGAACACCGCCACCAAAGTGGAGAGGGCCGCAAAAGAAATAAAGAGGAAGAATGCGGCACCACAAAGGCGTCCAGCAGGCATTTGGGCAAACACGTTAGGCAAAGTCACAAAAACCAAGCCAGGGCCCTGACCGGGTTCAAGCTTAAAGGCAAAGCAAGCGGGAATAATAATGAGGCCAGCCAAAAATGCCACCAAAGTATCGAGGCCACAAACAAAGAGGGCTTCCTTTGTAAGGGAATGTTCCTTTTTAATGTAGCTTCCAAAAATAGTCATGGCACCTATACCAAGGCTCAAAGTGAAGAAGGCTTGACCCATGGCGGCAAACACCACTTCGCCAATGCCTTGATCCACCATGCGGCCAAAATCGGGCAGCAAATAGAACTTAAGGCCTTCTACGGCACCATCCAAAGTAACCACGCGAATGGCCAAAAGAATCATAATGGCAAAGAGAGCCGACATCATCCACTTGGTAATGCGCTCCACACCCTTCTGAAGCCCCAAAGACACAATGCCAAGGCCAAGCACGGTGGCAAAAATCATCCAACCCACTTGAATAGGAGCACTGCCCAGCATTTGACCAAAAGCAGCACCAACCTGGTCTGGTGTGGCAGACTGCAAGTCGCCTACAAAGGCCATGCGGTAAAAATAGTAGAACATCCAGCCCGAAACTGATGTGTAGAACATCATGAGCAGATAATTGCCAATGAGCATGGGGAACTTTGCATAGTGCCACTTGTGGCCCGGCTTTTCCAAAATATCAAAAGAACAAGCAATACCACGGCCAGCACCGCGCCCCACGGCAAACTCGGCCATTAAGGCTGGTAAACCAAAGATAACCAGGAAGAACAGGTAGATAAGCACAAAGGCGGCCCCACCATACTGCCCCATAATGTAGGGAAAGCGCCAAACATTGCCGATACCAATGGCACAGCCAGCGGCAATCAGCAAGAACCCTAAGCGGGATGCAAAATTTTCACGATTGTTCATTAAAAATCCTTTTTAAAAGCCTTTTACAAACTGTAAAAATGCTCTCATAAGTATAATAAAAGATTTTTTAAATAGCTCAAAAGCAGTCTTTTGTGTATTTGTTTTTACAAACAGATATGAAAAATGGGCTATTCAAAGAACTTGTTGTAGTAACCTTTTAAGAACACCACCAACACTATGGTAGGCAAAATGTACTTGAAATAGACACTCAATACCTTATTTTTGGCAGAAACTTTTAGTCCCTTGCCTGTATTCAGTTCCTTCATAAAGTTGTCTTTACCCCATCCATAGCGGCTGGTACAAAACAGCACAAACACAATGGCACCAAGAGGAAGCAAGGTATTTGAAATAATAAAGTCTTCCAAGTCCAACACGCAACTACCTTCGCCAAAAGGCTGAAAACCCGAAAGCAGGTTAAAGCCCAAGGCACAAGGGAGCGACAACAGAATTACAGCCACAATGTTCAACAGCACCACCTTTTTGCGTGGGTAATGCTTAATATCTATCCAGAAGGCAACAATGTTTTCAAAGACAGCAATGAGGGTGGAAAGGGCCGCAAAAGAAAGGAACAAGAAGAAGAGACCGCCAAAAATGCGACCGCCGTACATCTGGTTAAACACATTAGGCAAGGTCACAAAAAGAAGCCCAGGCCCCTGGGTGGGCTCCAACTTAAAGGCAAAACAAGCTGGAATCACAATAAAGCCAGCCAGAATAGCCACCAAGGTGTCTAAAAGGCAAATATTCAAGGCTTCTTTGGGCAAGGAATGGTCTTTCTTGATGTAGCTACCAAAAATAGCCATGGAGCCAACGCCAATGCTCAAAGTAAAGAAGGCTTGGCCCAAAGCCGCAAAAACCACATTCCAAATACCCTGTTCCAAAAGACGGTCCAAATCGGGAAGAACATAGAATTTAACCCCTTCGCCAGCCCCTGGCAAACTGATAACGCAAACCACAAGGGCTACCATAATAATGAATAGGGCCGACATCATCCACTTGGTAATACGCTCCACACCCTTTTGAAGCCCAAGGGAGACGATGCCCAAACCCAAAATGGTAGCCAAACTCATCCAGAATACCATTTGGGAAGGAGAAGCAAGCAAATTACCAAAATGAGCTCCCACCTGTTCGGGGGTTTTTCCCATTAAGTCGCCTACGGCCACCATGTCGTAGAAATAGTAGAACATCCAACCCGAAACGGATGTGTAAAACATCATGAGCACATAGTTGCCAACTAGCATGGGGTACTTGGCGTAGTGCCACTTGTGGCCCGGTTTTTCCAGGGTATCAAAAGCCTTGGCAATGCCAAAACCACTGCCACGCCCCACAGAAAACTCCATCATCAAAATGGGGAGGCCAAAAATAACAAGGAAAAAGAGGTAAATGAGTACAAATGCCGCACCACCACTTTGCCCTGTAATAAAAGGAAAACGCCAAACGTTGCCGATACCGATGGCACAGCCTGCGGCAACCAAAAGAAACCCCATGCGGGAAGCAAAATTTTCACGATTATTCATGGAATGTAAAATAATCAAAAAAATATGCTTCAAACAAAACAACAATCGTTTTTATTTTTTTTTTACAAAAAAGGGAGTCCCGTACTACTCGGGAGTTGCCACACTCCCCACATCCACGCCAATCTCATTTGACGTCCATAATGATGAAACCAACCCGTAACAATTTTTTTTTATTTTTCTAAATTTGCGTTGAGATTTTTTATGAGCGAAAATTACAAGTACGGTTTTGTTACAGACATTGAAAACGACTCTTTTGAAAAGGGCCTCAACGAAGATATTATCCGGAGGGCCAGCAAGCTTCGCGGCGAGCCCCAGTTTATACTGGATTTTCGCCTAAAAGCCTACGAAAAGCTCTTAACCATGGAGCAGCCCAACTGGGGCGAACTTCATTTTGAGCCGGTGGACTTGCAAGACATTGTTTACTATTCGGCCCCCAAAAATAAAAAGCAGCACGAAAAAATCGAGGACGTGGACCCGGAGCTTTTGGCCACCTTCGAAAAACTAGGCATTCCCCTGGACGAGCAGAAGCGCCTTGCCAACGTGGCTGTCGATGCGGTATTTGACAGCGTAAGTATATACACCAGCCACAAGAAAAAACTCATGGAGATGGGCATCATCTTTTGCTCCATTTCCGATGCCATTAAAGAATACCCAGAACTCATTGAAGAGTACATGGGAAGCGTGGTTCCTGCCGGCGACAACTACTTTGCGGCTCTCAACAGTGCCGTTTTTGGGGATGGAAGTTTTGTGTACATTCCTCCTGGAGTCAAGTGCCCCATGGATTTGTCCACCTATTTTCGCATCAACAACAAAGAGGCCGGCCAGTTTGAACGCACATTGATTATTGCCGATGAAAACGCCAGTGTGAGCTACCTGGAAGGCTGTACCGCTCCCGAATTTTCTAGCAAGCAGCTCCACAGCGCCATTGTGGAACTGGTGGCCAAGGATAACGCAAACATCAAGTACAGCACCGTGCAGAACTGGTACGCTGGCGACCGTGAAACGGGGGCCGGCGGCGTTTACAACTTTGTGACCAAGCGGGGTAAATGTGCTGGCAAAAACAGCCGCATCAGCTGGACCCAGGTGGAAACAGGCTCTGCAATAACGTGGAAATACCCCAGCTGCGTTCTGCTGGGCGACAATTCCGTAGGTGAGTTTTACAGCGTGGCTCTGACCAACGGCCACATGCAGGCCGACACCGGCACCAAGATGATCCACATTGGAAAAAACACCAAGAGCACCATCATCAGCAAAGGCATTAGCGCCGACAAGTCCAGCAATGCCTACCGTGGCGAAGTTTCCATTAAAAAAAGTGCTGCAGGAGCCCGAAACTACACCCAATGCGACAGCATGCTGGTGGGGGCGGACTCCGCGGCCCACACGTTCCCCTACATTACCGTGGCAAACCCCACGGCACAAACAGAGCACGAAGCCACCACCAGCCGCATTAGCGAAGACCAGTTGTTCTACTTTGAAAGCCGTGGCATCAAGCGTGAAGACGCCATTCAAGCCATGGTGGGCGGATTCTGCAAGGATGTGTTCAAGGAGCTGCCGGGAGAATTTGCCACCGAAGCAAGGCAACTGCTCACACTCAAACTGGAACACAGCGTAGGATAGGAACTAGTAATTAGACGAAAGAACGGCGCTACGCACCTATAGACGAAAGGTGATTGGTTGTTGGTGGCTGGTGGTTGGTCGTTGGTGGATCAAGAACTTGTCATTGC
>JABUUT010000071.1:39618-42388 GCA_021443045.1 Fibrobacteraceae bacterium
CATCCTGAACGGCACACGCCGTGAAGGATCCACAGAATATCCACACAAGTACCAACCACAGACAACTGATAACCGACTACTGATAACTGATAACCGTTTACCAATCACCACCTTTTACACGTCGCCCACGTCGCCGGTCGCCACAAAGTTCCGAACAGCCTTGGTAATGCGCATACTGCAGAAATTGGGCCCGCACATGCTGCAAAAGTGCGCCGACTTGGAACGGCTTTCAGGCAGCGTCTTGTCGTGGAATTCCATGGCCTTTTCGGGATCCAAACTCAGAGCAAACTGGTCGTTCCAGCGAAAATCAAATCGGGCTCGGCTCAGACAATCGTCACGGAACTGGGCAGCAAAATGGCCCTTGGCAAGGTCAGCGGCATGGGCTGCCAACTTGTAGGTCACCACACCCGCACGAACATCGTCGCGGTCAGGGAGACCCAAATGTTCCTTGGGGGTCACATAGCACAGCATGGCCGTACCGTACCAGCCAATCTGGGCAGCCCCAATGGCCGAAGTAATATGGTCATAACCAGGGGCAATGTCGGTGGTGAGGGGGCCCAAGGTGTAGAAGGGGGCTCCATGGCATTTTTCCAGCTGGCGGGCCATGTTGTCTTGAATCTTGTGCATGGGAACGTGCCCCGGGCCTTCGATAATCACCTGAACGCCATATTCCCAGGCAATCTTGGTAAGTTCCCCTAGGGTGTCCAGTTCTCCGAACTGGGCTTCGTCATTGGCATCGGCCAATGATCCCGGGCGAAGCCCGTCACCCAAAGAAACCGCCACGTCGTAGGCAGCCAAAATTTCGCAAATTTCGCGGAAGTGGGTATAGAGGAAGTTTTGTTCATGATGCTTCATCTGCCACAGGGCCAAAATGGACCCTCCTCGGCTCACAATGCCTGTGGTGCGCTTTGCCGTTAGGGGAATATGCTCCAGCAAAAGCCCAGCGTGTATGGTAAAGTAGTCCACCCCCTGTTCCGCCTGCTCAATCAAAGTGTCCCGGTAAAGTTCCCAAGTCAAATCTTCGGCTTTACCGTTCACCTTTTCCAGAGCCTGATAAATAGGCACCGTTCCTATAGGCACAGGGCTGTTGCGGATAATCCATTCCCGAGTTTCGTGAATATGCTTGCCAGTGGAAAGGTCCATCACCGTGTCGGCACCCCAGCGCACAGACCAGGCCATTTTTTCCACTTCTTCTTCAATGGAGCTGGTAATGGCGGAATTACCGATGTTGCTGTTGATTTTCACCAAAAAGTTGGTGCCAATAATCATGGGTTCACATTCAGGGTGATTAATGTTTCCTGGCAAAATGGCCCTACCCGCAGCAATTTCATCCCGTACAAATTCAGCAGTAATGGGACTCACCGCCGCATTCAGCTTGCCTTGGGCCACCAGTTCATCAATGCGCTGGTTTTCACGAATGGCCACATATTCCATTTCCTTTGTGACAACGCCTTTTCGGGCATAATCCAACTGGGTCAACTTGTGGCCTTTTTTGGCTCGCATGGGGTGGTGTACCGCATTAAAGCGGAGGTGGTCCAGTTCATGGTTTGCCTGCCTGGCCCGTCCGTATGCCGAAGTCATGTCATCTAGTTGTTCTGCATCGCCCCGTTCCACAATCCAACTTTCACGGAAACGTTCTATGCCCTTGGTCACATCCAAAGTGGCGTTTTCATCGCTGTAGGGGCCGCTAGTGTCGTACACCGGCACAAAGGGGAATTCAGGGTCTTCGGTCTTGATTTCGCGCATTCCCACCTTGATGTCTGGGTAAATTTTACCCTGCACATAAACTTTGCGGGAATTCATAAAAGGCTTGCGTAGAGAAATATTATTTTCCATAAAAATTCCAAATTTTCTGTGAGAATATAGAAAAGGGAACCCATAGGGCGCCTATAAAAATGAATTTATGAATTAAAAAAAGGAGTTTTGGAACCAATCACCACAACCGGGAACAAATGTTCCACTATTTAAAATAGTTTTAAAAAAATACAACTATTGAATTACTCTTTTTTAAATGAAAAAAAATATTTTTGAAACAGGAGATTTTGGTTTTACTCAATAAGGAGCGTTTGAATGAATTTCAAACAAAAAATTACCTTCATTAGTTCTGTTTTCTTGGTGGCAGCCTGCAGTGACGATTCTACCACTTCCCCATCCAAAGAAAATACACAATCACAGCAATACCAATGTGCCGACGGCTCTATTGTAGATGATTTGGCATTATGCGCCATTGTCGATAACGGTGTAATTGGTGAGGAAGTTACAATACGTTATACCTGTCAAGATGGAAGTGTGGTTACAGATGTCAACCTGTGCAATAGTGGTGCAACAGATTCCATTGAAGTTTCAACATACACCTGTTCCAATGGTTTAATCGTTCTTGACCCCAGCCAGTGCCCACAAATTATCACTTGTCTCGACGGCAAAGTAGTTGCATCTCTTGAAGAATGTGCCCAAGAAATAGAAGCCCCCTCTTCAAGTTCACAAAATGAGGAATCCCCAACATCCAGCACAACCGTTACGGATACACCTACATCCAGCACTCCCACTGTAGACATTCCTATGTCTAGTACACCAGTTGTAGACACTCCTGCGTCCAGTTCCCAAACAACTCCTGTGGCTAACCCAGATGTATCTAACGGAAACACACCTTCCATTACTTATACAGCAAGTGGAGCGAACCTTTCAAACGACAACGGCTGCGTCACCGTTAACGGCGGCGAAGTGGTCATTACCTGCGGCGGCGATTACGACTTTAGCGGTAGTTACAAGG
>JABUUT010000072.1:0-1503 GCA_021443045.1 Fibrobacteraceae bacterium
CCGGTTTTGCCCCTTTCGGGGCGACCGCTATGCGGTCTGGGTACAGTACCCCCGTCGTTCTGAACGGGTGAGTGTGATGAACCAGTTCATGTTGTAGCATCTTATTAGTTTGTATGTAGAGGTCTAAAATCGATAATTTTTAGAGGTTCCCAAAGTGGAAACTCAATTTTAGAGTTCCTCCCTAGCAAATTTATTTTGCCAATGATTTCCTGTTTGACAATTTTTGTCATTTTTTAAATCTATATTTGTTTTGACCCCTTCCAAGGGGGCAAAGAGTGGCCTTTATGTAACCAGAAATGTAATTTTAGATTATTTTTTACAACACACCCACCTACAGGCGAAATATTATGCTGCACCTGAAATTTGCTTTGAATTTGGAACATCTGGCCGATGAATTAATTGAAAAAATGTCGTCGGTTTGGAAAAGCCCTTTTGTGTCCCCCATTGTGGTGTTCCCCGATCCAAAAGTGGAACAGTGGTTCCGCCTGCATTGGGTGCAAAAGCAGGGCACTTTGGCCAATTTCAATTCCATGATGATTGACCGCTTTCTCATGGAGATTCTGGTGGGCGACGATATTTCTAAACAGAAGCTGACCAGCGATGTGCTGCAAAGTGTGATTCTTGCGTACCTCTACGAAAAAGACCAGGGCGTGCCTAATTATAAAAGTCTCGGGGATGAGGTGGTTCGCTACCTGGAGGTGGATGGAAAACTGGACGAAAACCACATTTTTGACTTGTCTTTGAAAATGGCCTCGTTGTTTCTGGAATACGAAACGGCCAGGCCCGAGGGCTTTGTGCTGACCCGTGGTGGCAAACGGGACGAAAACGGCAAGGCTTTGGGTATTCTGGATTGCTGGAAGCAGGGGAACCTCAAGGACTTCTTTGATGGGAGCTCTCGTGAGGTGTGGCAGCGTAAACTCTATTCCAAAATTTTCCATGAGGAAAATGGCGAATCCCTTCTCTCTAAGGCATTTAAAAACATGAACAACCGCAAAAATGCCAATAGAGAAGGGCCCATCGACGTTAATTACCTGACCATTCCCTTTTTATACAAGACTTGCGAAAAATTCCATTGTGAACTTTTTACCGATGGAGAAACGGTGTTGCCTGTATTTATTTTCGGGCTTTCCGGCATGGGGCAGTTCTACCGGGTCATCTTGCAGGAGTTTGCCGAGGATCATGATATTTACGCCTTTATTCAAAACCCTTGCATGGACTTTTGGGAAGATATGGCGGCCCCGGGCAAATACCACCGCTGGAAAAAATCAGGGAGCCAATGGACAAGCGATGGAAAGGAACTACCCGAAGATTTAAAGAAACGCTTGCATGTTTCTGTTACCGAAGAATCTGCGGAAGAACTTGAAAATTCTGTTCAAGTAGAAGAAGGTATCAATTCCGAAAATGAAAATGCGCTGCTCTGCAACTGGGGCCGCTCTGGCCGCGACAACATTAAGCTTTGGTGCCAGGCATCCAACTACGATTTTGAATTTGAAGGAATCTCAG
>JABUUT010000072.1:1787-3661 GCA_021443045.1 Fibrobacteraceae bacterium
TTCTCCCCAGATTTAGACCGTTACCGCACTGCTATTTATCAGGCTTTTGACCAGAGCTCCAAAGAGGGTCTCCACGTTCCTTTTGCCATTGTAGATTCTCCGGCTCGGGCGTCTTTAACGGCAAACGCTTTGGCCACCCTCACTGCCCTTTGGGATCCCGAAATTCAGACCATCAACAGGCCTGCATTCTTTAGCCTGATGCGCAACGCCGTGGTGCAGCACACTCGCGGCATTAGCGACGAAGATGTGGAAGCTTGGGAAGGGTGGATTGAAAACATCCATATCTATCGTGACCGAAACGAAAAACAGGGGGACTGGCAAAATGGGCTTCGCAGGCTTTTACTTTCCAAATTTACCGACGAGGATTTCCCCAATGGTTCCATGCAATACGAGGAGCTTCGCCCTTACTCCGACATTGCCAGCGGCAACAACAGAAGCCTGTGCAAGTTTGCCGACACCATTGACGAACTGGACCAGTGGATTGGTTTAGCAAAAAAATACAAATCCGTAACGCGGGAACTTCTTGAAAAAATTATAGATAAACTTTCCAGCTGGATTTCTATGCCATTTTCCCCTGAAGGTTTTGCGGGCGAGACTATAGTTTATAAACAAATTAGTGAAGGCTTTGAACTGCTAAAGCATCAGTTTGATGCAGGCCGAAGTGAAATTTCTTGGCAGTGCATTATCCAGACTTTGAACTGCGCCGCCGAAAGCACGGAATACAGCAGCGGCAACCTTTTTGTAAATGGCGTTACTTTTGCCAAGTTCATTCCCAACCGCATTATTCCTGTAAAGCATGTATTCTTTATTGGTGCAAATTCCGGTGCCTTCCCCGGAAACAATCCTCAAAACACATTGGACCTTCGCAACAATGTGGCTCCATGGCCTGGAGACGACACCCCCACCGCAAAAAAACGCTACGCATTTTTGTGCCAGCTCATGAGCACTTCCGAAAGTTTTCATTTGAGCTATGTGAACAAGAATATTGCCAAGGACGAAGATTTATACGCCTCTTCCATTATCAGCGACATCCGCAATTTCTTAAAGAATGCCGTTAAAAAATCGGCTCAAGAAAAGTTTGGTGCTGAGGCCGAAAAATGGCTGGAAGAAAACAAGTCTGCCATCAAAAATATTTGGCCCGAAATTGAAACCCCTCTCGACGAAAAGCGGCCCTACAGTCAGTTGTTCACTCCCAAGGAATGGCGCAACCGCGCTACCTACGACGGCATGGTGAACCCCACCGACAACGAAGAAGAATCCCGAAAACGCAGCCGTTTTCGTTGGGAATGGGAAAGTGTTGAAAAAATGGGTGGGAAAAATGACACAAAAATTCCGGAGCGGGTATCTTTCAGAGAAATCCAGAAGTTTTTGGAAGACCCCTTCCAGTTCCGAATCACAAAAATGTTGGATACCAACGAACGTGAAGATGATGTGGATCCGGAAACAGAATATTTTGAGCCGGTGGACTTTAACAACTTGGGCAACAGCGTCTTGGTGAACTCCATGGTGGCTGCGGCGGTAACAGGAAACAGTGATGAGCATGGCAAATTAATTCACGACTTGAAGTTGACTGGGGAATTGCCAGACAACCAGTATGGCAATAAACTTTTGAAAGCCTGTGAAATCAAGTGTAATCAAGTTGTGGAACAGATGAAAGCGGTGGAGGAAGATTCCCCTGCCAAGAATCCTGATTCCTGGAGCAATAAGGAAAAACTGGAACTTACGATTTTGCAAAAAGTGAGTGGGCAAGAGGTTCGATGGGTTCTTTCGGGAACTTTGCCTTGGTGCAATAAAACTAAGGACCATCTTGTGTCCATTACCTCTACAGTGCCAAAATCACCCACCAGAATTCCAAGTTTCAAGACATCCAAGTA
>JABUUT010000072.1:3680-7047 GCA_021443045.1 Fibrobacteraceae bacterium
TTGGCCCTCATCGTTCAGAAAAAGAGCGAGGCCCAAACAACCATCAACATTTCCATATACAGTTCCGCGCCAGAAGCAAAAACTCCTGCCAAAGCCAGTGTTTCCATGACCTCCAGCGAAGCTTTGGAAATGCTGAAGAAGATTTATGAAGCTGCATTTGAGGAACAGTATTCCAAAGCCGTTCCCGCCGATATGTTGTCTGAAACATACGAAAAATTTGCAGACTACAGCGAGGCTCTTTGTAATGTTTGGAAATTCTTTGGCAAGCGAAATATTTTTGACAAGCGAAAAGACGTGGGCTTTGACCCCCTAAAAAATTTCCCCGACCAATGGAATAAAGCCCGGGAACACCAGTGGTTGCTCATCAACATGAATGTGGTATGCTAAGGGAGGGAATTATGAATTTTGACAGTTTGAATATTGGCTCCAACAAATGTTTTGACCCTTCCAAAAGCCTCTGCATCGAAGCTTCGGCAGGAACAGGAAAAACCTACACCATCCAGCAGATTGTGGCCCGCCTTGTTAACGATGGCACGCCCCTAAACAAGATTCTCATAGTCACCTACACCGAAAAAGCTGCCGGTGAACTGAAGGATCGCATTCGTAAAAAAATTGAAGAAGTGCTGGACACCCAAAAGCTGAACAAAGACAACAAGGAAGATGTTGATTACAATAAAGTAAAGGATGCTCAGCTTTTTGCCGAAGCCTTGCGTGAAGTGGACAACGCCCCCATTTTTACCATACACTCCTTTTGCCAAAAGACGTTGCGTGAAAATGCGTACGATGCGGGCCGCCCCTTTGACATGGCCATGATTGACGAGAATTTTGTGGAAGGCATTGTTGAAGAATGGTCCCGCAGCCAGTGGCTAGATGACCCACTTTACCAGATTCTTTTAGGGATGAATGTGAAAGCCCACAGTTTAATAGAAGGCCTTTCTGCATTGCTCTGCAATTCCATCAATATGTACAAGGGAATTGACCAAAGTGGGAATGAAATTGTAAAAATAAGCGAACCCAAAGGATTGAAATTTGGCGACATCTATGGTTCTTGCGATGAAGCTTGCGCCATGCTGGAACGAAAGGGATTTGCTGGTCTCTTACAAATTAAGGCCATTGGCGAAGCTTACCTTACCCTAAAGAAATACCAAAGTTCCACTTTCGATGCTGTTCAACACCAGAAGAACAAGGATGTGGCAAAAAACGGCAAGAGTGTAAAAGACTTCCTGGAAACTTTGGAAGCTTGGGATGGAACTGGGGACAAGAAAATTTTTGGTACCGCCCAATTTGGCGGAGAGCTGATAAACGCCCAGCCTGCGGAACTTTATGATGCACTGAATGTATTCTATAAAGGTCTTGAAGATTCTGCCGGCATCTATAAAAAAATTGGAAAATTGATCAAGGACTTTTTTCTTTTTAGGCAAACTCCTGAGCTGTTCCGCAAGTGGCAAGCCTACAAAGACTGCCACAAATGCCAATCCTACAATGACATGATTTTGTCTGTACATCATGCGGTTCTCGCCAAGGATGCAAACGGGAACGAATCCCTGCTGTGCCAAAAGCTCCGCAAACAGTACCAGTTTGCCATTATCGACGAATTCCAAGATACCAACCAGTTGCAGTGGGACATTTTTAAACAACTTTTCAGCCCCATTTTTGTGGTGGGCGACCCCAAGCAATCCATTTACAGTTTCCAGGGTGCCGATGTCAACGTTTACCAAAAGGCCATTGAGCACATTAAAAAGGTTGGTGTAAAAAATGATTTAGTGAACAACTTCCGTTCCACCAAAAGTATTATCGAAGGGTGCAACCACCTTTTTGAAGAGGTAGATGGCAAGGACTTTTTTGCAAAGAACGGCTCCGATGGCAAAACCGATTCTGCCCCTGATTCCGCCATCGCTTTTACAAAATCCCACTTCCCTAAGGATTCTGTAAAATGCGAGCCTACCTTCAACGGAAAGCCTCAACGACCATTCATCATTCCCAAAGAAGAAATTGGTGCCACCGCCTTTGCACAGGCGGCCGTAGAAAAAATTGTGGAATTTTGCACTTTTAAAAACGTAGACGGCAAACAAAAAACAGCGCTGCAAGTTTTTGACAAAGACAACCCCAAGGAACTTCGCAACGTGACCTTCAAGGATTTTGCTGTTCTCGCCCGCACCCGCAGCGAAATGGAAGTCATCGAAGATGTGATGCGTAGCGTGGGCGTGCCCTTTGCCCGCTATAAAGACACCAACCTGTTTAATGGCAGGGAATGTGCAGAGTGGATCGCGCTCTTCAAGGCCATCGATGCCAATGATTTTACCGCCCGCAATCGAAGAATTTTAAACGAAGTGTTGATTACGGATTTTTTCCGCGTAAAACTTTCTGATGCAGAAAATGAAATTTTTGACGACCCCATGAACTTAGCTCGCCAGCGGATTCAAGAATGGAAAGACCTTGCACAAAAGAGACGCTTTGCGGAACTGCAAGAAAAAATCTATGAGCACACCCAGGTGGAAAAATGCCTGATGGATCTTGCCTTGCTGCAAAACTTGGCAAAGCTCCGCCAGATTGGGAACTACTGCATTGCATTCCTCTACCAGAACAACGCAAGCATTAGCGACATTATTCGACATTTGGAAAACCTTCGCAACGACGATGCCGACACCGATGACGAAGACGGCAACTTGGTGGCCAAGGGAACGGATTTTGATGCCGTTCAAGTGATGACCATTCACGCTTCCAAGGGTTTGGAATTCCCTGTGGTCATTTCGGTGGCGGGCTTCAAACAATTTAACGACAACGTGAGCGGCCCCTTTATCTATCACGAAGGGGAATGCTCCAAAATGGGCTTTGAAAGCGAAGACAAGGCTGTCCGCAAAGCCGAAGAAATTGAAGAATGGAAACGCTTGTTCTATGTGGATTTTACCCGTGCATCCTCTGTGCTCATCATGCCTCGTTACTCCAATTGGCGCGAATCTGCAGGAAATTACAAGCCGGAATTTGAATTTTTGGGACGGGCCTTCAACAACTTGTGGGACAACCATCAATCCTACATAGAACCCCTTCCCGTTACTGAATGGGGAGCGGAACATCCCATTAAATTGCAGGGTGTTGTAAAAACACAAATTTTAAAACCCCTCAGTGATTCTTCCCGTGGGGCAGAGGATGATGGCTCCCGGGAACAGCAGCAAGTTTGTGCAGACAACTTGCAAAAGAATATGGCTAATATTAGCATTCTTCAGTTCTCCTATTCCACATTGAATGGCAAGGCCGACGAATCCATCAGTGAAACCGGTGCGGAACGCTCCAACAAAGACGATGGCAATGATGCCCAAGAATCCGCGCTTCAGGCCCGCCAAATCAAGTACCCCAAGGGGAACAAACT
>JABUUT010000072.1:7282-8585 GCA_021443045.1 Fibrobacteraceae bacterium
CAAAAAATTTGAGCTAGTGTCCATTCCCACCCACGACATTAAAAAAGAATGCCAATTCAACATGAACGCCACCTTGGAAGAATGTGGAATTTCAAGCGATTACATTGCCCGTATGTTCAAGGGCTTTATGGACGTTATCTTTGTACGGGACGATTGCTACAGCATTCTAGACTGGAAATCAGACATTTTGGAAAACGACATCTACAGCGATGCAGCCGTGCAGGCAAAAGTGGATGAAGACTATTCCATCCAGCGGGTACTTTACAGCTATTGCCTCATCAAGTGGCTCAAGCAGTTCTACCCACAAAAAACCGATGCTGAAATTTTTGACCAACACTTCGGCGGCATTTACTATGTATTCCTCCGCGGAACCCAAGAGGGAAAAGAGAATGGCATTTATGTTCACACCTGGCAAAGCTTTGACGATTTGCAAAAAGGTTTCAACAAAATAAAGAGCCTCATGAAAAAGAAGCGCGCTCAAGAAAAGGAAGGAGATGAAGATGATGAATAAGGATTTTATTACAAATTGCACCGTCTCCCAATTTTTTGACCTGTTGCGGGATGTCCGGGGCATTTCGGCCATCAACAAGCATCTCCAGAAA
Source organism: Fibrobacteraceae bacterium (assembly GCA_021443045.1). GTDB lineage: Bacteria > Fibrobacterota > Fibrobacteria > Fibrobacterales > Fibrobacteraceae > Fibrobacter. Next base: position 7,885 of record JABUUT010000072.1, read on the forward strand.
TTCATAGAGGATTTGCAGCCCGATATTTCTGCGAATGTGCAAAAATACCTGCTAATGATTTTGAGCCTCCAAGAAGACGGCAACACCCGTTTTTCCCTAGACCCAAAAGTCTTCTTTAGCAAGTGGGAAACCAAATGGAATGGCCTGATAATCAGCCTTGACGACCCACAAATGCCACTGGCACATGATTTTGAAGAAGTTGTAAAAAATGGTATTTCGGATATTATCAAAAACAAATACACCAACATCATTGATTGGAACGGTACAGAAAAACTTTTTGTGATTAAGGACAACTTTATTTTTGCCACCAAATACTACAAGGCGAAAGTGGCCATTGAAGAGGCTGCCGCCACCCATTTTATTCACGGCAAAAATTACGGTGATGGCGATATTAAAAAATGCACTCGCAAAGTGGCCATGCTCCACAAGAAAAATCCGCGCTTTGCTTCGGAAGAAAACCCAGAAGGTGAATTTAGAATAAATGAAGAACAAGCTCAGGCCATTCTTCGCGGGCAAAAAGAAAACTTGATTATCACTGGCGGCCCTGGCACCGGCAAAACCACAGTGGTTCTCTACATTCTATGGAACCTTCTCGAAAACAACCCCCAGTATATTGACGATTGGGAAATCAAGCTGGCAGCCCCTAGCGGAAAAGCCGCCGACCGTATGCGCGAAAGTATTGCAGGGGGTCTAGCCGACAT
>JABUUT010000072.1:9850-16689 GCA_021443045.1 Fibrobacteraceae bacterium
GGTTGTTAAAAGACTGTTTTACTCGTCCCTTACGCAACGAACAGAATACATAAATGACATATATGTATCGTTGGAGGTAACTTGATTGCTTTGCAAAGTGAATTCGAAATAGTATGCGCCGTGGTCCGAGTATAATCCACCTGGCGTATCGCTCCATAATCGCGAAACAAGCCCATCGTAAGTATTTCCAGACGTGTTGTAATATGTCGGCAATAAATTGAAACCACATGCATTTGTTCCATTGGACTTTTCCCCTGGATTTAAGGCCCGCCATCCATTTGATGCCTTTAGATTTTCTGCGGCATTCTGAATGCCACCCACATTTGAAAAAAGTGTTTTCCATTCTTTTTCGCTAGGCAAAGAATGCTCTCCTACATTCCAAATACCATTATGCAGAGTTTTGATGGGAATGCTGGCAGCATTTACTAATTCAAGAGTGTAATAGCCATTTTCTTCAATATTTACATAAATCAAATCACCTTCTCTATGAACCAGATTGAGATTCTTTTCCTTTGTTGTATAATTTTTGTTGAATTTTGGCTGGGGAACTCCACTATAACCCAACCCCTGCACGAATCTGGGCTTCACCCACCAAGGCAATGTCGGTATTGGGTGCCAAAAGCATGACTGCTGGCAGTTGTGGTAGCGCGAATCCAGGGCAGTTTCCATGGAGAGCTCCTTCTGAAACCGTCGAAAAGACTCCATGCGTTCCGCCTTCACCATTTCATACAAAGAAATGGCCAATGTACTGATGACAACGAGATGGACTATCGTCAGTGGAAGGGTGTAGCCTTGTCTGGAATTGTAAAATTTCATATATTTGGCTCAAATTTATATAAAGTATCTTTAAAAAGCGATTTGTTTTTAATAAATTTGTCCGCACATAGTATCGATACTGTTTTTACCACTTGTCGGTACAACTTGGATTTTTAGAGTTTTGCTCTTGTTCCTCGGTTGAAATCGGGAAAATTTAAACATACAGGAATAAGGCGAACGACTCACGTTCCTATTGGAGCGTGGGCTGTTTGTTCTTATTTGTATGTGGGCTTTCCCGAGCCTCGAACCGAAATAAGTCGCAGCCTGCGCTTTTTTTTATGCACGGCTACGACTTGGGGAACCAATTTAAGACAACGTTGTCTTGAATGTTTTGGAGTATTGCCTAGAATCTGGGAATGAACTTTTTATGTGAGGTCTAAAGTGCTCATAAGGTTGATTTTTAGTTGCTTTAGCAAATTAAAAATAATGGGATTAATAAATCAAGGATAAACACATGTCTAGAAAGCTTGCAATTGTTTTTTTTGTAGCGTGTTTTCATTCGTTGTTGTTTGCGCAAAGCGCGGAACAAGGCAGTGCATTTAATCAATATATGAGTGCAGATGCTGGTGTAAATTTGCTTTCTGGCACGGTGGCGTTAAGTAAAACCTTGGCCAGCATCTCGGCTGGTGATGCCCAGGCATCCTTCTCTATGAGTTACTCAGGCAATATTACGCAGGCTGTTAACAACCGTAATGATGTTGCTCCCACAGGATGGCTTGGTCTTGGTTGGTCTATGGGGTTTGCGAAGATTATTTCAGAACATGGTGGAACCATGGCACTTGTAGACGATTCGTATTATTTAATGACGGCTGAGGGTGGTAAACATAAAATATTTGAGGAACAAGGTCGCTGGTGGATTGAAAACTTGCCTTATTGGAAAGTTGAACCTACCTTGCGCAGTAATGTGAATTATGGCAGTAAGAACTACACTATCATTGTTGGGTGGACTCTAACAGACGACTCTGGCAGAAAATATTCGTATGGTGACTTTGATGACAACGCTGCTCTGCAAAGTGGGAATGTCATGAGAAATGCCACTCAGTACGCACTAGCATGGCCTAAAACATACGGTCGTGTTGGTTCCTCTATTGGTGGGGACGCCTACCCTTACCCAAATGTTTGGAACCTAAGTGAAATTAAGGATTTAAAGGGAAATTTCCTGTCTTATGAGTATATGCAAAAGGGGGAAGCTTTGGCTGTAGGTTCTTGGAAATCGGATGCGAATGGAGCTTCCTATGCAAAATATACGAAGGAATGTTATCTGAAAACCGTCAAGTCGTCGGATGGCAATAAAGTTGAATTTATCTTGAAGCCCAAAGGAAAGGGTGAATTTTTGAATGAGTATTTAGATAAGACTGGTGATGAAGAAAGGGATGAAAATGACGCAGATGCGTTTATTGACCCTATTGAGCGTCACTATTTAGCTGGAGTAGAATTATATGCAAAAGATGGAACAACAATCTTAAGCAAGGTGGAATTTTGCTATGGTTCCTTGGCCTTGGCTCCGAAAATAAAAACTGAGCAGGGTTTTGTGAGAGATTTGAAGGATAGCAGGTATCTCAAGAGAATTTTGAAATCTGTCATATTTACCAATGGCAATGGCGATGTTAGCGACAAGGAAGAGTATTTTTACAATACGGACGAAAAAGAAGCTGATCCTGAAAAGAATATTCCGTTAGGTATGTTGACCTCTGTTGAGGGGTCTAATTGCGGAAGGATTGAATTTGGGTATTCTTACATAAAGCCCTCCAATGCAGATTCCTTGGGGCTTCATTCTCAGAAAATTCCATTGAAGGATGTTTCTTCCATTGGTTATCTGGAAGACGGAACTCCTTATATTGTCGGTTTCAATAATAATCAAGTATCTATTTATGTTCGAATGCTTGGAACTTGGATTAGGTCTAAAACATTTAGCGAAGATGTCTTTAAGTATAAGAAAGACGCTTCCTTTATGATAGGTGACAAGGGTTGGTTTGTGTATGTAAAACCCGATGGAGAAAAGGCTGATTATACTCCTGTTGTTTGGAATGGCCGTGAATTTGAGAAACAAGAAACTATTAAAGATAATGGTAGTCGAACAAATATTGCTCTTGGGGCAGGTTTTATTTTTAAAGCACGCATAGATCGTCCTAGCGATGGTAAATATAGTCGAATCACCTTGAGTATTCCTTGGTCTATATGGGGTCAGACATATACGAAGATAGATGATTTTATTAATGAGGATGGCGAAAATGAAAATTATTTTGTAGGGGATGATGGAGCTCAGGATCGAAGGGCTATTCGTGTATTTGCGACAGCTAATCATGTCGGTATCTTCTATTTAGACACAGATGGATACAACAATGGTCGCCTTCGTATATATACCTTTAATCATGACAAAAGTAAGCTTGTAAAAACATACGATGAGGGAGATCTTGATGACGATAATAAATATGTTTTGAATGGAGACTTCCTTTATGCGGCAACAGAAGACAAAGGTCCTTTAGGTCATAATGCTGAAATTTATCAATGGTTTGAACCATCTGCGGATCATGAAAAGGCAAAATGGTATTCTGTGAAAGAATGGGATCTGCATGGTGTTCAGCAGGAACCTAGTGTTGAAGCTTTTGGCTCCAATTATTTTGTCGTGCGCCACAATGACAACGATGACATGAGTGTATTCTATTGGGATGGCGAGAAATGGGAGAGCAAGTATAAAAACCGTAATATGGTTAGCGGAGACGATTTTGACTTTTTCTATGAGGCGGAATGGAACGGTATATCGGGAAACGATTTTTTCATTGCTAGGGAACCTTTAGTTGAAAAGACGACAATTTCTATACCTTACTGGATTCCCAAACGCTGGGGATTAAGAAAAAGACATGTGAAAATAGATGTATGGAGTTCAACCTATAGAGGGGCTCTACTTGACCGTTATGATTTCCATGATGGTATCTGGACGAATACTGGAGCGCAAAATCTTCATGACTCGCAACATAAGACTCATGTTATGGTTGGTACAGATTGGTATGTCGAAAAAACATCAAAGAAGGCATTTACATGGAACGGATTGGAATGGTTAGAACGTGATTTGCCAGAAAATTTGACTTTTGGGAGTGATGATAATTTTAAGTCTTTGGGTGGAAATAGTTTTGCCATTAAGGATGGAAATCAAACCACGATTTATTTCAAAAAATCAGATACGTTTGATGGGCCTTATGGCGTTTATTTGGTTACTAAGAAAACCATATCCGATCCGGTTTTGGATAAGGTTGTTGAATATGATTACTCGTATCAATGGGCTGGAAATGATGATAATAAAGTAACATTTGATTTCCTTAACAACACTCCAATTATTGGTGGATATACAGTTGTTTTGCCCAATAATATCGGTATACAGACTAAAACTTTATGCAAAAATGTTTATACACCGGGAAAATTGGGCCTTGGTGCTGGGCAAATTTGTAGTGAAGAAACCAAAAGTGGCAAAAACAATCGTGATGTCACAAACCAAAAGACAACAACGTATGAACGATTCGAATCTAAAGACTGGCCGAAAAGACTTCATCTGGATAGGGTTTCCGAGGTGGTAACAATCGCAAACAAGAGCAAATCTAGGGAAACTTATGAGTATTCTCCAAAAAATGGTCAAATTTCTGTTGTGAAGACCTTCCTCGGCAGTAAGAATGTCCAGGTAAAGGAAAAACGTATTGACTATGCATTTGAAAAGTACCCAACCATGGAATCATCAAATCGTTTGCTTGAAGAAGCTGGAGTGATCGAATGTTTGGGGTCTTGCGGTTACTTTGGCAATATAAATGTGATTTCAGCCAAGGCTTCAAGGTTCAAGAATGAATCCGGTTATGATGTTGTTTCCGATGTTTGGTCCTATAAGAATGCAAAAAATATAGGTAATTCGTTCCCATCCTTTAGCTATGGTAGTGACATTCAGGCTGATTCCAGGTGGAAAAAGAATACTACATACTCAAAGTATGTAAACAACAAAGCTGTAGAATCTATCGATGAACTTGGCATAAAGTCTGCCGCGATTTACGAGGATGTAGCAGATGGTGCTTTGATCAGTAGTGTGATTAATGCTGGTTATGATGAGGTTTTCGTTCTATCTGGGGCCGCTAATAAATTTAGTGATGAAAAAAAAGAACATGGTGAAAATATAAAAAATTATCAGTATAATATCGTTCCTTTGGAATGTGGTAATGCGGTTGATTTGTATAACCGTAAGATGACTGGTAAGAACAACATGAATTGCTACGATACAAGTGATCCTACGCAACAAGACAAGGAGGCTAACTACGGTAGGTTTGCAAAGACTGCTGTATTTGTCAATGGACAACATCAGCTGAAAGGGGCTTTAACTCCAGAAAAAAAGAAAAAGTATGTGTTTTCTGCATGGGTTCAGGGTGTTGCTGAAGCCGGCAAGGCTATCTTAAAAATTGATGGAAATCGGAAGATGGAATGGAACCTTGAGGGAAATGGCAAATGGCAACAAATAGAATGGGAAACAGACCTTGACGCTCGACGTTACGAGATGGAATTGGCTGTCGAAGGCAATCAGTTGCGTGCTCAGAATGTTCTCTTTATACCTTCTGAAGCCTCTGCTACAGTAACTTATTGGGATAAGGTATGGGAGAAACCTGTAGTTACTGTCAATGACCGAGGAATTGGTTCTTATAGCAAGTTGGATAATTCGGGGCGAGTTGTCCAGTCTTTCGGAGAAGATGTCTCAGGAAATGTTGTAAAGCTTTCTGAAACAGAATACAGAATAAGTGAATGTCGAGTAAATACCGATGGTATCGGCAGTCTTAAGAGCTTAGAAATTAATGGGAACACTGTTCCAGGAATCAAGAATGGAGCATCTTCCGTTGTTGTTCTTCCTAATTCTGCTGATGAAATAAGCATGAAGTGGGTTCCGTCTCAAAATGGCGACCAGGTGAAGTATGTATTCCGTCAAAAGGGAAACAAAGAACTTAACTGGAAAACTGCCTGTTGCTCTGCCTTTGAAGGTGCTAGGGAATCACTTGATGGGCCTGGTCCCTGGGAACTTTTGATAGATGTATTGCCGTTTGACGATGTATATTATACCATTGATATTTCTAAATCCACCACAGGGTGGGTCGATTACGGTTCTCCCCGTGAAATTGGCGAATCCCCTGTGTTTGCATCTAGCGACAAGCCTGATGTTCTTTACTATCTGTCAAAAAACAGTGTTGTCTATTCCAAATTTGATGGCAGTAATTGGAAGGATTATCCCAGCAATGTTGATGTAGATTCTCGAGTTCTTAATTCTATTTCCAACGGCATTCAGTCTTATGTATTGACTATGCCCGTCGTTGATAGGGATAGTAAATACATGCGTTCAACAACGGATGGAACATACAGGGAAGAGGATAGAAAGTTCAATAATACAACTGCTGCTATTTATGACGGAATCGCTTCCATTAGTGGATCTGTAGCTGCCTTGACTTCTAATGGCCAGGTTGGAGTGGCTGGTGAAATGTCTGATTTTTATCGACTGGCAGTTGACAAAAATTCTAAACCCTATGTTTTGTATCAGAAAACAAAAAATGAGGGTAGTTATAGTTTGGTTGATGATGCCAAATATCAAAATGGAAAGAAAATTGAGCGCACTGGAAAAGCCGTTTCTAATCTGGTTGTGAAAACTTTTGATGCGAATTCAAAAATATGGAAAATGGTCGGTAATACCTTGTCCATAAAGGATGAAAAGCCAGTTATTATTCCGGATGTTGTTAGTGATTATGGTGTTAAAGATGCTGACATTATTGTGGGTAATGACGGAAATCTTTATGTAGCATACATTGGTCAGGTTACTGGATATGTTGCTGATGATGAACAAGAGACTGTTGAAATTATTGAAAATGCTGAAATCGTGGAGAAAACAGGAAATAACAAAATTTCACCGAGATTCGTGGTTATAAAAAAATTGTACCCGCCTAAGGCTATTGACCAATCCATTGATAAGAGCGTTTGGGCAAGTCCATCGAAGATTCAGGATGAAAATAGCA
>JABUUT010000072.1:16747-21693 GCA_021443045.1 Fibrobacteraceae bacterium
GGATTACATGCCTATTACATCTGCTGTACGTGTAAAGTTTGCCAAGGGCGCAAAGAATTTGTACCTTGCTGTTTTGCATCAGCTTGCTTCTAGAAATGACAATTCAAAGAAAAAATATGCCTTGAGTGTTTTTAAGGCTTCACAAAAAAAAGAAACCATAAACATTGATGAGGATGGACAAAGTGTGTCCTTAAAGAAGGATGCTTATCGATTTGAACCATTGGAAGATGATTTCATTAAAACATCGATTCAAAATCCGATATCAGATGAGGAAAAAAGCGCTCTTGTTGAAGAAAAACGAGTCATTGCATTTTTGGATGATTCCGACCCATTCGATTTTGCAGTGTCGAATGTTTCTGGTACGGATGTTCCCTACGTAATGTTTGCAAATGAGCAGAACAGCAACAAAATAACCGTTGTGAAATATTCGGGCTCTAGGTGGGTTTCTGTTGGCAAGCCAGCCTTTGATGATGTGGTAAATTCACCAGAATCTGCTGAACTGTCTGTGGGGTCAGATGGAAACCCGTATGTGGTGTTCAGAGAAAGTTCTACTTCAATGAATGCTTCCCGTAGAAATCGTATTGTGCCGAGGAAATATTCTTCAGCAAACGATAAGGATTTAACATTGAATTCCCTGGGCAACCCCAGTGGAACAACTCTTGGTTCAGATTTCCGCCAGTATATTCTGAAATATTATGCTTGGGTTCCTAGTGATTATTCTACTATGAGCATTAAGCCTGAACTAAAGACGGTTGATGATGTAAGATCTGTAATTGTTGAAAACAATGAATCTGTTGTGTATTCTTGGGAGAATCCCAAGAGTCGCCATGCTTCTTTGCCGTCCGTTAATGTTGCTTTGTCCACTGGATCTAACATAATATCTGTAAAAGTTTATGGATTTAATGGAGATTACCTGACCTACACTATTTGTGTTGAACGTGAGATAATTCCTGATGAAAATTTCTCAATGACTGGTCTAGATAATGTTGTTGAAAAAATTTCTACAGGCTCAGGAAGCGGCAGTGGTTCAGGGAGTGGCAATGGCTCAGGTTCTGGAAGCGGCAGCGGTTCGGATTCAGGAAGCGGCAGCGGTTCGGATTCAGGAAGCGGCAACGGTTCGGATTCTGATTCGAGTGATGGCGACAATACAACATGGGTTAGTTACGGTGAAAAAGGAACTAGAAAGATCTGTTTCAACTTCAGTGCATTCTGGAACATGATTTATAAAGGTGTTGCCTATCATGGGAACAGCTGCTTGGATATTGAATTTGATGTAAGCGACTGCTCTGATGCAAATGCAAAGATTATCACTCTAACTGGTCCGAAGGGTGCAAAGAAAACAGTTAAACTTGTTGACGGTTCTTGCAAAAAGAATCAAAATGATCCTTTTGATTCTCCTGTGTATACAGAATCATCAAGTTCAGAACCATCCTATCCCGATGACCCAGTAGAGCCTGTTGACCCGAATAATCCTTCGTCATCTAGTTCGAATGGTCAGATTTCGGATAACATTCCTGAGGAATTTGCTCCTTTATACTCCTATGACATATATGCGAAGCAATCCTTAATTATTGCAGATCGAGTTCAATTGCAAGGCGAATCTTATGTATGCTCTAATGTGAGTGTTGGTGTCAATGCAAAGATTTATGGAACCTTGAATGTGAAGAATAATGCGGAATTGAGAAACTTCTCGTATGCTGAGAATTTGCATATCGAAGGAACAGTTAATCAGCAGGATGGGGCTTCTACAGGAATCACAATGGCATCCTCTGTTGTGATGCCGAGCATAGAATCGGTATCTATAAATGTTGGGACCTCTGATTTGATTGTTGCAAATAATCAAACCGCTGTCGTTCGCCCTGGTAGTTATAAACGACTGCATATCTTTGCTGGTGCAAAGGTGACTTTTGAAGGAGGAGTTTATAATTTTGAATCCTTTATTGTGGAACCTGATGCAAAAATAACTTTCAATAATGAAAGCACTCCTATTCAGGTTTGGGTCCAGAAAGAACTTCAATTTGGCGACCGGGCGAAGGTTGAATCGATAGGAACTATGGGAAATCTATTCGTTTATACGAATGCATTCAATGTCTACATGGGTGTGACGTCTTCCTTAGAAGTCGTACTAGCAGCCCCTAACGCAAAGGTTGATGTTGCCAGTCGGTGTGTGCTATCTGGCAAAGTTTGGGCTAGAGAAATCACGATTCAACCGGATGTTGTTGTAAAGTAGGAGGGTATATGAAGAAGTTTTTATCTTTAATTTGTATAATGTTTTCATCATTATGTCATTCCGCTTATAACGATGTAATATATGGCGAAAACGTTGATCAATCTATTCAGAATGGAACGCAGTTTCTGCTCCCTGGATGGACTTGGATGACGGAAAAGTTTAATACTGTTGCTATCAAGGAGAATGGTGTAACTAAGATTTCCCTTGATGATGGCTATCATATTAGCTATATGGGCAAGTCTTACAATACTTTGTCTGTTTATCCAAATGGTTCTATCGCTTTTGGCGATTATTCTGAAGACTTGTCTTTGCTTCAACATCCATTTGTTCAGCCAATCAAGGAATCTATTTCATTAAAGAGTTCTTTTGTGAAATGGAAAAGTTTTGTTGATGCAAACAGTATCGATAGGGTGAATAAAAATAAGCAGGTTGGCTATACCGTTGTTGAACTAGGCCCTTTCAGCATGTATGGACATAATGCATCTATTCAGGTATGGTTTTACACGGATGGAGAAATTCAGGTTCAGTTGTGGAGTATGGATTCCTATTTTCGAGCCGACACTCCAGCATTTCTTCCGGCAGTATATAACGGTTTTACTTGGCAAATCCTTGTAAATCCGATGCCGAGAACAGTGGCTCTTTTTGCCGATGGTAAATTGAGGCCCGGCTGGATTGCAAAAGGCTTTAATGGAGATAAATCCTACATTGATGGAGTGAACATTGATAATGGTCAGCTTAGTTTTGCCATGGGCTTAGAAAACTATGCAGGTGCCCTTATTGCCTATGATTTTTCTAGAGAACATCCTGTAGTTGGAGGTTTTTCGAAAATCAATGTTGATTTTGATGTGAATTCGACGGATTTTACCCAAGTTGGAACACTTGTTTTTTGGCCTTTTATGGAAAAGGCTGAGTCTATGAAGAGTTACTTCCCTTATGTGTTTAAAGAACTTGTCACTGGAATAAATAGCTCCGTTTCGTCATTTAGCTACAATTATTACTACAGAAATTCTGATTTGGTAAACTATGCAGTACAAACGAGTTCTGCATCAAGGACGGGGTCTAACATCAATTTTACCATGGATATGAAGTCCCACTTTGACTATACATGGTATGATTTGTTTAAGGTCAATGACTTTCTCGACGAGAATATTCAGTTTCATGAAGCTCCTGCATTCAAATTTCAGATGAATCATGCTGCTGATTATAATTCTGTATTGAAATTCAACTCCATCACCTACACCTTAGCACAGCGTCCTGCATACCGCTTTGTTCCTCCCACAGCAGATTTTACTTTTACAACATCATCTGCGAATAATGGAAAAATCGTTGTTGAAAATTTAGAGGGCAGAAGTCCTTACCCCGTTTACAAGGACCAAAATGTTCATGCGATGATTCGTGCTGCCGTTGGCAATGAAATCAAGTCTGTCAGCATCAATGGAACAGTTGTTTTTGAAAATGGTGCGCGCAAGGATGGTGCAGATGTAAATCTTTCGAAAATGATCGTGGCGGCAGGCTACGATACGAAGGAGGTTCTTGCCTTTGATACGGAAATTGAACAAAATATTGACTTGCATGTTGATTTTGGACCTTGCTCTGGCAGAAAGCTTGATCCTGTAACCCCTGCAATGGTCAGTGTGACGAACTTCCGCGATCCAGAATCTTCTACTGCTAGAAAGAATTCTTCTGCTGTAATTAAGGGATCCTTTGGTGAAACTGTACAGAAACAAGATCTTTTGAAAGAAGGAAAATACATTGTTTCTGCGTATTATACAGACGACTATGGTCAGAAGAACTATTCCACAAGCGACTTTGTAAGGGATGCGAAGGATTTTGAATATCTGGACATGGCTTGTAAAGGGTGTATTGTTGCCGCGAATAATTACTATGATGGTTCCGAATCCTTTGATAGGCCTGATGCGCAAGGAGTTGCATACGTGGAATATGATAAGCGTTATGGCAATGAATTTGGTTCCAATGGAACTTCTTTTGGAATTGCTGACGCTTCAAGAAATGATTTCCCAGAACAGGCGGAATCATGGACTATTCCGGTATTCTCGGAAGATGCCTTTATTTCTGAAAATGTTCTAAATCTTTCTTCAATTAAAAATCTATATGAAAGTGATCATGGAAAAACGGCCAATGCCGATTTTTCATTGACAATATCTAGAGATGCAGAAGGGCGATTCCAACAATCCATATCCGACAACAAAGGCTTGCTTAGGGCGACCAGAAGAACCCTGGGTGGTAGCGTTCACACCGTTAAGTATTTCTATAATTCTCTTGACCAGTTGGAATCCGTCATTCCCGATGGCAACAAGTACCTTGCAACAACGTACGAGTATGACGATAAGGGACGGGTTGTAAAAACAAAGTCTCCGGATCGTGGTGAAGTGGAGACGGTCTATGATTCTCATGATAGGGTTCGCTATGTCAGAAATTCTGCCCAGAAGCATAACAAGACCTTCTCCGCCAAGATTTACGATGACCAGGGACGTGAAGTGGCTTCTGTTGAGGTTACAAACGAGAGTTTGTTTAGCAATCCAGATGCGACCTTGGAAAAGAAAGATTATAAGCCCTACAATAGGACCGTTTATGGCAAACCTTCTGCTCAGGACTTGGAGGATTATGGCCTAAATGTTGATGATGGGTTAATCAATAGTATTTTGTCCAACATGGAGAATATCCGGGACAAGGATGTGGGGGCGACGTTCGCCTA
>JABUUT010000072.1:26547-27664 GCA_021443045.1 Fibrobacteraceae bacterium
GACCACGGGATTTGTGGGCGGAGCCGCCGTGGGTGCCGCAGCCGCTGCAACTGGCGGCGCTGTGGGTGGAGGCTTGGCTGGAGCCGTTGCCGGAGGTGCTGTGGGTGGCGCTGGAAATTACATAAGCAATTATGCCGGACAAAAAATCGCCGGAAATGACGCTGATTTTAATTGGTTGGAATTAGGGAAGCAAACTCTGATTGGCGGAGTCTCCGGAGCTGCCGGGTATGGTGGCGGCCAGTTGTTCAATGGAATGAGAGGGGCTTTGGCGGGAGGTTTTGCCGGTGGAGCGGTTGGCTCCGCAGTCAACGGCGATAGCGGATGGGATATCCTTCAAGGTGGTCTTATGGGCGCTGCCATGGGAGGAATTTCCTATGCGGCTAATATTGGTGCTGAGGTGGCTAAGGATAGAATGGAAATTGAGTCGATTAGGAGTAAACTTGACAATGAGACTCCCTTTAAATTGGAAGGTTTAGATGATTTGTACCAAAAACAATTGCAATATGGCGAAAGTATGTCTAGTGAGGCTACTGGTAATCCCATAAATGATAAAGTAGAATTTGGTTTAAAAAGTGGTTCGAATCAAGCTGAGCAACTAGAATATGATATCATCAAAGATGTCAACCATTTTACTGGTGATGCAGATGGTGTAACAGGACTTATTCATGCACATGGTGAATTGCAACCTTTAAGAACGCCGTCTCCGGGTGATTTAAGGTCGGCAGCAGCTTTTAATAAAATGGGTATAGATACTTATCAGATGGATGTCGTTGACAAGGTTATCTATAAATATGATTCAAAAGGTATTGTGGAAACCTTCCAATACCGACAACAAAATGATTATAAGACATTTGGACAAAGATTTCAATGGTGAAAAGAATTTTATTTTGCTTAATAATTTTTATTCTACTTAGTGATTGTGCTTTTTCAGAATCAAATTTTTCTACTTCTGAGAAAAAAAATCAACCTCAAAAGTCAAAAAGCCCCACAAATGTGCGAGAGGATTTTTTTCTCGAATGGTCGAAACTGTATAAAAAAAATAAGTTGTTGATAGATGGTTTTTCAATGTGTGTTTTTGAAAACAAACAAAAGGCTGTTGTAGGAATCTATCATTACG
>JABUUT010000072.1:27825-29392 GCA_021443045.1 Fibrobacteraceae bacterium
TTTTTCAATGTGTGTTTTTGAAAACAAACAAAAGGCTGTTGTAGGAATCTATCATTACGATGTGGATGGAAAAAATGCAATGATCGGCATTGAGGGATTTGCTGATGAATATGTTGTGGCTGGCGATTTGAAGGATTCGTTGTTGTATTTAAATTTTGAAAGGAATCTAAAGAGAAAAGAAATCGAAAAAAAGGAGACATCAGATAGAATAGATTTATCGACAATTTCTGTGAGTCGTCCGTCAGAGGGCTTTAGCCTTGTTTTTGAAAAGGATTCAATTGTTGCAGCTACACCTCAAATTATAGGGGATTTTGCTTTATCTGACGATTTTGTGCGTAATTTTAATTCCTGTGTAGATCGATTTAACATCCATTTTTAAATCATATGGAACCGTGCTTTTTTACGGGGAAGGGGTGTATTTTAATTTCCTTGAAATTAAAAGAAATTTTAAAAATTACCCTACATTTGAAGTATTTTATTATATTTGTAGGGTAATGAGCTTGGTTGCTGATATAATCCAGGAAGAATTGGAACGTCTGGAGCGAATGCTTCAGGCGAAGTATTCCGAATTATCTTTGTTCCCCAAAGGCTCCATTCGCAGAAGGAAGATCGGTAAACAGGAATTCTTGTACCGCGTTCATCGCGATGGAGCGAAAGTACATACGGATTATCTTTGCAGCATGAATGATTCCGAGAAATATGCGCAGTTCATTAAAGAAGGCGAGCAAAAACTTGCGCTGAAGCGGCAAATCAAAGAAATCAAACGGGAAACGGAGAAAATGAGGAGGGGGCTTGGCAAATTCAGCAGTTGAAAAATTTGATGAAATTCTTCTTGCTCTAGAAAAAGTGGGTGCATTGCGGAGACTTGTCTTGGTTGGAAGCTGGTGTCTTCCGGTCTATCGCGAGTGCCGCAATAACGAACAAATTCCTTTACTTAGAACAATGGACCTTGACTTTCTGATCGAGAAGCCAAGGGAAAAACTGCCGTTTATCGATGTCCCAGCAGCCTTGGGTGCCCTTGGATTTGAGCCATTGTTCGACGCGACCTCTCCACTTGTAAAATATGAGAGGATTGACCTGGAAATCGAGTTTCTTTCGCCAAGGATTCGTGGAGACCAGCAGGTTGTCCCCGTTCAGCACATGAATCTGAATGCGCAGATTCTGAGTTACATGGAGATAGCCCAGAAGTATGCACAGAACGTAGACTACAAGAACGTTTCTCTAAAGGTTCCGGAGATGGAAGCCTTCGTTTTACACAAGGTCCTTGTCTATCCCCTTCGTAATGACGAGCGTAAAAAGCAGAAGGACCGGCAGACCGTAAACGAACTATCAAGCATCGTAGTTGCAGAAGAAATCGCTTTGAAGCGACTTAGGCAGATATTTGCAGAATTTCCAACCAAGTGGCAAAGGGCCATACTTTCGACAGCTCAAAAAGATTTGCCAAAACTATGGCTAGCATTGCGCTAAAGTTGAGTTGATAGGCGGCCCTCAGGGGCAGATGAGGCATGTCCTATTCCAACTACGGTTCGTACCGGCCAAGCGGTTACAATGTGAATGGAGGCTCCCC
>JABUUT010000073.1:0-2524 GCA_021443045.1 Fibrobacteraceae bacterium
CTCGATGGCGTAGTTACGAAAAAATGTGGTGGCGAGCCTTACACAACAGACCAGTTCTGTCTTAATAACGCAGTCAAGGATAAGTGCGGAGGCAAAACTTATGACCCAAGCAAGCAAGAATGTTTTAACAATCGTGTATACGATTTGTTGATTGATGGGCGTGACGGTCAGACATACAGAATTGTGACTATCTACCTTCAGCCTAGGGTTAATACTTTGGACACAGTCCGTACTCAGACCTGGATGGCAGAAAATTTGAATTATGCGGACTCAGTCCATACTCAAAATTTAAAGGGAGCAAACTGGTGCTATTACAATAGTCTGAAAAATTGCGAGATATACGGTCGCCTTTATACTTGGGCAGCAGCCATGGATTTAACATCCCAATACAACGAAAATGAGGCAGGAACCTTGGTGAAAACTAAACACAGGGGATTGTGCCCCGTGGGCTGGCACGTGCCCACCCAAAAAGACTTCAACAGGCTTTACGACAGCTTTGCCCTAGCTAAGGATTACGCGGGTACTTATCTCAAGTCCACAAGTGGCTGGGAATATTCTGGCAATGGGAGCGATCGCTTTGGGTTCTCAGCGCTGCCCGCAGGGAGCCGCAGCAGCGGCGGCAAGTTCGGCAATCTAGGCTACCACGCCTTCTTGTGGAGTGCCTCGGAGCTCAATTCCTACCGCGCGTACTACCAGCGCTTCGACGCCGACAACGCTAACGTGTACCAGAACTACGACTTCAAGGGCAGCGGGTTCTCGCTGCGTTGCCTTCAGGATTCCAATTAGCCGAGGGAGCGAAGCACCCCACGGCTGAGGGCCGCGGCGAAGCGGCGGCCCCACCTAAAAAAGAAGCCTATAGTGCCGTAAGGCACCCAAGGCTTCTTTTTTTATTTGCCCGCCCCCCCCAGGCGGGCTTTGTGCATCCTGAATTTAGCGAATCATCTTCAAACGTCTCATCCTAAATTAAAAGAGAAACTCCTAGGCCTTGTCATCCTAGAGGAGCCAACGGCAATAGGAGCCATTGAATAAAATAATCCCTGGATTCTTCCTCTTCGCGTTGCTCAGCGTCAGAATGACACACTCGGCAAGTACTGCAACATCGGTTCGTCCAAAACGGCCACGCTATCTGCTGTCACCCTGGAGAGCCCTTGGCACGATAGGGGCTGGATTCTATCGCCTTAGGCTCCAGAATGACACGCAGGCCGAATGCAGCAAAAACAAGCTTGCTTGTTTTTGCTGCTGAGGCCCAAAGTCTGCGCGAAGCGCCATGACCAGCTCCACAACCATGGGTGGGATGGGTTGTATGAGTATCTTTTGACACAGGGTTTTACTGGTGCCCCAAAATAATCCCTGGATTCTTCGGGCTTTGCCCTCAGAATGACAGCCGGCCACTTATTTTGCGTTGAAGGAATCCTTGAGGCCCACGGTGCGGTTGAACACCAGGTGCCCAGGCCTAGAATCCTCACTGTCGAGGCAGAAATACCCCTGACGCATAAACTGGAACCGTTCTTCCATTTTGGCATTTGCTAGGCTAGGTTCCACCTTGGCCTGTTTTACCACCATGGATTCAGGATTCAGATAGTTGTGCCAGTCTTCGCCTTCGGGAACATTTGCAGGGTCTTCCAGTGTGAACAAATTATCGATAAGGCGGACTTCGGCATCGATGGCGTGGGCGGCGCTCACCCAGTGGATGGTGCCTTTGACCTTACGGCCATCGGGAGATTCCCCACCCTTGCTTGCCGGGTCGTATTCCACATGGATTACAGTCACCTTGCCGTTTTCGTCTTTTTCCACGCTCTTGCAAGTCACAAAGTAGGCTCCCTTCAAGCGGACTTCCCCTTCGGGCTTTAGGCGGAAATACTTCTTGGGAGGTTCTTCCATAAAGTCGTCGGCTTCGATGAACAGTTCCTTGGTAAAGGGAACCATGCGGGTGCCACAAGCAGGATCGTTGGGGTTGTTTTCCACCTCAATCATTTCCACCTTGCCCTCTTCCCAGTTGTCAATCACCAGCTTTACAGGGTCGATCACGGCCATGACGCGGGCGGCAGTCTGGTTCAATTCTTCGCGAATGCAGAAGTAGAGCAGGTTCACATCCACCATGGAATCGGCCTTGGAAACGCCGATGCGGTCACAGAATTCGCGAATGGAACTGGGGGTAAAACCACGGCGGCGGTAGCCGCAAACGGTGGGCATACGGGGGTCGTTCCAACCCATCACGGCCTTGGTCTGTACCAGTTCCAAAAGTTTCCTCTTGCTCATCATGGTGTAGGTCAAGTTGAGGCGGGCAAATTCAATTTGCTGGGGGCGATTTTCAAGGCCCAGTTCAATGAGGAACCAGTCGTACAGTGGGCGGTGGGCTTCAAATTCCAAAGTGCATATACTGTGGGTGATGCCTTCCAGCCAGTCCGACAGAGGGTGTGCAAAGTCGTACATGGGATAAATGCACCACTTGTCGCCTGTGCGGTGGTGGGTGCAGTGCTTAATGCGGTAGATAACCGGGTCCCGCATGTTCATGTTGGGGCTA
>JABUUT010000073.1:2997-8007 GCA_021443045.1 Fibrobacteraceae bacterium
GATTCCAGGTCGTTTACGATAATGTCTTGTACAAAATTTGAAGATTCAGGAATATTCATGATATACTCTTTTTTTAAATCGCCTAAAATTTAGTAAAAAAGAGGGCTAGTTTTTTACTCATTCACTCCATAGCCAGGTAGACAAATAGCGTTCTCCCGTATCTGGAAGAAGGGCCACTATTTTTTTGCCGGCATTTTCGGGGCGTTTTGCAATGGTGAGGGCCGCTTCCAAAGCAGCACCACTGGATATTCCCACAAAAAGGCCTTCTTGCTGGGCAGCGTCACGGGCAGCCTTTCCAGCGGCTTCCGGCGTGGTAAGGTACACTTCATCAACCAGGGAGGCGTCGTAGTTTTTTGGAATAAAGTTGGCTCCGATACCCTGAATTTTGTGGGGGCCCGCCACGCCCTTGGTAATCATGGGAGAGGCTTCCGGTTCAATGGCCACCACCTTAATGGCGGGGTTCTTTTCTTTAAGGAACCTTGCGGTGCCGCTAACAGTGCCTCCAGTTCCAGCGGTGGCAACAAAAATGTCTATTTTTCCATCGGTATCCTTCCATATTTCAGGGCCGGTGGTTAGGTAGTGGGCTTCGGGGTTGGAGGGGTTTTCAAACTGACCAGGAATAAAGGAACCTGGGTTTTCACGGGCCATTTCTTCGGCCTTTTCAATGCACCCCGCCATGCCCTTATCCCCTTCTGTAAGCACAACCTGGGCTCCCAGAGACTTAAGAAGCATGCGGCGTTCAAGGCTCATGGAATCGGGCATGGTTAAAGCCACTTTGTAGCCTTTTACCGCCCCAACATAGGCCAGGCCAACGCCTGTGTTTCCGCTGGTGGGTTCAATAATCAGGGCTCCGGGCTTAAGTTTTCCTTCTTCCTCAGCCTTTTCTATCATGCGAAGGGCAACTCTATCTTTGGCGCTGCCCAGAGGGTTAAAACTTTCAACTTTTACCCATACCTCAGCCTTGCTTTGGTTCAACTTGTTGATACGCACGAGAGGTGTATTTCCGATTAGGTCCAAAATAGAATTAAATGCAGCCATAAAACAATCCTTTTTGTATAGCACAATTATATAAAAATTTCTATCATTTTATCACTAAACAAGGATGGTGAACAATAAAATGAAAAAATGGCGCATCGACGATTCCAAGGACCTATACAACATCAAGGGTTGGGGTGTAAACTATTTCGACATCAACGAAAAAGGCCATGCCACCGTTAGCCCAGTTAAAGAAAACGGGCCTATCATCGATCTTTACGAGCTGGTTCAGGAACTTTCGCTACGCGACGTTTCTACGCCCCTCCTGCTTCGTTTTCCCGACATTCTGGACCACCGTCTAGAAAAGATTAACGAATGCTTTGCCAACGCCAAAAAGGAATATGGCTTTAACGGAAACTACTACAACATATTCCCCATCAAGGTAAACCAGCAAAAGGCAGTGCTGGAAGAAATTGTTTGCCATGGAAAAAAATTCAACATAGGCCTTGAAGCCGGTTCCAAGCCAGAACTCCATGCAGTTCTGGCCAACATGGACAACCCTGAGTCGCTCATTATCTGCAACGGCTACAAAGACGAAGACTTTATTGAGCTAGCCCTTCTGGCACAAAAGATGGGCAAGAAGATTTTTATTGTTGTAGAAAAAATGAACGAACTGCACCTGGTAGTGAACATTTCTCGGCGCATCGGTGTTAAGCCCAACATAGGCATTCGCATTAAACTTGCAAGCAACGGCAGTGGCAAGTGGGAAGAGTCAGGCGGGTACCATAGCAAGTTCGGCCTCAACAGTTCCGAACTTTTGGAAGCCCTGGACTACATTAAGGAAGAAAAAATGTGTGACTGCATGAAGCTCATACATTTCCACCTGGGTAGCCAGATCACCAACATTCGCCACATCAAGAGCGGGCTTCGTGAAGTGTCGCAGTTCTATGTGCAGCTCCGCAAAATGGGAATGAACCTGGAATTTGTAGACGTAGGCGGAGGCCTGGGAGTAGACTACGACGGCACCCGCAGCTCCAACGGTAGTTCCGTAAACTATTCCATTCAAGAATATGCCAACGACGTTATCTACGCCATCTACGAGGCTTGTGAAAAAGGTGATGTTCCCCACCCCAACGTGATTGCGGAATCGGGCCGAGCCTTGGCAGCCCACCATTCCATTTTAGTGTTCAACATTCTCGAACATGCAGGCCAACCCTTCTTTGACGAAAACGAAGACGAAATAGCAGGTGATGCACACGAATCTCTAAAAGATTTGCATGCTATTTACAAAGGCCTTACACCCCGCAACCTGTTGGAAAGTTGGCACGATGCCATGCAAATTAACGACGACGTGCTGAACGGCTTTAAGACAGGCTCCATTGACCTTATGACCCGGGCCATGAGCGAGCGGCTCTTCTGGAGCATTGCTCGTGAAGTGAACCATATTGCTCAAGGTTTGCGCCACGCTCCCTACGAACTTAGCGAGCTCCCCAAACTTTTGGCCGAAAAGTATTTTGGTAATTTTAGTTTGTTCCAAAGTTTGCCCGACAGCTGGGGTATCGATCAAATTTTCCCCATGATGCCTATCCAACGTTTGGATGAAGAGCCCACCATTGAAACCACTATTCAAGACGTGACCTGCGACTCCGATGGAAAAATTGCCATGTTCGCCTGCAGTGGCGAAGTGACACGGACCTTGCCTTTGCACCCCCTAAGAAAAGACGAACCCTACTACATGGCAGTTTATCTGGTGGGTGCCTACCAAGAAATTTTGGGAGACCTCCACAACCTCTTTGGAGACACCAATGCGGTACACATTGTCTGTGACGGCAACAAGTACGAAATTGATAAAATTATCGATGGCGAAACTGTGGAAGATGTTCTAGACTATGTGAACTTTAGCGACAAGCAGTTGGTGCGCACTATGGAAAACTGGGTAACCCGTTCTGTGAAGGAAGGCAAAATCACCTTGCAGGAAGGCAAGGAATTTTTGAACATCTACCGCAGCGGATTGTACGGCTACACCTACCTGGAATAGGGTTCCGGTTTCTAAGGCTAGCCATGATACACGAAATTGAGCCCCACAAGTTTGACAATCAGTTTGACATTCGCAAGCCCCAAGCAAGCGACTACCTGGTTTGTTATAATGGGAGTAAAGCCCTACTAAAAAAAGATGGGGACAATTTTGTAGTACCTACCGTAGGGGATTTTTACAAAGATAAAAATAATGGCGGATCCGCCCCTGATGTAGTGACAAAAAATGTCATTAATAATTTTAAAGGCCACTACCTTTTTAGCATTGATGACAAAGCCTATTTTTTGGAACATTGGACCGATGCATCCGCCAAGATGGAAGACACGCCCACCGATGAATACCAATGGGTTGTAAACCGCACTTTTCGGCATCTCTCCCATATTACGCAACGTTTGGGAGGAGCCACTGCGGCTCACCTCGCCCACTGGGAAACCCTCAACCGATTCTGTGGTAAGTGCGGTTGCAAAACAAAGTTGGGAAACACGGAGCGCTCCCTGGTTTGCCCCAGTTGCAACAATGTGGTTTACCCACGGATCTCTCCCGTGGTCATCATAGCCGTCCGTAACGGCAACAAACTTTTAATGGCCCGAAACTGGAATAACCCCAATCCGCGGTTGTTCCTGATTTCTGGTTTCGTCGAGATTGGAGAATCTTTGGAGCAGGCCGCCCATCGCGAAGTTCTAGAGGAAACAGGAGTGAACATCAAGAATGTACGCTATTTTGGAAGCCAGCCCTGGCCCTTTAGCGATTCACTCATTGCAGGTTTTACAGCAGAATTGGACGGCGACGACACCATCTACAAACAAGAGACGGAACTGTCAGAAGCCAAATGGGTGGATCGCGAAGATATTCCGCCCTACGAAACCGACGTGAGCATCAGCTGTTGCCTCATTGAAAATTTCCGCACAGGATTTACGCTGGCACAGAGTTAGGTGGTTCGCAGTTAGTAAAAATTATCCAGAGATCCTCTAAGTTATTTCCAAAGGAATGGGTACATCGGCGATTAAAGTTTCTGGGGTCACCTTGCAGTCGTACACAAAAATTTCCACGCCCGCATCTCGAGCCGCACGCAACGCAGTTCCAAACTCCAGGTGCGTTTCCACATTAGGCGAAAATTTTGTGCAACCTTTCATTTGAATCAAAAAAAGTACGCCACATTCGTAAGGCGTACCATCATCAGCGGATCGTTTTTCATGCAAAATCTCGGCCAATTCTGTCAGGTGTTTTACGCCTCGTTCCGTAGGGGCATCTGGGAATTTTGCGTGGCCGTCAAATTCCAGCGTACAGCCTTTAACCTCAATGAACATTTTATGAAGTGTTTCACGGGCAGCTTTTGTTTTGCCCAGGCCCTTATATTCCACATAAAAATCGAACCGGGAATTTCCGTAGGTAAATTCAGGTTTAATGCGAACTAGCGAAGGGAAACGGGCTCTGTTGGCGGCAATCCACTCCCCAGCCACCTTGTTGGGTGCCTGGCTATCCATATTGATAAGGATTGGCACAGACTTTTTGTGTCGCACGACCATCTTTTCAACAGCAATTAAATCATAAGGGGTTTTGCGAAGGGGGTTCTGGGATTTTTCAAGATAAACCCTGCAACCTGGTACTAAAAGTTCCTTGCAGCGGCCCGTATTTTTAACATGGACTACGGTGTCTACTCCATGGATTTTTACATGGGCAATAAAACGATTAGGACGTTCTAAAAAAATACCTGGTACAACGGTTCCGTAGCGCATAGGTGAAATATAATTTTTTAACAACACCTAAAACTAGGTTATCACCTATTAGCCATCAGCGGTGTCATCCTGAAGAGAATAGTGGTGTTTGGTAAACGGTGGTTGGTGGCTGGTTTAGACGAATAACGATAGAAGGCTTAATTAAGAATCAAATTTGTGAGCCTCGCTGAGTCATCCTGAAGGGCATAGCCCTGAAGGATCCAGCGAATGTCCGCACAAGTCTGTCATCCTGAAGGGCATAGCCCTGAAGGATCCAGTGAATGT
>JABUUT010000073.1:10513-17065 GCA_021443045.1 Fibrobacteraceae bacterium
ATTTCGCTGTATAGCAATACATGCTTTGAAATCAACCGCAAAAAATACCGTTCATGGCGATCGGTACAGTCCAGCATGGGGGCTATGGAGAGCCGGCGGTTAAAGTCAATATTCATGGCGTATCCTCTAACTTATTTGCTGTTTTTTACACAACGAACACTTTCAAAATACCCATCGGAAACATAGCCACTAAAGGGATAGTAGTAGTAGCGAATGTTTTCGGTGAAGTCAGATCCAAAGAACCCCCCATCGGAATTTAGGCTTCCCCATTGAAATCTTCGTTCGGTTTCTCTTGAATCAAAATAGCCTCCCAAAACAAGACTGAGCCCTGTGTAATTTTGATGAGTCTTGAATTGTTCCTGCTTTTCAAAATCAATGTATGTTGAGAAAACATTTTTATATGGATCTCTATCTATTACGTTGTCATATTCTTTGCGTGTGGGAAGCCTCCAGCCATCGGGACAAACTCCTTGTATAAGAGCATCCAACCTTATGGAATCACCAAGGGTGGCTTGCTCCTCGCTGTAAAGTCGGCCGTAGAGGTCACAATACATGGAATCGTTGTTATAGCATAGGGAACCTTCCAGAGCGTAGTTTAGGTTTTCGGCCATCCAGGTAACGGTGTCAATGGTAATGGTCTTGTAATACTGGCCATCCCGAGGATCTTGCATTAGGCCGTATTCTTTTTCTGGATTCAGCCAAACCCATGAGAACTTGTACAGGCTATCGGTGGCCATATCGTAAAGCTGGTTGTCTTTACATATAAATTTCGTGGCATCGTAGTCACGGCCTCTGCAAAGTGGATAAGCACTGTTGTTTTCACAAAAATGGGTGTTTGTGTTAAAAGTGGTGGAACCGCATTCAATTATGTTGCTGAGGCAACGGACAGAAAGACTGGTGTCGGGCTCTCCGTTAATAAAACAGGTAATATCTCGAGAACGTAAATCTCCAACATTTCTCATGGAACAAGGGTAAATGGATGTTGGGTAAGGGTTTATTTTCATCATCATGAAGGTGCTGGAATTGTAGAGTTCTCTTGTGGTGGTCCAGTAGTTTTCGTCGGTGCCGGTTCCTTTGCCGCTGTCTACGGGTATGGCGTTAAATCCAAACTGGTCCACGCCGTTCCAGTCTCCATGCTCCCCTATGGGCCAGGCTGTTGAACTTTTCAGCATTTTTGCAGCAATTGTTTCTCCCCCTACGAAATCTATCAATGTTTGGAATTCTTCTACACTGGGAAGGTGGAACCCCTGGGGGCAAATATTTTGGGCATCATAGGCACTGTAAATTAAGCTGTCGGCAAAGTGCAGATTTTCGGCCATCCAGGTCTGGGTGCCAATTTTTGTTAATTTGTATGTTTTTCCATCGCGATTGTCGGTAAAAGAGCCTTCTGGGGGGCGAATTTCATTTGTGCTAGAAGATGATTCTGGCGTGGAGGAGTCGGAAGATTGTGTTACACTTGCAGAGTCGGACGAAGATGAATCATCTTTGTTGCTATTGGATGAAGTTGAGACGCTTTCTGAAGATGACAGAGGACTTACTCCTGAAGAAGATTGCTCCTGATTTTGTGCCGAAGATAAAAATACAGATTCGCTAGAAAGAGGTTCATCTTCGCTTGCGCTACTACTGCTGTCGCTGCAGGCATTAAACAAAAGAGCCGTATTCACCAATGCAAACAGAAAAACTTTCTTCATAAGAAACCTTTTTACATTCCTAGGAGTTATTCCAATGGGGCCCTCTAAAAATGAAATTTTGAGAGAAGCCCTTGTTTTTTAAACTAGACATAAGATAGCTTTTATTTGAAAAAAGAAAGGCTGAATTTTAAAAAAGCCCTTTTCCATGGCAAAATATTGCTATTATATGGATATGTCTAAAATAAATACCATTGTTGTTTCTGGAGGCACCCACGGTAACGAACTAACGGGAGTTCGTCTGGTATCCAAATGGCAAAATAATCCAGAATGCTACAACAACCTTTGCCCAAGTGCAAAGGTGGACTTGGTGCTCGCCAATCCAGAAGCGGTGCGCTTGAATCGTCGCTATGTAGACCATGATTTAAATAGGGCTTTTTCAAAAGTTTGTTTGGAAACCTCCGAAGATTCTAAGTTGTACGAATTTCGCAGAGCCAAAGAATTGAATGCTTTGTATGGCAGTTTTTGCGGCAAAAAGAATGTAGACCCTAAAGTTGACCTGTTGCTTGATATTCACAACACGGGGTCCAATATGGGCATGTGTCTTATTCTCTCAGACCGGGACCCCTTTGCCATGCGGGCCTCAGCAACGCTTGCTCAAGAGTTTAACAATGTGCGAATATACCTACAACCAGAAGAACGGAGCCAATCCCCCTACTTTGGAACAATAGCCAGGGCGGATATCTGTATTGAAATTGGCCCCCAGCACCACGGAACTTTAAATGCCCTTATTTTTGAAGACTCCGAAAAATTGGTAAAACGTTGTTTGGAATTGGTGGAGGAATGGAACAGGGGAGAACTTCAAAAACGTTCGCCCATCAAGGTGGATGTTTACACTCAATATCAAGATATAGGTTACCCCAAACCCCAGGGTTTCTTTGGTACCACTGCTATTTCGGCTATGATACATCCAGACTTGTATGGCATGGATTTTTGCCGCCTTGAAGATGGCGACAATTTGTTTAGAACTTTTGATGGCAAAGATATTCAGTACCATGGCAAAAGCCCCGTGTACCCTATATTTATTAGCGAACCTGCATATTACGAAAAAGACATTGCAATGAGTTTAACCACAAAGACAGAGGAACTTTGGTAATGGCCGAAAAAAAGACAAATGAAAGTATTTTAAACAACTTTATGGCCTTGCTTCAAGACCAAAAAAGTGCTCCCTGGACATCTCGTCTTTTTGAAATTTTGGATGCCTTCGAAGATTTCTTGACAATTCGCCCAGAGCCTCCTCAGGCGTGGGTTGAAAATTTTGAGAAAAACGGGAAAAAATTTGATTATTACCAAATTGTATTGCCAGCAGATTTTCAGGACCCCTACGAAGATGATTTGGGAAACATTCGCAGGCTCCGCAACGAATTTGAGCGCACTTCGTCCACCATGGCTTTGGAGCATGAACTGATTACACGCAACTATTTTATCTTTGAGAATGGACATGCCCAGGATATTCCTGCTCCGCGCCCTCTGCTAATGCTAGAAAGCAAAGACCGGGATGATGACCAGGAACCTGAAGAAGGTGACATTACCTGGGATTGTTGCATTTCGATATTTGCCGATGGGAGTTACGTGGCTTACAACCTGGAAGACGACTACGAAGAAGACCTTGGTGAAGATTTTAAGAAGGTCTTTGAAAAACATATCCAGACATTGTCTAAAATGCAATTGGTTATACCGGTAGAAGGTCGTGATTATGGCTCCATTCGTAATGAAACCTAGTCGAGGGCTTGTCCAAAAGTCTGGAATTAGTATATATTAGAACTATGAATCGGTGGTGCTACATATTTGCCTTGATGATGCTTCTTTCCATAGAGGCTTTTTCGGCGTTTATCCAGAGCCCCATACCTCCATCTACCTCAAAGAACTTTTACTACGATACCGATGGTGATGGGCGAATGGATAAAATTGCTGTTCGTTTTTTGGGCCCAATTACCCAAGAATATATCGATCAAATGGTTGACAGTTTAACCTTTGAATGGGTAAACGAGAATGGGGATTCACAGTCTTACTCTATTTATAGGGAAGAACTTAAAATTGATGAGTCCAATGCCCGATTGGTTTATGCCGATTTGAGTAAAATTCAAAATAAATTTTATTCCATTACCACCCTTTCTTCTCTGTATCTGCCTTCGGTTGCTTTTGGTGGTGCCTCTCTATTTTTATCGGACAATTCTGTTTACCACTTAGTAATGAAAGATGGAATGGCTCCAACTATTAAGGAGGCCCGCCTTAAAAGCTATCGGGGTAAAAGTGACGATAGCTTGTTCTTAACTTTTTCAGAACGGGTCCTCTTTTTGGATGGCTGCAACAGCTATTTGGAATTTAAATCGGCACGAGATTCTTCCATTCGTGTTTTACCCCATTCACAAGTTAGCGGCAGTTTTTTGATGCAGGGGGCTGTTTTTGTTTTTGACCGAAATTTACCTTTAGAAACAAAACTCTATCCACGTGATTCCATACGATTGCTTGTAGGTTGCACCCAGGATTCTGTAGCCAATCTGGCCAGCGACAATGGAAAATTTATTTTTGTGGACGGCTCTTACCCGTTTGCTTTGAATGTTCCTTCAATGGCGTATGATTATGGTACTGCCGTTGAGAAGGATGAGCCTGTATTTAGCCTTTTGTTTATTCCTAGTGACGAATTTGAGGAAGAAGATGATGCTTGGGGCATTTCTATGGACGTGTTGGGGCCAGAATTTGAAAATTCCTTAAAGGAAGAACTGCGGATGGATACTAAGGAAAGCGTTGATCTCTCTAAACTTTCCATTTACTACCACATTCGCATTTATACCAATTTGGGGGCGTATGTAACGGGCACCAGCACCACGGTGATGGGTGACGATTTCCGCTTTAAAAATGCTTCTACCCGATTGTTCCTTCGCTGGAACTTTATGGATGGCCTTAGACGCCGAGTGACTTCGGGTGCTTATTTGGCCCACATAGCCGCTGTTATTAAGTATAACGGAAAAGTGGTGTTCCGCAACGATGCCGACAATGGTGCTGTCACCAAGGTTTTTGGAATTATTCGACGCTAGTTTTTGTATGGAAACACCAGAACTTCAAGTATACCGGCATTACCAACAAATTATCCCGGAATCTATAAAAGCTAATAGATTTATTCAGCCTAAAAAAGTTAGTTTGTTTGAAATTATGGATGACTATGATGCTTTTTGCTTTGATGGCTACGGAACTTTGTACAATCGTGGAAATTTTATTTACGATGGAGCCTTGGAATGGTACAAGGCCTTGCGCTCCGCTGGTAAGCAAATGCGTCTGGTAACCAATGCGGCTTCGAATACGGATAGTGTTTTGGCGGAGGAAGCGGCCCAGCGGGGCTTCGACTTTAAAGCTGAAGAGGTGTTTTCTAGTGGCAGCCTTCTTTGTGAATTAAATCAAAACTTGAATATTGATCAAGTGTATTACATAGGGCGGCCAACAGGGGAGCGGGTTTTGGAAAAGGCTGGAATTCGGGCTGTAGAAAGCCCCACAAACCCTGTGGTGGCAGTTAGTTCTAATGTGGCTACTCCAGAAATTTTTGATTATGCTAGCCGAATTTTACAAGAACCCAATTCCATTTTGTTGGTGCTGAACCCCGATGTGTGTGCCCCAAAAACAGATGGTACCAAGGAAAATGTTTCTGGTACTTTATCCGAAAATTTGCGATTCCGTAGCATGGAAAAAAGTGGAAAGGGATGCAAGACGTATTATGTTGGAAAACCTTTTCCAAGGCTAATGGAAAAAGTGAGAGCTAGTTTTAAAGAAAATACTCGAGTGTTGATGGTTGGCGATACTTTGGGCACCGATGTTTATGGCGCAAAACTTGTTGGTTTTGATGCGGCTCTGGTGGTAGGACGAAATGTTCCTTTTAATGAGGTGAAATTGCACCAAAAAGTGCTTGGAGTAAAGCCCGACTACTATTTGTAGGCCGGCCCATAGAGGCTTTCTTGTGGCTTCTTTTGGCTTCTAGGGCTTGGGCGAGCTTGTGGTAGCATGGTTTTCTGTGGAATCTTGGGGTGGCTCCTGATTTGGCTTGTTTGTAAGAACTACATACAAAGTATCATGAACCACAATGGTATCGCGAACATATACGGTGTCGTGTACAACTAAAGTGTCACAAAGCTTTTTCTTGGGTGTTACCAGGGGAATGGGCGTAGATGAAGACTTCGGAGTTTGGGCCGAGGATAAAACCTTGGCAACAACGCTGCTGGAACTTTTTGGTTTGTTTTCTTCCTCTTGTATTTTTTTTACAAGGTCATCTCGTTGCTTGTTCAGTTCGGTGAGTTCCTTACGCAGCCGATCCTTGTTTCCTGGACGGCGCTCCCTAGAATACTTGGCTTCGGTTTTCTTTATTTTTTCATCCAGGTGCTTTAGTTCGTCGTACAAGGGGCCTTCACCTTCCAGGGTGGGGGACGGGTTAAAAAAGTTGGTGAATTTTTGCCAAAGGGAGGGCCCTTCAGCCATAGAAAGGCTGACTAAGCCTAAAAAAAGAATAAGGAAAAGTTTATGCATTGGAATAAAAAACCTTTTTACTACCCCAATAATAATAAGTTTTTTATTATATTTGTACCAATCGCGGGAATAGCTCAGTTGGTAGAGCGTCAGCTTCCCAAGCTGAACGTCGAGGGTCCGAGTCCCTTTTCCCGCTCTAGAACCCAAAGACACCTTCATGGTGTCTTTTTTTGTTCTTAGGGAAAAGGGCGAGGACCCGAGACCCTTATGTACGTGGTGCGGACAAAACCGCTCACATTGTGGGGCTACAGTAAAACTCTGAGGAAAAATTGTGGTTGCAGCGAAGCAGCCAGCTCTTGCGACTTGGAAGTGGGCCTGCAAGCAGTCCCGTTTCACAAGTCTTGGCGAGTTG
>JABUUT010000074.1 GCA_021443045.1 Fibrobacteraceae bacterium
GGCAGCTTGCGCACCTTCAAGTAATTGGGGAATGTCTTTGCCAAAAAATCGCGGTAGGGAGTGTAGTGCATAATCAAATTATAGAATTTTTTACTACATTTGTGAGCGTAATGCCCTCATAGCTCAGTTGGATAGAGCGCGCCCCTCCTAAGGGTGATACCTGCGTTCGACTCGCGGTGGGGGTATTTCAAGGTTTCTCGGCCTTTGTCGGGGAACCTTTTTTTATATTTTATGGTAGAATGAAAAAAAAATACATAGCACTGGTCGTCGTTTTTTCTTTTTTACTTCTGCTTCCTTTTACGGTGCAGTCTGTTGTTGATATTAGGGGTGAAAAACGCTTCCGCTCCCTAGATATTTTTAAAGATTTGGTATATCAGCCTTTTGTTCGCGAAAAGGCCCTCAATAGTCACGCACAAAATTTGAAAGCCCATTGGGCTGTTGTGGTAAAGGGTGTAAAAGAGGGGAGGGAGGCTGACGCCGAAACTCTGGAGCCTGTGGTTTCCGCTATTTCTGATTTAGAGAATGCTGCCTTGGCGGTAAACTCTTACCTTAATTTGGACACCTGCGAATGGGACTATAAAATTTTAAAAAAAGTAGACACCCTGGTTTCTGCTTTGGAAGATGATGCCGAAATAATCCAGCAAGTTTCTCTTGCCGTAGATTCTGTAACAAACTATTTTGAACATTTTTCGCCTATGCGCATCTTTTACTCCATTAAACACTATGGTATTTGGACCAGCCGCTATTTGCGTGCCTTTGAAAATAAAGT
Organism: Fibrobacteraceae bacterium; assembly: GCA_021443045.1. GTDB lineage: Bacteria > Fibrobacterota > Fibrobacteria > Fibrobacterales > Fibrobacteraceae > Fibrobacter. Next base: position 770 of record JABUUT010000074.1, read on the forward strand.
GGAAAATGAAAATGCACTGGTGCTTGCCACTCGACCCATTTACCAGGCGGCTGTATGGAATATTTTTAGGGACCCTGGAGAAAAGGTGGTGGTGGGTTCCAGCGACTGGCTCTTTTACCGTCAGGATGTAGATTTCTTGGTGCAGCCATCTCCCTTTGACATTCGCTCTGCCAAACTAGACAACCCCGTGGAGGCCATAAAAAAATTCAGAGGTCAGCTTGCACAAAAGGGGGTGGAACTTCTGGTGGTCATTGTTCCGGGCAAGCCTTCCATCTACTCCGAAAAGCTGGTTGGCCAAGATTTAAAGGCCGGTATCCATTCCCATGGAAAAAGAGTTCTTGACACTTTGTCTTCCTTAGGATTCAACACGGTAGACTTGTACACTCCGTTATTAAAAGCCAGGGAAAACACCTCCAGCCCTCTGTACCTTCGCGATGACACCCACTGGACTCCTCTTGGTGCCGAACTTGCGGCAAAGGTGATTGCAGACAAGGTAAAATCTATGGCACAAAACAACCCCAACTTAGATTTAGGCGAGCCTTCCATGGAATACTCTACCGCAGATTCTGTGGCCCTTCGCCTGGGTGACATTGGAGAAATGAGTGGCTTAAAGGTTTTTGATACCGAAAAAGTGGTGGGGCATGTAGTTCAAGATTCTTCTGGTGTTCCCTTTAAAGATGATTTTCGGAAAAGCAAGATTTTGATTTTGGGGGATAGTTTTAGCCGCATTTATCAAACGGATGCTCCCGTAAATGCAGGATGGATTGCCCACTTTGCCAAAGAGGTAAAGCGCCCTGTTTCCAGTATTGTGAGTGATGGTGGTGCCAGCACCTTGGTTCGCGAAAAATTGGCTCGCAAAGGCAGTGTGCTTAAGGGTAAAAAACTTTTAATATGGGAATTTGTGGAACGAGACCTTCGCTTTGGAGACCAAGGCTGGAAGGATGTTAGGTTTTAATTATGGCAAAGCGAGAAACTTTAACGCCTGGACAGGCTATTGAAGACGCCATTGAATGGCTTAAAATGGACAAGGTGGAATTTGCCCAACGCATTGGGGTTTCTGAAGGTGTTTTAAAAGCCCTTATTGATGGATCACAACCCATAAGTCGTGAACTGGCCAGTGCCCTGGAATCTGTAACGGGAAGCCCAGCCGCTTATTGGAAAATGTTGGAATCAAAATACCGCCGCAGTTTAAGTGCAAATGCAGCACTTTCCAATGGTTAGAAAGCTAAAATTTTAGAAAAGGTTTTATATGAATATTCAGGATGCCGTTTCGTATATGTGTGAGAGGGCTAAAAAAATGGCCCAGCAGTTTGACATTATTGCTGCAACCTCTCACAGTGAAGGATTGTCTGTTTTTCAAGGTCAAGTTCAGAATACGGAAATTTCGGATTCCGTTGGCCTAGGCATTCGGGTTCTTAAAGATGGATGCCCCGGGTATGCACACACGGAACGCCTTACTAAGGATGCCATTGAGCAGACTTTGAAGGATGCTCTATGCCATACTCAATGGACAGAAAAAATAGATGTACAGTTACCTTCTTCATTGAATCTTTCGGACCAGGGCTTTAATTACAATGCTAATTTGGAAAATTTGACTTTATCCCAAATGAAGGATTTTTGCATCGATTTGGAAAAGGCTGTTTTTCAAAAAAGTTCCGAAATTGAGAATATTCCCTACCTTGGCGCCGACATGTCTAGCAGTTGCTCCATTGTGGCGAACCATACAGGGCTTTTTTATGAAACTCGGGCTAATTCCGCTTCTGTTGGTGCTGGCGCTGTGGCCAGCCGGAATGGTGTAAAAAAATTAGGGAACTATGTAAAGAACGGCAGAGACTTTGCCCAGTTTAGCATAGAAGAAATATCTTCCAAAACAGCGGAATATGCGGTTGAGCTTTTTGGTGCAAAAAAAATTGAAGGTGGCAAAATGCCTGTGGTTTTTTCAGAGCGCATTTCTCCAAAGCTTATGGGAATGTATTGCCAACCTTTTGTGGCCGAAGCCATGCAGAAGGGAATGTCTCGCTTGCAGGGCAAAGAAGGGGAAGTTATAGCTTCCAAAGAATTTTCTTTGTGGAATGACCCCTTGGGCGAAAATTTTATGCATCGTTTTTTGTTCGATTCCGAAGGATCACCAACTCGTTTGGTAAAAGTGGTAGACCAGGGAGTGTTTAGCGAGGCTTTGTACAACTTGGAAACGGCTTCAAAAGCAGGGCGCAAAACCACGGGAAATGGGGCCCGAACCTTTGACAGCAAGGTGTACACTGGGTTTTACAACCTTTTGGTTCCTGCCAGCGATAAAAGTATTGCCGAACTTTTAAAGCTTTTCCCCAAATGTTTTTATGTGGTTCGCCTAGAAGGAAATTCGGGCTGTAACGCCGTTAGTGGAGAATTCAGCATTGGCGCTCATGGATTTTGGGTGGAAAATGGAGTGGTTCAGCACCCGGTAGACGGAGCCACCTTGAATGGCAATTTCTTTGATATTATCAAGGATATCGTGGCCGTAGGAAACGAATATAGGGATGCTTTTGCATCCCATAAAGTTCCGGCCTTGGCTGTTTCGGAGCTGTCGGTAAGTGTTTAATGGAGAGTGCTATTTTTGGCTTTTCTCTCTTTGATTAACAAATAAATGAACAGGCTGAGGCCAGTGAGAATCATTAGGCTGCACAGTGTTTGACCACGGCTCATGCCAAACAAATCAATGCGGCCAATGTGGGCATCGGGGCGACGGAAAAATTCGATAAAGAAGCGGAACAGGCCGTAGCCCATAAGGTACAAACAGGGTATCTTGTTTTTAAGGGCTGGGATTTTTCTAAGGTTCCACAAAATTAAAAAGAGTACTATGCCTTCGAAGCACATTTCGTAGAGCTGGCTGGGGTGATGGAGAATAGGGTTGGTAATGGGGCTGTCGTGTGCCAAAGGAAAGTACATCCCTATGGGGCTTGTGGTGATTTCTCCAAAAAGTTCTCCGTTTACAAAGTTTCCCCAGCGGCCCCAAGTGTAGGCGAGGGGAGTCACCAAAAAACAGAGGTTCAATGTTTTCCATAAATCCATCTTGTTCTTTTTGATGCCGATAATGGTAAAGACGGTTCCCAAAATAAGCCCCCCGTGGTAACTCATGCCCGAAATTCCGGAAAAGTGGTAACCTAAGGCATCGTGAGAAAGAGGAATAATTATTTCAAGAGGGTTTTCCAGATAGTAGCCTGGTTTGTAGAAAAAAACGTAGCCAAGACGGGCTCCAATTAAAATGCCTGCAATAATCCAAGTGAATAGGCTGTCAAACTGTTCCTTGGTGTAACCCAATTTTTCTTTGGTGTTTACTTTCCACATGGCCAAATAGGCCGTGACAAAAGCAAAAATGTACATAACGCCATACCAGCGAACAGGAAAACTGCCCAGCTGGATAGCAGTTCCATCCATGTATGTGGGTATCAGGTTCCACCAAGATAATTCCATTTTGTGTTACTCCTTGATTATCAAAAAAATAATAAAAGGGCTTCTCTACATTTAGGGACACCCCAAAAAACAATCACTAATTTACATATTCCCGCGCCCAATGGTTTATGAGAATGGCGGCTACATCGGCTGAACTTTGGGTGCGCATTTCGCCGTAAACCTGCATAATCGACACAATAATACCTTTGCTTGGGTTTTCTTTAGATTGGGCAAAACCTGCAAACCATTCATAGCGGCCTTCTGGATTGCTTCCATCCTTGTTTCCTGTTTTACCACCGATAATCAAATTTTCCAATGATTTTCTAGCCATGTTCCTCTTGGATATACGTTTGCGGGCCGAGCCGATGGTTACGGTGGCAATCATGGCTTCTTTCATTGCCTTGCATGTTTCCACGCTAAAACCAGGCAGATTTAATGCGTAGGGCTTGTCTGGGGCAAAACCCTTTAAGTTTGGGCTCCATGGAATTTCCAAGGGCTTCTGTGCTATAAAAGACCGCATTTGAGCCGCCGCCACAATAGGAGACAATGTTACTTCTTCCGTAAAACCGCTGGCCACTTCGTAAAGCCCGTAACCGCTGTCGGGTGGGGCGTATTTTAAAGGCTTGTTTTCAAAGCCTGGGAGCCTTGCGTTGTAACCTAACATTTTGGCTGCTTGCTTTAATTTATTTGCACCCAATTTGTAGCCCACTATGGCCATAGATGGATTGGCGGAATGGGCGTAAACTTCTCTAAGGGTCAGGGTGGGGCCTATATAGGGCTCCTTTACCCGAAGTTGGCTTTTGTACAGATGTGTGCTTTTGCCTTGGGCGGGAATGGGGCTTTCTAGATTGTATCGTCTAGATTCCAGGGCGGCAGCCATGGTCACTGTTTTGGCAACGGAGGCCGCAGGGAATGTGTTGCGGGAAAGGTAGTCGGGCTCATTTTGAACCACCCCATCTTTTACCTCGCCCCAAGCCATAATTTCGTTGCTTTTTAAATCCACTATAAGGTACACGGCGTGTTTTGGCTTAAAACGACGCAGGTATTTGTCTATTTGTTGTGCTAAAAAAACATTTTTTTGCTTTAAAATGTGTGTGCTGTCGATAATTTCGGCTACAGGAGCGTTGGTGGGGGCTACGGCTGCTGCTATGGATTGCCTGTTCTCTTGTATAAGTTCCTTTTGCTCTTCTTCGTCTATTTGGGAGTGGAATTTATTATTTTGTACTAAATCAAGAGTGTCTTGGCTGGTTTGCTGAGCCATGGAATCTTTTATTTCAAATTCATTCCTAGCTTCGTTGATGCCTGAATTTTCGGTTTCTGAAAAAATGCAAGATCCAATTTGCCACACAAAGAGTATAAAAAGGGCTGCAACTAAAAAACGATTAAAAATTCGTATAGGGTAGGGTAAAGGACGCATTAGACTTTATCTTTAAAAATGGTTTTACGGTAGTATTCTAGTTCGGCAATACTTTCTCGAATGTCGTCTAGAGCTTGGTGGTTTTTTACTTTTTGAAATTCGGGCAGGTTGGGGTACCAGCGAAAGCAAAGTTCCTTAATTGAGCTTACATCTACATTGCGGTAGCATAGCCAGTTGGAAATGTTGGGCATATACTTGTACAGAAACCTACGGTCTTGGGTAATGGAATTTCCGCAAAGCAGGTTCTTTCCCTTTTCTGTAAAAGGCTTGATAAAGTCTAGGGTAACTTTTTCGGCATCGGCCAAAGTGTATCGGGAATGTCGGCAACGGTCCACTAAACCACTCTGGCTGTGGTGTTTGGAATTCCATTCGTCCATGGATTCAAAAATATTTTCTGTATGATGAATGGCTACAACAGGGCCTTCTGCCAACACCTTGAGATTGGCATCTGTAACGATGGTAGCTATTTCGAGAATAACATCTTTTTCAGGGTAGAGACCCGACATTTCAAGGTCCATCCAAACCAGATTTCTAGAACTTTTAGCCATAATCCAAAATATAGAAAGTCTATGAAAATAAAAAACTTGGGCATAAGTTTTTATTGTATAAACCGAACCTCCTGCCAAATCATGTGTCAGCTAAAACTAGGTTATCTTCTATTAGCCATCAGCGGAGTCATCCTGAACGGCATGGCCCTGAAGGATCCAGGAAATGTTTTTAACTGTTATTGATTAACGCCTTGTCATCCTGAAGGGCATGGCCGTGAAGGATCCAGGAAATGNCCGCTTGCGTCACTTCGTTCCTTATTTCAAGCGGTTCAATCCATGTTTTATTCCATATCGGTTTAACTTCAGGCCTTGTCATCCTGAACGGCGCAAGCCGTGAAGGATCCAGGAAATGTTTTTAATTGTTAATGATTAACGCCTTGTTCATCCCGAGCTCTGCGAGGAATCTACAGAATATCCATATGAGTATGCAAATACCAATAACTAACCACCAATTACTGGATTCTTCAGTCGCTACGCGCCTTCAGAATGACAAGTCTACTAACCACCACAGTGTTTTACTGGTGCCCCCTTTTTTAAGAGGAGCTTTTTATGGCCCTATGCATTTCCATTTTGTTTTTGTACAAGGCATCATCCGATTCTTTGAACAAACCCTTGATGGAACCCTTGAAAAATGCGTAGCCTATGCTCAGCGAAAGTTGGTAATCTGCGGAACCCGTCCCGTTAAATTCATCCACCCTTTGCCTAATGGATTTTTCAATTTTCTGGGCTTCTTCCTCGTTTGCCCCCTTTTTTACCAGCGCAAACTCGTCGCCACCAATGCGGGCAATAAAAAGCCCATGATTGTCACCTTGATTTTTTAGAATCTGGGCCACATGAACCAGAGCCTTGTCGCCTTCAAGGTGGCCAAAATGGTCGTTAATCTGCTTAAAGAAATTAACATCTATCATCATTAAAAAAGCGTTTTTTACATCGCCTTGCCCAAGGCTCTCAAGATACTGGTCAAAAACCCGGCGGTTGTTTAGGCGTGTAAGGGAATCTACAGAAGAATGGGTAGAAATGTTGTCCAGGTAGATATAGAACAGAGCCATGGTAAATGAAGGCCAGAACGAAGGCAGCCTGGGTTCTAACAAAGTAACAAATCCACCCAAAATGGGGAAAAGCCCAAAAATAAGCTTGGAGTACATTTCCCGCCGTTTAAAAAACGGACACTCCTTGTGGCTATGGAGCCTAGCAACTACCTTTATGGCCGGAAGCACTACAAAAAACACGGTAGCCCAGGCAAAATAAGGATACAGGGGCCCTTTGACACATACATTTTTTTCATTGATGTAAAAAATCCAATGAGTGAGTGGGGTAAAAAGCACCATGAAAATGCAAACCGCAATAGGTACCATCTGAAGGTAATACACCACACGTCCAATTTTTTTTCCATCGGATAAAAAACAGTCTACATACTCCAGCCAAAGGTAAGCCGCCAAAGCCGCCAACACCAAATTATTTTCGGTTAAACCGTAATTCCAATGAATCAAGCCGGGGTCTGGTTTTCCATCTACAAACAATTCAAGAACAATGTCGAGCAACATGACCACGATAGTCGTGGAAACCACATTCTGAAAGGCAATGTTCTCCATTTTTCGGTTGCCGGATCGATAGCCTTTTAAATAGATAATCACCAAAAGAGTAATGCAGAGGCCATAAAGAAAAGTAAATAAGGAACTATCCATGCTACACCTTTACCCAGTCCTTTAATTGTTTCTTTCTGGCAGGAATCTTCTTGTGGGCCCGTTCTTTTTCGCGGTACATGCTCTGGTCGGCTTCTTCAAGCATGGCTTCTATAGAGCCTCTATACATTCCATACCCCAAACTCACCGAAATTAAGTAAGGTAACGGATTTTGCACCGAATTGTCTTCAAATATTTTATAGGTGAACTGAATAATTTCCTGTATTTTTTCTTCACCCTTTTGGCGAGCCACCAAAACAAATTCATCTCCACCAATTCGAGCGGCAAAAACACCCTGAGCTCCAGCCACATTCTTTAGCAGGCCTGCAGCCACTTTTAAAGCGCAGTCCCCCTCCTGATGTCCAAACTCATCATTAATTTGTTTAAAACGATTTAAGTCTACAAAAATAATACCGCTTTTTTCTTTATCATCATCGGTAAAGTTTTCCAAAAATTCATTGTAACTCTGGCGGTTGTTCATGCCCGTTAAGGGGTCCGAAAAAATTTGGGCATATTTCATGTCGATATATATTAATGTTAGCGCAATGGTAAAAGAGCTCCAGTAGGCCGGGCAATCCTGATTAAAAAAAGTAATTAAGGCCCCCAACAAAGGAAAGGCACAGTAAAGAAACCGGTGGAATGTTTTTTTCTTTTGAGACTTTGAAATTTTAGCACTGGCAAAAACAAGCAGAAACTTGCTGCAAGCATACACCACATAGAGTAAACACAGGGCGTAATAAAGAGTAAAGAAACATCCACGCACATAGCACCCAGCACCATCGATATAAAAAATCCAGTGTGTCCAAGGGGTTAGGCACACCAAAAGCAAGGCCAACGCTACAGGAACTAATTCAGCAATGCGAACAGCCTTAGAAATTTCTTTGTTCGAAACAATAATGTTAACATAACGCAACCACAAAAAGGAAGCATACAGAGAAAGGCAAAAAATAGATATGTTCAAAAGATAATTGGAAGCAACGGCAGCGGTACTGGAATGGCCTTCAAGAAGGAACATCCAAATGAGGTGTTCCAATAGTACTAAAACCACCACATTGACCAAACGAATCAAAAGGGCTACATCGGCCTTTCCTGCTGTAATTCGGTCAATACTAAAGAACAGCGTTAGCAACACCACTATACAAAGAATGTAAATCTCTGTAGACAGCAAGGCCACCATAAAATTTGTACATACTCCTTTGCAAAGGGATTTTGAAGTTCTTTTTTGCGTTTCTCGGATGTTTTTTTGGAACAACCTAAACGGTTCCTCTAAAAACGCCCAAGTACTACTATATATTTTTTTAGGGCCATAAGACTATTATTCTAAAAAAAAAGCCTCCGTCTCCTAAGGAAACGGGGCTTTTTAGACGATAGAGGGTGTCAATAAGAGTCAAATTTGCGAGCCTTGCTGTGTCATCCTAAAGGGCATAGCCCTGAAGGATCCAGTGATTGTCCATGCAAATATGATTACCAACCACAAACCACCAATCGGCATTCACCACATTTAGCTATTGTGTCGCACCACGGC
>JABUUT010000075.1:0-6295 GCA_021443045.1 Fibrobacteraceae bacterium
TCACGCCTCAAAGCGACACCGTCGCGACCTCATCACTTCTTTAGTCTATTTATTACCAACCACCATTTTCAAATCACCGACTTGGTATGTCCCTTGATCGCACCATCACATCGGTGGTGTCGTTTACCTTTGTGGCAGGAGCAGCCAAGGTCAGTTCAATTTCTTTGCGAATATCCTTAACCTGCCCCTTTAAACGATTAAATCGCTCTCCAGCCAATTTTGGGGTAGCAATCATAGTCTTTGAAGCTGGATTAATCCAGGCTCCTGCCGCATTTTTAAAACCAAAGTGAAGGTGAGGCCCCGTGCTTCTACCGGTGTTTCCCACGCGACCAATGGATTGACCTGGAGACACCTTTGCCCCAACGCCCACACCACGACTATGCAAGTGCATGTACCAACTCACAGAATTGTCCCTATGTTTAATGGCTATTTTATTACCACTCAAATTATCATATCCAGATACAGTAACCGTTCCTTCGGCCACCGCATGTACAACCGTTCCAGTTTTAGCACCATAGTCAATGCCGTTATGTGCACTCCGTTTTCCTGTAATCGGGTGAACCCGTCCCCCAAAGGAGCTGGTGATTCGCAAGTGTTCCAAGGGGTAACGCAGTCCATCAAATATTAAAGCGTCCCCCGCCTCGGTGTAGTGGGCATTGTAAGAACTTCTTGGGTCCGGATCTTCGTAGCGAAACGCTTCGTGATGCCCCAAAGTGCGGCTGTCAAATTCAGCATAAATAACCTTCCCAGCCACCCACACCGAATCCATATTGTAGGAATCCTCCAGCAATACTCTAAAACGGTCCCCAGGCTGAGCCAAAGGGAAAGGCACCTTGCATTGCAAAACCCCACTAACAACACCTACCATTCGAGTTGGAATACCCACTTTGTGCAAAATGCCATTAAGAGTACTACCCAATTCTAAAACACCCTCATAAATAGAAAGACGCTTATACACCGGCTTATCAATGCGCCTATAAATAAAATCCGATTCTTTTTTTTCTACCAAGTGAATGGTAATGGGGCTGTTGGCGTATCTAAATTTTTGAACTCTGTCATTGGAATCGACCATAAGGTAAAAAGTTTCGCCTACCCGAAGTTTAAATTCCACACTGTCTTCCATGGCGAGTACCACTTTTCCCAAATCTTCATCACCATGAGAAACCAAGAGCTTGAGTCGGCTAAAAACTTGAAAGGGGCCCTCTCCGGCACGAACCGTGTCCATTACAATGCGGGTGTTTTTTGCAATATTCTCTGCATTTTTTATACAAGCCTTTAAAGAATCAATTTGTTGCTGAAGAGAGGCAGCCTCTTCATTAAGGCAATCTATTTTAGCCTGTTCACGGCAACCCGAAAACACAGCCAGCACTAAAACAGTTATTATAACGAATAAAAAACGAACCAAAGGATTCACATTAACCTCAAGGCATCAAAAAATTTCAATGAAAGCAGGGTGCACAAAACTTCCGTTTTTCAATTATAGTAAAAATAAAAGCCCTCGGATTGTTCGAGGGCTTTCCTATCGATTGGTTCAATCGGGAAAAATTAGTTGCCTGCGGCAGGAGCTTCTGCAGGTGCTGCGGGAGCGGCAGGAGCAGCAGCTGGCTTTGCTTCAGCGGCTGGTTTTACTTCGGCCTTTGGAGCAGCCTTAACTTCAGCCTTTGGAGCAGGCTTGGCAGCAGCCTTAACTTCAGCCTTTGGGGCTTCAGCAGGAGCATTTTCTGCACGGGTGTCAATCAATTCCATTTCAAACACCAGCAAGGAGTTTCCTGGAATTTGTGGGCCACGACCATGAGGACCGTAAGCCAAGTCACTAGGAATCCATGCAGTAACCTTTCCGCCCACCTTCATGAGCTTCAGCATTTCCGTCCAACCTGGAATTACGGCGTTAATTGGGAATTCCAGAGGCTGGCCACGATCAATGGAACTGTCAAACTTGGTACCATTCAAAAGTGTGCCTGTGTAGTGAACCTTAACAATGTCGGAATCACCAGGAACAGCACCAGTACCTTCGGTAATCACCTTGTACTGAAGTCCGCTAGCAGTTGTTACAACACCTTCAGCAGTCTTGTTCTTTTCGAGGAAGGCAACACCTTCAGCCTTGTTGGCTTCGGCAGCAATACTATCCTTGCGAACCTTTTCCATCTGGCGCTTCTGAGACAGATTGGTGAGAGTTTCAAAAATAACGGAGTCGTTCATCATGAACTTGGCGGAATCGTCATTGTAACGTTCCTTGAATGCCTGAATAAACAAATCCAGGTCCAAATCGATAGAATCGCGAGTGACCAATTGGAAGTGAGCCTGGTTACCAAAGTGGGAACCCAAAGCGTAGGAAACGCTGTCTTTTTCAGTTACCAAAGCAGACTTTGTTTTAGCGGCTGGGCAGAACTGATCGCAACCAGTCATAAGCATAGCCATTGCACCAGCGAGAACGAGTAATTTTGTTTTCATAGAAATTTTGTCCTTTTTTTGTTTTGACTATGGTAAAATAGTAAAACTAACGGGCAAAAATCCATGCCAAACTATTTTTTACATCTTCAGTTTGGTATATTTTTAAAGATTTTTTATAAAAGGGCTCCTCTAGCAGTTTATTTGCACTAGAGGTTGCAAAGGTGAATTTTTATGTGCGGCATCGTTGGCTACATTGGTGAAAACAACGCCATTCCTGTTTTGGTAGGAGGCTTAAAAAAGCTGGAATACCGGGGATACGACAGTTCTGGAATTTCCGTATTGGAAAACGGCTCCATACAAACCGTCAAGGCATCGGGAAAAATTAGCGCCCTGGAAGACAAACTTAAAGTGCAGCCTCTTCAGGGCAATCTGGGCATAGCCCACACGCGCTGGGCCACCCACGGTGCCCCAACAGAAGAAAACGCCCACCCCCACACCAGTTTTGACGGAAACATTTCCATCGTCCATAACGGCATTATTGAAAACTACGCCACCCTCAAAAAAAAGCTGCAGGCCGACGGCATAGAATTCAAGTCTGAAACCGACACCGAAGTGGTTGCCCACCTTATTGCCAAATTTTACAAAGGCAACATTAAAGACGCCGTTCTCAAGGCCATTTCTCTTATAGAAGGCACTTTTGGCCTGGCAGTTATCTGTAAAGATTGCCCAGGCACACTCATTGGTGCCCGCCGTGGAAGCCCGTTAATTCTGGGAATCGGCCAAAATGAATTTTACCTGGCCAGCGATGTTTCAGCCATTATTAGCCACACTCAAAAGGTGGTCTACCTGGAAGACAACGATGTAGTTGAAATAAAAGATGGCAACTACAACTTGTTAAACATTTTAAGCCAGCCTGTACAGCACGAAGTTCATGATGTGGAATTTGATGCCGACGCCATTGCCAAGGGTGGCTTTGCCCACTTTATGCTCAAAGAAATTTTTGAGCAGCCTGAAGTGCTACGGAACACCATGCGTGGACGGCTTCTTTCTGCCGAAGGCAACGCCAAACTGGCTGGGCTCGACACCAACATCAAGGAACTTCGCAACATCAACCGCATCATCATTACGGCCTGCGGTACCAGCTACTACGCCGGCATGGTGGGCGAATACATGATAGAAGATTTGGCCGGGGTTCCCGTAGAAGTAGAGTACGCCTCCGAATTCCGCTACCGAAACCCCATTATCAAACCCGGCACCTTGGTTATTGCCATTTCCCAATCCGGCGAAACAGCAGATACCTTGGCCGCCCTCAAGGAAGCCCAACAAAAGGGAGCCACCGCACTAGCCATTTGTAACGGCGTAGGCTCCACCATTGCCCGCACCAGCAACGGAGGCGTTTATCTTCATGCGGGCCCCGAAATTGGTGTGGCCAGCACCAAAGCTTTTACCTCCCAAGTTACGGTGCTCGCCATGATAGCCCTGCTTCTAGGTCGCCAACGCCGTGTTTCCTTTGAAGTGGGCTCCGAAATTGTACACGCCATGCAGCAACTTCCGGCCTTGGCCGAAGAAACCCTAAAACTATCCGACCAAATTTCTGGCATTGCCCAAAAGTATGCCAAGGCAGGAAACTTTCTTTACTTAGGCCGCCACTACAACTATCCCGTAGCCATGGAAGGTGCCCTAAAGCTCAAGGAAATCAGCTACATTCACGCCGAAGGTTATCCCGCCGCCGAAATGAAGCACGGCCCCATTGCCCTCATCGACGAGAACATGCCTGTGGTAGTCATCGCTCCTAAAGACGCCCTCTTCGACAAAGTGATTAGCAACGTTCGCGAAATCAAGGCACGGGGAGGCAAGGTCATTGCCATTAGCACCGAAAATTGCCACCCCTTAGACGAAATTGCCGACCACTTAATCAAGGTTCCCAACACCATTCCAATGCTCATGCCTATCATCACCTGCATTCCACTGCAGCTCATGGCTTACCACACTGCAGTGCTTCGGGGCAACGATGTGGACCAGCCCCGCAATTTGGCCAAAAGCGTAACAGTGGAGTAAGCAGAAGCAAAGGCAGAGCCCTTCAAAAATTCTAAATTTGCAAAAGATGGAAACGGAATACCAGGAACAAGAAGATTACGAAGTACGCATTGGAGCCTTTAACGGACCCATGGATTTGCTGGTGTACCTTGTACAAAAAAAGGAAGTTCCTCTAGAACAAATTTCCATTGCCGAAATTGCCGACCAGTTTTTAAAGTGGGTAAACGCCTTTGGAAACATAGACCTTTCCAAGGCTGGCGACTTTCTTTCTATGGCAAGCCGCCTTATGGCCCTAAAGGTGCAAGAATTGCTGCCTGCCGAAGAACGAGACCCAGAACTGGAAGCCGAATACAACGAAGACCGCGAAAAATTGATGCAAGAAATGCTGGAATACCAGCGTTACAAACAAGTGGCCAGCGGTCTCCAGAACATGGAAGGCGAAAACTTTGGCACCTACTCCCGCGGCCGCATGGAAAAGACACAAAACGAAGATGACACTTTGGCCGACGCCAACATTTGGCAGCTTTTCCGAGCCTATCAAAAAAGTTTAAAGACAAAGGTTGGCGAAACGGTCCACCACATTGAACTGGACTATGTTACCATTCAAGACCGCCAGCAAGCCATCAACAACTACTTGGCCGTTCATGGCCGCGCCCTCTTTGAAGATTTGCTGGACAACGACAGCCATCCCATTGTGGCCGCCGTTACCTTTATGGCCTTGCTGGAAATGATTAAAACCGACGAACTGGTTTTTCGTCAGAGCGAACTGTTTGGCCCCATCTGGATTTACCGCAAAAAGAACAATTCGGAATACGCCGAAGAAATGGCCAACGAAACCGTATTTTTCTCCAAAGACCCCGAAGTAAAGTCGGGCTTGGTAGAAGCGATTCGCAACCAGGCCATTGCCCGTTCCAAGGCTCAAAGCGTTGGAGATATTGCCGCCGTTATGCGAGAGGCCGTGCTATGGACAGAACGAGGCCGCAATGTGACCGACGAAGATTTGGTGGCTATGCTGGAAGGTCGAGAAGACATTTCCGAGGTGGATGAAAATCCATTTGCCCAAATGATGCGGGAAGATGAAGATGCGGAAAAAGCCATGGCCGGAGCAAGCGAAACACCACCAGTAGAAAATGCAAGCGAACCACCCGCTGAAACACCCTCCGAAGTCACAGACGCAGATAGGGTTGGTGTAAAAGATGAAAACGGCATAGAGGACCTCTCCTCAAACAAAAACGAAATTGAACAAAATTCCGAAGAAGAAAAAATTGAAGAAATTTCTGAGGAAAATTCTGTAGAAAGTAATATCGGAGAAAATAGCTCTGAAAATCTTTCTACACCCTCTGCCCACCAGCAAATGAGCGACGAGGAATTTGCTGAATTTATGCGCAAGGCACAGTCCTACTACAACGGTACCGCAGAATCCACAGCAACAACAGAATCCACCGTTGACGAAGCTGAGCCAGCGTCATCATCAACCTCCCGCATTTCCGAAGAAGTTTCTACATACAAAGAAAAGGAAGAACCCTCCCCTTCTTCCAGCTCTTACTATGCCGGCAACGAAATGACCGACGAGGAGTACATCGCCTTTCTCAACCGCAGCGTTAAGGATAAATAAATTATAGCCACAGTGAATGTGGTATCAATTATTAATGTTTAATGATTAACACTTTGTCATCCTGAAGGGCGTAGCCCTGAAGGATCCAGTGAATTTTTAATGATTGACACTTTGTCATCCTGAAGGGCATTCGCCGTGAAGGATCCACAGAATATCCACACAAGTACCAACCACTGATAACCGATAACTGACTACTGATAACCATAAAGGTTCGGAGGCTTTGCCTCCTAGAGGTGTGGGCTATGAGCTCAA
>JABUUT010000075.1:7931-11614 GCA_021443045.1 Fibrobacteraceae bacterium
GCACTCGCCTTCGTAATTTGTGGTGGTTGGTATTTGGTTTTTCTTTATAGTGGCGGGCTAGTGCCCGCGATTATTATAACTGACAACCGACAACCGAAAACTGATAACCAATCACCAGCCTCTAATCCCAAAGAATGCCGGAAGGAGGATCCTTCAGGTCTTTGTTCTTTTTTGCGGCTTCAAATTTTTTATTCAAAAGTTCCATCTTGTTCTTTTCCGCTTCCTTGGCGGCAGCGAACTTAGCCTCCAGTTCGGCACTCTTATTTTTTTCCGATGCCATAAATTCATCAAAAGACTTTACAGCCTTTTTATATTCTTTATGGCTTAGAACCTCCCCTGTATCAGCATCCACCGTAATGGCTCCTTTGCACATGGGGCATTCTATCTCCAAAGTTCTTACCGCCATACTTTTACAACCTCCTAATCTCTGCGGTTACCTAAAAGGCCCGCCCGATAAGCCCAATATAAAAGTTGCAAAATAGAAGAAATAGCCGCAGCCACATAGGTAAGGCCCGCTGCAAAAAGCACCCCGGAAACCGTATTGTATTCACGGCCCTGCTGAATAATATCAAGGCGCGCAAGAATCTTTTTAGCCCTGGCAGAAGCGTTAAACTCCACCGGAACCGTAACCAAAGTAAACAAGGTGGCTGCAGCAAAAAGCACAACGCCAACCAAAGCCATGGTGTGGCCCAAAGCACGGCCAGCACTCATCAACACAATGCCAATAATCACAAGCCAGGGGCCAAGCTGCGAACCCAAATTGGCCGCAGGAACAATGGCAGAGCGAAGCCACATGGGAAAATACCCTTGGGCATGTTGTATAGCATGGCCAACCTCGTGAGCGGCAACACCAGCAGAACTCGCACTTATACCATTAAAAACTTCAGGTGACAAATTCAAGGTCTTATTCAAGGGATTATAGTGGTCCGACAAATACCCCTTGTGGCACAGCACCTTTACATCGGTAATGCCAGCATCAGCCAAAATAGCCTTGGCCACATCGGCACCTGTCAAGCCACTTCTAATACGCACTTGCTGGCCCGCATTAAAACGAGACTTTACCATCATCGAAACGCCACCGGACAAAGCTAAAGTCACAATGACAATCATCATGTATAAAGGGTCTAGCATCATAATCTTTTTTCCATTTTATTAATGTTCTGTACCGTGAATTTACCTTAAGGCACCCCTAAAATTTTATTTCTAGAAGAACCATTATAAATGTATAAAAGAATAGCTCTGTAAAAAAGCCATCCTTCCCTAAAATTTGCGCCTACTGCAGCGCAATTTTGCCATTCAGAACATTTTCCCGAGTAACCACCCGCACCAGATACTGGCCGCAGGGCAACATTTCTGTATCCAGCCGCAATATTTTTCCAACAGGCTTTTTCCAAAGACCCACCTGCTGGCCCAGGCTGTTCATCAAAGCCACCGAGACCACATCGCCACGAGAATTGTCCACATACCAGTTACGATGACTACCATAAATTTTTGCACCATTACCCACCACAGGTTTTGCCATTCCAGCCCCATTTTCATTTACCAGCAGCACCGCCGTAATAGACTTGGCAGGCACCCTCAAAGAAACTTTGTTCAAAGCGACCGCAGCCTCCCCCACTTTTAAACCATTCACATCATGGGATTCAAAAGTTTCATCTTTTAATCCAGCCAAAGTGAGGGTTGCGGCAGAGCCATCTTTCAGCTTGAAATTCGAAACATCAACAGCCACATCCTGTTCTTCAGTTGCAGAGCGATTCACAATAAACACCGTCATGGAATCTTCCGCCCCACCCACCGAGGTATAGGCCGACAACAAGGAATCATTGCTCGAAAACGACGACACCCGATTTTCATGACCATAGCGGCTAAACAGGTGCACCACTTCGTACATGCCCTTAGACCATGTCCATGGTGTAAAAATTTCAACCCCATTATCCATAAAGGTTCCTAGGAACGAAGCATATACCAAGGCCGTAGTCATCACATCGCCACTGGTGCCTAAATCGGTTTCTGTAAAGCCCAAAGTAATACCGTGGTCTTTGCCAAAATACTGTTCCAGCCACCCATTTACACGGGCAAAAATAAATTCCTTGTTTATATCATTTTCCCACTTTCCATTCACCATTTTAATACCATTGGCACCAGGATAAACATAGCTGGTGTCAAAGAAAACACGGTGCCAGTTCATTTGTTCTTCAAAAGTTTTTTCAGTGGGGTACCAGTGCATATCAAAAACATCCAGCAGTCGCTTTCCGCTAGATTTTTCTGTTTCCGCCACTTTTTTAATAAAATATTCCAACCAGCAGTAATCCCGGTCTTCTCCCGATTCCGTTGCCGTAATGCGCCCCGTGCTTCCATCCCCATGGCTAACGGCACACCAGAACCATTCATTGGCCACCACTGGACCAGTCAGTTTTATACCAGGCCAGGCCTCACGAGCTTTCAAGGCCACATCCACATATCGCTCCACCAAAAAAGGCCCAGTCACCGGCAACTTCAAATCGCTGTGTGTTCCAGCCCAAATATCCATTTCGTTGTCCATGCTCCAATAGGTAAAACGCTTCATGTCGTACTTTAACGTATTAGTCCAGTGGTCTATAATGGCCACCGTAGAATCAGCAGGCCAAGGTTCATTGTAAAGCGTATAATCTCCAGCCTTCACCAATTCACCTGCATCATTCACTTCACCGCCACCCGCCAGGTCAAGGTTAGCTTTTGCCCAAGTATTGTTGTGGTTAACGTAATAGTCCCAGTCGGCAAAGTTGTATTCCGTTGTTTTTGCAACCCAGCCCGCCAATTGCAAACTGTACATGGCATCGGCCTTTGGCATGTGGTCTTGAATTTTCTTTGCAGTATAGTCCCAGTTGTGGTTGTACACATTGTTGTACCAATCCGGGTGAACCATCAGGTGTTTACGCCAGTTGTACCGTGTGGAATTGTTGCCGCTACCAGCCCGAATAAACCGAATACCAGCCTCATTCATTTTACTAATAACCGAAGTTTCCTCATCGTCAACATTTGAATTGGTATCCTTAATACCCTCAATATTTTTTCCATAAAGGTAAGGCGAAATGGGCCTTACTCCAGCAGAGGCATCCACCGAAACAGAAACCCCCGACAAGGCTTCCACAGCAAAGCCCAAGACAAGCAACACGACCAAGGCAAAAACATGCCTCAGTTCAATAGGGGTAAAACACAGGGAATCCTCAGTTTCAAAACTTGAAACTCTATGAATAAAACCAAAATGATTCATCACACACCTCACCTAATAAATCTATTCTTTTTTTAAAGAAAAGTACACTCCCCGAACTTTAAAAAAAGCATTTTTGATTACATGCAAAATCATATGTTATATTTTTCATTCATGGGGTTTTACTAGAACCCCTTAAAATTTAATCTCACTAAAGGTAACCTCACTTGCTTTTTTTAAAAAAAAGGAATATTTTCCTAAAGGGCACCTTTTTTTGCAGGTTCCTTTAAGTTGTAAAAAAAAATGCCGGAGGTCCACCGATGTGTTCTTTAAAAATTTGTCTTAAAACCTGCCTCGCTCTGGGGCTTTTCGCATCCATCGCAGTGGCTGCAGAAAGTGTAACCAGCGAAAACCCGCTGGACACCTTCGGCCTTAAAAAACTCTACCCCACGGCCCCGGGCACCCTGGAATGGAATTCCGCCCACTGGGCTAA
>JABUUT010000076.1:0-6081 GCA_021443045.1 Fibrobacteraceae bacterium
CCCTTATACCATGTACTCGGTGTCGGGAACTCCGGCGGATTGTGCAAAGTTTGCCATTGGACATTTTGCCAAAGAAAATGGCTTTACCTTTGATGTTTGTTTTTCCGGCGTTAACGTGGGTGAAAATGCTGGAGTGTCGTCTCTGTATTCCGGCACTGTTGCTGGTGCCAGAGAAGCGGCTCTTTGGGGCATTCCTGCTCTTGCCTTGTCGCTCCACGGACTTCACGGGGATTTGCTTGATGAAGCTATTGGTTTTGCCAAGAAGGTGGTGGTGGAGCAACTGTATAAAAAAATGGCTCCCAATATTTTTTGGAATGTGAATTTCCCAAAAGACAAATATGGCCCACTAAAGGGCTACAGGGCAGCTAAAATGGCCTTGGGCATGTTTACGGACCACTACACCTGCCATAACGGGCTGTGGCAGTTGGACGGCGAAAAACTGTGGCAAAAAGAACCTGAAGATAGTGACGATTTTTTGTTGCACCAGGGATACGCCACCATTGTGCCCCACCGCATAGACCAAACGGATTACGAAAGTTTAAAAAATATAAATGCGCTGCTAGGTACACCTAGCAACTAAGAGAAGGAAGTGAAATGCCAGAAGAATTAGTACCAGGTTGTCAGATTCGCTCGTTGGTAGAACGGGATATGCAAGATTGCTATTTGCGTTATTCCATGAGTGTTATTGTTGCTCGTGCTTTGCCCGATGCCCGCGATGGTTTTAAACCGGTGCATCGCCGTGTGCTTTACAGTATGCATAAGTTGGGCGTGGTTCCCAACAAGTCTACTGTAAAGTCTGCCCGTATTGTGGGTGACGTTATCGGTAAGTACCACCCTCATGGTGACTCTGCCGTGTACGAAACCTTGGTTCGCATGGCTCAAGATTTTTCTTTGCGTTATCCGTTGGTATTTGGTCAGGGTAACTTTGGTTCTATAGACGGCGATAGCGCTGCTGCCATGCGTTACACTGAAGCCAAGATGAACCACTGTGGCGCCTTGATGTTGGAAGATCTTGAAAAAGATACTGTTAACATGGGCCCCAACTACGATGAATCCTTGGAAGAACCTACGGTTCTGCCATCGGCCCTTCCCAACATGCTGGTAAATGGCACCACCGGTATTGCCGTGGGTATGGCCACTTCCATGGCTCCCCACAACCTTATTGAAATTGGCGCTGCCATCCATGCCCAGGTAGAAAATCCAGACATTACTGGCGAAGAACTTTTGGAATATGTAAAGGGTCCAGATTTTCCAACGGGTGGCGTTATTTGTGGCCGCATGGGCATTCGTGAAGCTTACCTTACGGGCCATGGAAGGGTTCGTGTTCGGGCACGCACCGATATAGATGTGGATTCTAGAGGAAAGCCCCGCATTATTGTAACCGAAATTCCTTACATGGTAAACAAGGCGGAACTTTGCAAGAAAATTGGTGAACTGGTTAGAGACAAGCGTATCGATGGCATTACCGATGTTCGCGACGAAAGCAGCCGCGAAGGTATGCGTATTGTTATTGAACTTCGCAAGGATGCTGTTGCTGAAGTTGTTCTAAATAATTTGTACAAAAACACCCAGTTGCAGACCACTTTTGGCATTTACAACTTGGCTTTGGTTAATAACCTTCCTAAGGTGCTAACCTTAAAGGAACTTATCCAGGTTTACATTGACCACCGTTTGGAAGTGGTCACTCGTTCTACCCAGTTCGACTTGAACAAGGCTGAGGCTCGCCTCCACATTATTGAGGGCCTGCGTATTGCCACCCAGAATATCGATGAAGTGGTAAAAATTATCAAGGAAAGCGAAACCACTGAACTGGCCCGGAAAAATTTGGAATCCCGCTTTGGTCTTGATGACATTCAGTCTCAGGCCATTGTGGACATGCGTCTTGCCCAGCTTACCGGCCTGAACCTGGAAAAGTTGGAAAACGAATACAACGAACTTGTGGCTACCGTAGCAGACTTGCGGGATATTTTGGCCAAAAAGGAACGTCGTTTGGCTATTCTTTTAAAGCGTCTCGACGAAATTGTGGCCAAGTATGGCGACCACCGCCGCACCTCCATTGAAGATGCCGTAGACGACATGGATTACGAAGACCTGATTGCTGAGGAAGAACAGGTTATTACCCTGAGCAAGGAAGGCTACATCAAGAGGCTTCCCATTGACACATTCAAGGCGCAGAACCGTGGTGGAAAGGGCATTATTGGTGCCGGCCTCAAAGACGAAGATAATGTGGAACAAATCTTTACGGCAAGCACCCACAGCTACTTGCTGGTATTTACCAACAAGGGGCGTGCCTACTGGACCAAGGTTTGGCGTTTGCCCGAGGGAACCCGCAACGGCAAGGGGCGCCCCATTATCAACTTTATCCAGCTCACAGAGGGTGAATCGGTTCAGGCTATAGTTCCTGTGCGCAAATTCGGAGGCTATTTCTGCCTAGTGTTTGCCACCAAGCAGGGTATTATTAACAAGATGGACTTAAAACTGTTCTCCAAGCCTCGCAAGGCTGGCGTAAATGCCATTACCTTGAATGAGGGCGACGAACTGGTTCAGGTAAAACTGGTGGGCTTAACTGAGGAAGAATTTAACGCTGCCGAAAGCCTTTCCGATGAAGCTGATGAAGCGGAAAATACCGAAGCCGATTCTGTAGAAGATTCTGCAGAAGGCGCTACTGATGGTGCTTCTGAAGGTGAAGAAAATGTGGCTTTGGTTTCGGATGACTTGGTGATGCTAGCTACAAAGAATGGTCAGGCTGTTACATTCCCCATTACCTGCTTCCGCAAAATGGGCCGTGGCTCCCGTGGCGTTCGCGGCGTAAAGCTTGCTGCTGGCGATGAGGTGATTAGCCTGTTGCTTCTTAGACAGGGCAACAAGATTGTGACCATTACCGAAAATGGCTATGGCAAGCGTTCTGAACCAGGAACCTACCGTGTAACCCGCCGTGGTAGCAAGGGTGTAAAAAACCTGAACGTTACCGACAAGGTGGGGCCAGCTGTATTTGTAGAAAGTGTGTCTGACGATTACGATTTGATTATTACCAGTCGCGATGGCCAGGTGATTCGTATCAAGGCTGCCGATATTCGCCTTACGGGCCGCAATGCCCAAGGTGTAAAGGCCATTACCTTGAGAGACGGAGATGCCGTTCAAGATGCTACGGCTTTGCCTAGCGTAGAAGACATTGAGCAGGATTCCGCTGCCGAAAAAGAAACTTTCGACCATGTGGAAGGCATTGAAGTTGATGATGATTCTGTTGAAAAAACAGATGAATCCGTGAATTCTATTGGTGCTCCAGAATCTTCTGACGAATAGTTCTTACAAATCATTTTTTACAATTCTATAAAAATGCGAGCCTTCCACCGAGGGCTCGCTTTTTTTGCTTTTTTTCCCTAAAATTACTTTTTTTTACATAATCCATGTAAATAGTTTTTGCGTGTTTGTTGTTTTGGGCTACAACATATTCTTATGTAGAATAGTCTTATTTGATGCACTTGAAATTATCTTATAGATGGGTTAAAATTTTCGGAGGATATATGAGAAACCTTTCTTTAATCAAGTGCTCATTGGCCTTTGGCCTTGCACTTTCAACTTCTGCCTTTGCTGCCGATGCCTGTAAAGATGCCATGGGTCATTCTGGCAACAAACAGAATATCAGTGGAGACGCTACCGGTAGCATTGGTGGTACTCCCTGGGGCTACGAGCAGTGGTATCAAGGTGGAAGCGCTACTATGACGGTATACGGCAACGGAACCTTCTCTGCCAACTGGAGTAACAGCAGTGACTACTTGGCCCGCGTTGGTTACCGCTATGGTGATAACGGCTCCGGTGTGGACCACAAGACAAAAAAATATGGTGTGGATTATAAGTACACTAAAAATGGTCACGGTTCCTACGGCTACATTGGCGTGTATGGTTGGACCGTCAACCCTCAAACAGAATATTACATTGTAGATGACTGGTACAGCCAGCCTAGCGAAAATTATGTGGGTGCAAAATTCGGCGAAATTGAAGTGGATGGCGCTACATACACCATTCATGCGTACTTGCGCCAGCAGGAACCTTCCAAAACAGGAACTTCCACCTTCTTGCAGATTTTTAGTATCCGTAAGCAGGCTCGTCAGTGCGGTCACATTGACATTTCTGCTCACTTTAACAAGTGGGATGAACTTTTCACTGGTCAGAACGCTCAACTGAAGGGCTCCAAGGGCGGTGGAAGCACTACTCTAAAGTTTGGCCGCGTTACTGAAGTGATGCTCATGAACGAAGCCGGAGGCAACTCCAGTGGCGACGTGGACTACACCTATTTTAATATGTGTGATGATGGCAGCTGCAATGCTGAATACGTACCTCCTGAACCAGAGCCACGTCAGCTCTTCAAGGGCAAGGAATTGGCCGTTCCCGGAAAGATTGAAGTGGAAGATTTCGACATCACTGGTGTAGGCGAAGGCAATGTGTCTTATAACGAAACCGATTCCCAGAACGATGGCAAGTCCACCTACCGCGAAAAGGATGCTCCGGGCGTGGATCTCTACGACGAAGGCACTGGCGTTGTCCTTGGCATGACCCAGGAAGGCGAATGGCTGGAATACAGCATTGACGTGGCTAAGGCTGGTGAATACACCTTGACCACCAGCGTGGCCGCAGGTAATACGGGTGCTGCGATCCAGTATCTCTTGGATGGAAAGGAATTGACAAAGGTACTGGATGTTCCTCAGACGGCTTCCGAAAAGTGGGACGTTTACGAAGATCTCTCCGCAAAGGTGACGCTCTCCGCTGGCAAGCATATTTTGCGCCTTGCCATCATGGGCAACTATGTGAACGTAGACTACTTCACCTTCTCTGAGGGAGATGCCCCAATTGCATCTGTTGGTGGTGGTGTTGATGGTCCACAGAGCATTGCAAGTGGTGATTTCCAAGTTTATGGTGCCGCAAAGACTCTGCAGGTGTTTGATGCTCAAGGCAAGATGATGGGCGTGGTTAAGGTGGATGCAGGTTCTTCTGTGGCTGCCTCCCTCAAGGCCCGCTTTGGCAAGGCCGGCGTGTACATGGTTAAGCAGGGCAATTCCTTTAAGCGTGTTGCTGTAAAGTAATCAGGTATAAAATGAATTAAAAAGGAAGTTCTTTGGAATTTCCTTTTTTTTGTTATATAGAGGGTGGAATATAAAACAGCGGTAATCATCCTCCATATTCACTGGATTCTTCACTACGTTCAGAATGACAGCTCCGATAACCAGCCACCAGCCTCCTGCTGCGTTCATGGATTCTATCGGTCCCCTATCCCCTATCGCAGGGTCCAGGGCTAAAGGCTGCTCCTGAGTCAGCGCTAAGCGCCATGACCCGCAGGCCGAATGCTGCAAAAATGGAGTTTATAAGTAATCAAATATGCGAAGGAACTTGGGGCTAATTTTATAGTTCCCAATCTTCTTTTTTTATACAACGAAGTGATATGAAGCCAACGAAGGTATCTGTGTTATTTTTTATGTTTCCCGTATAATCAACAGCAAAAGCATTCATTGTGCCTCGACTATTCGTAGATGTTGTAGCCCACTCTCTGATTCGCCCTACATAATGGAAAACGTAATCTTCCATTTCCCCAGTCCTCAGATTATTTCCAAAAGAAGCGAAACCACTATATAAGGAAACATCCATGCATTCGCTGTTTTTAAAATTGTCTAATCCGTCCATTAGCTCTACTATAGCATTCCATTCATTAAGAGTCGGCACACGCCAGCCTTTAGGGCAAATGGTATCTAACATATCTTGATTTAATTTTCCATATTCCTCACTAAATGAATTTTCATGCTGTAGTAAATATAACCTTCCGTAAACATTGCAATTTACTTGTAGTTCGTTGTAACAAATGCTTTTTTCCGATGCGTAATTTAGATTCTGGTCCATCCAAATTTTATCGCCAATGGTGATGTATTTGTATACCTGACCATCGCGTTCGTCAACGAATGTGCCTCTATTAGACATTCCATATTGATTTGTTCCTGTTGATGGACATACCTCTTCAGCATCAAAACCAGAAGAAGATTCAGTGCATGAGGTCACTAGGCTGACCCAGACCAACGCTAAAAATAAGAAATT
>JABUUT010000076.1:6978-8820 GCA_021443045.1 Fibrobacteraceae bacterium
CTTCGTTCACCATGCCGTGCATCATGCAGGCGGTCATAATGCTGTACTGAATGCCAATCCAAACGTCGTGGGCCTGGAAGTTGAATTCGTCCAAAGGTTCGCCGTCCTTGCGCACCAAGTTTGCGGCCCCAATCAGGGGAGAATTGGCCTTGTAGTTTGTCTTGAATACAACGCTCAAGTTCTTTTTGGCCTTGGCGGCATCGGTAATGGGCTTTAAACCCAAGAGGCGCAGGTAGGTGTCGGCCAGCATGGAATCGGCAAACACATCGTCGCAGTCCAGCGTGAGCTTCTTTTGCCAAGAATCCGTAAAGGCTTCCTTGCACTGGGCTGTGAGCCAAGCCTTCTTGAGGCTGCGAAGTTCGTTTTTGCAAAGGTCCACGTCAGAAGGAATTACGGCATCGTTCAACCAAGCGTTGATGGCGGCCACGGCTGCCTTGGGGCATTCAGGAAGTTCCAAAGTTTCCTTGATGGCTGTTGCAAGTTTTGGCAATTTGTCTGCATTCACGTCCTTCATTTCCATGGGGGTTACGTAGAAGTGGAAGTAGCCACCCTTTTCATCCCACAGGGCCTCGTCAAATTCTTTGGCGCAAGCGTCCGATTTTTTATTCCAATCATCAGCCTTGGCTGTGTCTCCCAGAAGTTCTGCAATCTTTGCAGCGGCGCGGAGACCTGCAATCCAGAGGCTTCCGCAGTAAACGGAAATGCCGTGGGAACTGAGGTTGTCAAAGGTGTCGTCGGTGCCGTGGGTCAGAGGGAAGTTTTCTCCTTCGTTCACCATCTTTTCCAGGTATTCCATGGAGGCGTAAACGGCTTCCTTACAGTCTTTTAGAACTTCGATATTCTTGGTGGTGTTGTAGTGGCGGAGCACCATCAGCACATACTTGGGAGCAAGGTCCTTCCATTCCTTCACGTTGTGCCAGTCGTAGGCATCGGGTTCGGCATCAAAGGGGCTACCTAAATCGTGAATCACGGCACCATACACGGCGCGGGGGCCTTCAAGCTTGGGGTCGGGTAGGTCGGCAAAGGGCAGGTTCACATATTCGTGGTGGCGGCGGCGCTTGTCATTTACCGCAAGGATGGCGTCTCCAAAACGCTTCATCACCACACCGTCTAAACGGGGCATCAGGGCGAGCAAGCTGAAGCTGCCGTAGAAGTAAACGTCCAGGGAGTTGAAGAAGGGGTAGTCGGCACATTCCCGAACCAGGAAGCGGTCATCTTTGTCCCACACGGTGGCTTCGGCCAAAAAGCTCAGGGTGTTGATGGCGAGGCTCTTGAACTGTTCCTGCTTGGCAGCGGTTTTGTACAACTTAGCCACCTTGGCCTTGGGAACCAGATTTTCGAAAGCCTTGAGTCGTGCGTCCATCTTGGAGTCGGCGGCCAGTGCTTCGGAAAGAATGGCACCTACGCGGCCGTAGGCTTCGGGGTAAAATGCGGTGTACTTCTTTTGGCTGGTAAGCTTTACCAACTTGATTTCGGGGAAGTCCAGCACCATGTTGAATTGGAAACTTACCTTGGCCTTGGGCTTTAAAACAACCGTTACGGCAATGGCACCGGCGATGGTTTCGCGACCGCTGTAAACGTTTTTCACAAAGGTGTTTGAAAGCCTACCACTCTGGAGGGCGGCTTTCACTGTGGCTGGGGCATCGTCCTGGTAGAACATGGGCTTTGCCGTCACATTCACGTTGTCTTTTTTGTTGTAGGCCACGCTAATGCCCATGCAACCGTTAAAATCGGAGGCACTCTGCGGTTCTTCGTTGTAAAATTCAATGCCACGAACTTCGCGGCCATCTTCGGCATCCATGCTAAATTGCACGGCCTTGGGGTTCTTGGCCATAGGCACCA
>JABUUT010000076.1:8849-10145 GCA_021443045.1 Fibrobacteraceae bacterium
CGGTCTTTGCGGGCGTAGTAACCGCAGAGGCTGTCTTGAACTTGCACAAGGGTTACTTCACGAGTTTCCTTGGTGGTGTTTTCCAAGGTGAATTGGGTGGCGTTTACGGGGAGGCTGGAGAGGCGCTCGTCGTTTGGAGTCACATAGCTGGACTGTGTCTTGGTAATTTGTATGCCTTTGCCTTCGTACTTGGTTTCGGCAACAGGGTAGAGTGCGGAATATTGCATCTTGGATGGGTCGTAGCCATCGATGCCCAGGAACTTGGAATCGTCTGCCCATGCGGCGGTGAGGGCTCCCATGCGGGCAATCTTTTCGCCGACGGTGCCGTCAAAAAAGTCGATGAGAACAGCGCGGTTCACTTCTTCGGTCTTTGCGCCTTTTTTTGCAAGGAACTCGGCGGTGCGGTCGCTCCACTGGGTGTGCCAGCGTTCAAAGGCGGCCATGTTGTTCTTCAAAAATTCCTTGTCGCCAATGAGCTTGTTCAGCTTGGCTTCGGCCTTCTTTTGGTCGGCAAGTTCGGCACCACCAAAAATGGCGCCCTTGTCGTTTGTTAAAACATGCTTGCCTAAAAACACCGTGAAGGCGGCAAAGTTGTGGATGCAGAGAGGGGCCTTTTCGCTAATGATGGATTCGCGGAAGAAGAAGTTGTTGAAACGAAGGTCTTCGGGCTTTTCGGTACGGACCTGAACACCGGGCATGACGTTCATCACGGGGGTGGTGCCAGCGGGGGTCACTGTAAATGTGGAACCGATACCGCCCACGGCAATGCCTGTGGTAGAAGGGGTGGTAGAAAGGGGAGTGTACCAGGGCTGGATGAATTCCACAGCGAGGCCCGGGGTCATGAGCTTTTGCACGGAACCGGACATCTTTGCGCCGGCGAGATATTCTTTAACGTTCATGGTTGTACCTATAAAAAGTTATACGGGGTAAAATTTAATAAAAAAGCTCGTCAGCAAACTAGATGAAAGACTAAAGACGGCAAATGCGTAAGCCGAATCCTGCGGCGAGCTTGCTCGCCATAGGTGAGGCGCAGCATTTGGGCTGCGAAGCAGCAAAGACGACAAATGCATAAGGCGAGAGTCGCGGGCAAGCTTGCTTGCACATGACCGAGCCGAGCATTTGGGCTGCGGAGCGGCAAAGACGGCAAATGCGGAGGCTTCGCCTCCTGAAGGCGTGGGGGTAAGAGCTATCAGCAGTCAGGCATCAGCGGTGTCATCCTGAGGGGCGAAGCCCTGAAGGATCCACAGAATGGGTTCAACTCGAATGTGTCATCCTGAACGGCATACGCCGTGAAGG
>JABUUT010000076.1:11550-18702 GCA_021443045.1 Fibrobacteraceae bacterium
TGACATCGATAACTGATAACCAGCAACCACAACTCGCCAAGACTTGTGAAACGGGACTGTCAGCTTGCCGCAGGCGGGCTTGCAGGCCCACTTCCAAGTCGCAAGAGTTTGCAGCTCCGCTGCAACCACCACCAATTATTTTTCTATCTTACCTCCCATGTTAAAATTAGGTGTCATGGCTTCCGGAGGCGGGAGCAATTTTCAGGCTATTTTGGACCGGATTTCTTCGGGGGATTTGGATGCCTGCTGCAAGTTTTTGATTGTGAATAATGGTGGTTGTGGGGCAGTTGAGCGCGCCCGAAAGGCGAATGTTCCTGTGTTTCACATTTCGGGGAAAACCCACCCCAATGTGGCGGAATATGAAGCCGCTCTTTGCAAGGTAATTGAAGATGCCCAAATTGATTTGCTTATTCTTGCTGGCTACATGAAGGCCCTCCCCTTAAGTGTGCTGAAGCTCCTTCCTTCCCGTATTTTAAACATCCACCCCTCCCTTCTTCCTAAGTTTGGGGGCAAGGGTTTTTGGGGTATTCATGTTCACGAGGCTGTGCTTTTGGCTCACGAAAAGGAGTCGGGGCCTACGGTGCATCTGGTTTCAAAAGAAATTGACGGAGGCCGCATTTTGGCCCAGCGCAAGGTCCCTGTATATTCCGACGACACTCCCGAAGTGCTTGCGGCCAGGGTTTTGGAACAAGAACACGATATTTACTGGCGAACTATTCAAGAGTACGGATCCTCTCTTTAAGGGGTTGTTAATTTATTTGTGATTCTAGCATTTGAGGGCACATGGCAAAGTATAAACTACCGCATTTTTTGACTGGCGAAGAAACTCCTGTAGAAGGGGAGGTGGCTTTTCGCACCCACTTCGCGGGGAAAATTATTGTGGGCATAGACGAAGTGGGCCGGGGCCCCTTGGCGGGCCCCGTGGTGGCATGCGCCGCCGTGCTAAAAGCCCCCGATGTTCTCCCTTCGTTAAACGATTCCAAAAAACTCACCCGCCCCAGGCGGGAGGCCATGTTTGAAGATGTAAAGGAAGCTTGCCTTTGCTACGCCATTGCCAGTGCCTCGGTTGATGAAATTGATTCCATAAATATTTTGGAGGCGGATTTTTTAGCCATGCGCCGGGCTCTTGCGGCACTAGGTATGCCTGGCTTAAGTGCATCTGAGCCAGAAATTCCTGTTGAGGTAAAAGGTTCTTTTGATGATTGTGTGGCTGCATTTAACGCTCAGGTATCTTCGGTGGATTTTTTTACGGCCCCTTCTCCAGAAGTGCTCATTGCCGTTGACGGAAACCTGAAAATTCATGGGGTACCCGACGCTGTTCAGCAGCCTGTGGTCAAGGGTGACGGCCTGGTGGCCAGCATTTCGGCGGCCTCCATTTTGGCCAAGGTCTTTCGTGACCGCTATATGGACAAATTAGCCGAAGCATACCCCGGCTACGGTTTTGAAAAACACGCGGGGTACGGCACCAAGTCTCATTTAGAAGCCATTCGCAAGTTGGGGTTTACTCCAGAGCACCGAAAAAGTTTTCACCCCAAAGGCTTGGACTTTTAGTGTTGTTTCGCAGGTGTTCCTATGAAAAAATCTTTTATCATTTTTGATTTGGATGGAACTTTATTTGATACGCTTCCCGATTTGGCGGGCTCCGTTAATGCGGCTTTGGAAACGAATGGTTTGTTTTCGTTGCCGGTTTCACAGATTAAAAGTTACATTGGCCGGGGGGCAAAGAATATTATTCGACGCAGTGTGGGTGCTTGTATTGCGCAGCTTTCTGGTAACCTTGATTTTGACATGCCTGAAGATGGGGTTGTTCCTGAGGGTGTGGTAAAAGTGATTAAGGAAAAGTGGGCTGGGAACTTGCCTGCTTTAGCAAATGTGTACCAGAGTTATTTGGACCATTACATTACCCACTGTGCCGTGAATACCACCATTTATCCTGGGGTTTATGAATTTTTGAAGCGTAATTTTAGGGCGGCTTTATTGACCAATAAAAATTTGGACCAGTCTCTGTGCATTTTAGACCACTTTAAACTAAGGGGGCGTTTTGAACAAATTGTAGGCGGTGATACAGTCAAAGCCAAAAAGCCGGCTCCCGATGGGATTTTACAGATTCTTGAAAAAGCGGGGGTGGCCAAGGAAGATGCGGTAATTATTGGGGACGATACCAACGATTTGCTGGCGGCTCGGGAGGCTCTCATTGATTGTGTAATGCACCTGAATGGTTATCGGGAACGGGAAAAAATTTTGGCTTATGAGCCCAAGTATACCATAGAGCATTTTACAGAATTGCTGGATTTGTTTGAATAAAGGTGAGGGAGAGGTGATGCCTCAAAGCCTTCTTTCATTTGTCTACTAAAATTTTACTCATTTTCTCGTGTTTTATTACATTTTTTAATTACTTATTTACTATTTTGTGAACAGTATGTGAATGGGGTGTGAAGTGCCCCTCAATTTTAAATGGAAAATGGAGGCTGTTTTGAATAATTCCATTCCTCTGGTTCAGATGGTGGCCCAGTCGGACGTTGCGACGGTTGTGGTTCTCTGTATTTTGGCTGTTATGTCCCTAGGTTCCTGGGGCATTATTCTTGTAAAGTATATCACTTACAAGCGCAACCAGCGTGCCAATGCTGAATTTTTCCGCAAATTTACCCATGTGCAGCAGTTTGTGGGCCTGCAGGTGCTCTGCGAATCGGCTGAAGATAGTGCCCTGCGCCGCCTTACCGCCGAAGTGCTTAAAGAAGCTTCCAAATTCAGCAACTTTGTAAGCTACGACTCTATTCAGCACCGAGCATCCCTCCTTGAAGATACTATTCAGCGTTCCATTGAAGGGCTCCGCCTTGTGGAAGATAAGTATTTGGTGTTTTTGGCCTCCAGTTCCAACCTGGCTCCTTTCTTTGGCTTGTTGGGTACTGTTTGGGGCATTATGATTGCCTTTTTCCAAATTGGCCAGCATGGCTCTGCCGACCTTTCCGTGGTAGCCCCTGGTATTGCCATGGCCTTGATTACCACGGTGGCTGGTCTTGTGGTGGCTATTCCTGCTTCTGCGGGTTACAACTACTTTACCAGTTGCAACGGTCAGAACGAAATTTCTTACTTCAACTTTGGTTCCCAGGTGCTTAGTTTGTTTAAGCGTGGCGACTTGCTGGCCCTTGAAGAAGTGGCTGGCTAGGAGGCCTGAGTGAAGCGTAGCCGCGGAAAAGAACTTAAGCAGGAAATGAACCTTACGAACATGATTGACATCGTGTTCTCCATTTTGATTGTGTTCATTATTTCGGCCCCTTTGATGAGCCAGGGTGTTAAGGTGGAGCTGCCTAAGGCCGAGGCTCCTACCATGGAGCAAGAGAAGGTTCTCAAGGTTTCCATTACCAAGAATGAAGAAATCTACATTGCCGACATGATGGTGGATTTTGATGGCTTTAACGATGTTTTCAAGTCTCTTTGGAATGGTGAAATGGCCGTGGCCATTAATGCCGATGAAGAAGTGAATTACGGTATTGTAATGAAGGTGGTGACCCAGGTGCAAAAACTGGGCGTTACCAAGCTTGGTTTTCTTACCCTGAAGCCCAAGGAAAAGTAAAAAGTAGATGCAGAACAAAGAACCGAAAGTCCTGTATTTTTCCAGTAGTGACGATAGCACGCTTATCAAGATTATTGTAAGCGCGGCTATTTTCCATTTGGTAATTGCTGGGATTTTTGTTGGTTTGCACTATGTGAACCTCAAGCCGGAGCCAGAACTGATTCCGGTGTTTGAAATGGTTCAGTTTGAACAACCTCAGTTGCCAACACCTCCGGCTCCTCCTCCAACCCAGCAGCCAAAGCCGAAACCCAAGCCAAAGCCAAAGGTAGACAAGGAACTTCCGCCTGAAATTAAGCCGGAGCCAGAGGAAAAACCGGAGGAGGTTCATAACCCGGAACCTACACCGGAGCCTGAACCGGAACCAGAGCCTCAGGATGATTTTCCCATGGATGACATGGATTTGCCAACGGCGGTGGAAAAATCTAGCCTGAACCCGGTGGGCTCTGTGGATATGGACCCTCTAATGCAGGTTTATTTGGAACGGCTGAAGCAGATTATTATGAGCAACTTTAATCCGCCTAGCGGACTAAATGTTCCCCGCAGTACAAAGACTACGGTGCAGTTCAATATAGACCGCTTTGGTGGCATTTCTGCTGTTATTCTAAAAAAGTCTTCGGGCAACAAAACCTGGGACCACCTGTCTGTGCGTGCCGTTCAAATATCCAAGGTCCCTGAACTGCCTCCTAACTACCGTGCCCCTTCGTTGATTTTGAATTTTAACTTTACACCCAACTAATTTTTACCTCTAACTCATTAATGAAAAGAAACGTGATGAAATATTTTTCTGGATGCTTTGCCCTTCTTTGTGCCATAATGCTTTTGGCCATGCCTGCCAGTGCTTCTATTGATACCATTGCTGTTGATGTGGGCATTTCTGTTTTTAAAACCATGCCTATTGGGGTTGTTCCCTTTCAAGAAACAAAACGCATTGAATGGATAGAAGAAAAGCCCCACCAGATTGTAACTCGGGATGCGGAACTTTCGGGACGTTTTGATGTCATTGCCTCTGACAAGTTTAATTTGGCTCTCTTTAGCCGCAACAGGGCCAAACACTACATTACAGGAAAAGTGACACCTCAGAAAGATGGCAAAATGAAGTTGGAATGTTACCTGTATGTGGCTCAAACTAAGGATTTGCTTTTGGGCGAAAGCTACAACATTGCCCAAAAGGATTTGCGCAGGGCCATGCATGCCTTTTTTGACCAGGTGATTTACCGCTTGTGGGGTGAAAGGGGCGTGGCTTCTACAAAGCTGGCCTATGTTTCTAAAATTGATGGCATTAAACAAGTGGTGGTTTCGGACTACGACGGTTTTCACCGTTCCCAGATTACCAGGGATTCTTCCATTAGCATGATGCCTGTGTGGCTTCGGGGAAACAAGGGCCTTGTGTATGTGAATTTTAAAACCAACCGCCCCAGACTTTACACAAAATCTTTTGGTGGAGTGGAAAAGCCTCTGTTTAGCCATTTAGACCAAACTTACAGCCCTGCTGTAAACCCAGTGACCGGTGAACTGCTTTTCTCCTTTACTAAGGATGGTAAGACCGACCTTTACATTGGCAACATGGAAACTGGAAAGGCTCGCAAATTCGCTTATCTGAAATCTTCCCAGACAAGTCCCTCCTGGTCTCCCAAGGCCACCGAAGTGCTTTTTACAAGCGATCGGGGAGGCTCACCCCAAATTTTTGTAATGGGCAAAGATGGTAGTGATATGCGCCGCATTACCTTTATGGGGCGTTACAACGAAAAGGCGGCCTGGTCTCCAGAGGGCGACCGTATTGCCTACACCTCCATGGATGGGGGAAAAATGAACATTTACACTTGCGCATTGGATGGTTCCGATATTATGCAGCTAACTAATAATGCTGGCAACAATCTGAACCCCACTTGGTCGCCAGACGGCAAACTGATTGCTTTTGCTAGCAACAGAACCGGCTCGTACCAAATTTACATTATGCGTAAGGATGGTTCCAACGTAACCAAGATTACCAATGGTGGTGAAAATACGGCTCCCAGTTGGTCTTGGTTTTACGATGAGAAAAAATAACTTTTAAACAAACAACAAAAAAGAAGGTGCCAAATGAAAAAAATCGGAAAACTCGCAATGATTACTGGTGTTGCTTGCCTTGCCTTGGTTGCATGCTCCAAGAAGGAACCACCCAAAACGGAGCCAGCTCCTGCTGCAGAACCTGTTGCTGAAGCCGCTCCAGTTGCCGAACAGCCTGCTCCTAACGCAGATTCTTTGGCTGCAGAACAGGCTCGCCTTGAAATGGAACGCCTGGAAGCCGAACGTGCCCGTTTGGAAGCTTTGATTAACCAGATTATGTCTGAAGATGTGTACTTCGACTTTGACCGTTNTGAACTGACTGAAAAGGCCAAGGAACTTTTGGCACAGGTTGGCGAACTTTTAATGAAGGAACAGCGCTTTACTGTTACTATTGAAGGCCACACCGATGACCGCGGTACTGAAGATTACAACTTTACTTTGGGTGCAAAGCGTGCCATGAAGGTAAAGGAATTTCTTGCTGCCTATGGCGTTGGTTCCGACCGCATGGAATCGGTAAGCTACGGTAAGGAAAAGCCAAAGGTGGAAGGTGCTACTGAAGAAGCCTACTCCCAGAACCGCCGCGCCAATTTCCGCGTTAATATTAAAAAGTAATTTTCACTAAGGAAACTACAATATGAAACGAATGGCTTTGTGCCTGTTTGTTTTTGCGTTCGCTTTGGCGGGTTGCTCCCAAATTACCATGCTCCGCACCAAAGAAATGAAGGCTGTTGGCTCTGATGTTCAGGGTGGAATTCAGAGAAGCCTGGATTCTACGGTTCTTGTGCTTACGGCCCAGAACGATTCCCTGAGGCAGGAGCTGGATTCTTTGAATGCGTTGCTGGAGAAGAACGACTTTGCTGTGAAGCGCATGCAGGCAGAAATGGTGACCCTTTCTCGACGGGTGAATGACGAATCGGAACGTAACGATTCCCGCCAGGAAGAAATTATTTACCGCCTGGATATGCTGCTGGGAAAGTCCGACAAAATTTTGGCCAAAAAGGTGGTGGTGAGCGGCGCTCCTGCTCCAATTTCCATGGACAGTGTGGAAAGGGAAGCTGAAAAACTGGTGGAGGCGGAAGCCATGTTCAATACAGCCCGGTCCGACTACCATCGTGGTGAATACAAGCTGGCCTATTCGGGTTTTAAGCAAGTTTACGAACAAATGAAAACTGGTGAGCTGGCTGAAGGTTCCTTGTACTGGATGGGACTTTGCCTTATGGATGCTAATCAGGTGGACAAGGCAAAGACCATATTCAATCGCCTGGTTGAAGCTTACCCAGATGGCCCAAAGACTTGTGCCACGTTGTTCAAGCTGGCTTCTGTTTATGCTGCCGAAGGAGATGTGGAATCTCAAAAACAGTATTTGCAGAGAATTCTTTCTAGCAAAACTTGCTCTTCTTCTGGTGAGTTTGAACAAGCTGCGGAAATCCTTCAGGAACTTTTGGAAAGTGGCCCTCAAGCAACGCCGACACCCGTTACTGAGCAGCCATAGGACGAATAATCCTAAAAAAAATCCTCCGCAGCTGCGGAGG
>JABUUT010000077.1:0-2738 GCA_021443045.1 Fibrobacteraceae bacterium
TCGTTGTTGACCAAGAAGCCAAAATTGCCGTAATGGCGGTCGCTGTTGAGGGTGATGCAC
The DNA here is from genome assembly GCA_021443045.1 of Fibrobacteraceae bacterium. Lineage (GTDB taxonomy): Bacteria > Fibrobacterota > Fibrobacteria > Fibrobacterales > Fibrobacteraceae > Fibrobacter. The sequence continues at coordinate 61 of JABUUT010000077.1, forward strand.
TTGATTTTAGGATTTTTTGAATTTAATGACGGATGTGTAAAGAAAAGTAAACCGAGTACATTATGATGCTGATGGCCCTGTTGAAACTCCCAAATTAAGTGCTCGTGCTTTAGCTTACGATGAAAATCCTGAAGCAGAGAATTCAACAACAATCGCAATGATTGTGGAAAATACGGGATCTTCTGCCATAAATGGATTTGAAAGCCGTTACTACTTCCGTGATGAATCGGGTGCTAGAGCGGTGGATGTGTACACAAATCAATTTGCTTCGCAATCAGTGGTGGACGCAGGTGGCGGACTTTACTATGTTTCGTTCATGTATGGCAACATTATTCTTAATCCCGGCGAAAAATCTGATTTTGGTTCGGGCGTGAAATTCTCTTTGCATACAAAAGATTGGCAAGGAAGTTTCGATGACGGAAAAGATCCGTCGTACCATGGATTGGCTCATGAAACATTTGTGGAGGCCGATTCTATCGTGGTGCTCGACAAGTTGGGCAACCTTCTTTGGGGTGGTGTTCCAAGGCCATCTTTTGATTCACAATACCGTGAATTGGATTCTAAAGAAAAATCTCCGGTGCGTGTTGAAGGCGATGTAATCTATGTGACTATAGAAAACGCAGGAAATTACACTCTTGAAACAGTTAACGCTGCGGGCATGCCTTTGGTGACGCTTTACAGCGGAAATTGGAGTGTGGGAGAACATGGGGTAACGATTGTGGGAAAAAAATTTACACCGGGGAGTTATCTGGTGCTTCGCCGCGGGCCGGAAATTATTTCCTGGCAAATTTTCAAGTAAGGTGTGTCACAACGGAAATGAGGATAAAATGAAAACGATTTCAAAAATACTGTTTGTATTGGTTGCCATATTTTGTGTAGGTTGCACCACGGATGCCGACGATGACTTCGATGCTAGCAAAGTATGTCCGGTCGAAGGTGTCAATGCGTACGGTTTGCCCAATCGGGGTACTTTCGTAGACGAACGGGATGGAAGAACGTACAAGTACACCACCGTTCTCAATCGAATGTGGATGGCCGAGAATCTCAATTATGATGTTGATTTTGGTTACTGCTATGATTTAGATTCAGTTCCAAATTATTGCGAGACCTANTCCAGTAAGAACCATTAGAAACTTCGGGGCTTTCATTTTTTCGATATCGAGAATGGAACAGAGCTTAAGCAGCGTTTTTGCACCCTCGTCAATCAGTTTCGAACCTCCGAGTTTTATTTCCACCAGCCCGAAATTTCCGTTGGGCAGGTGTACCACGGCGTCACATTCCAGGCCATTTTTATCCCTGTAGTGGTACACGTTTCCGCCCAGGGCATCGGCATATACCCGCAAATCCCGAATGCACAAAGTTTCAAAAAAAAGCCCGAAGGTTTGCAGGTCGTTTATTAAATCATTGGGGCCTAGGCCGAGGGCTGCCGTGGCAATGGAGGGGTCCGTAAAATACCGCGTGTCTGATGTTCTAATAGCAGTCTTTGAACGCAAATTGGGGTTCCATGCCAAGGAGTCTTCTATAACGAAAATCTTCTTGAGAGCCTTGATGTAGGCGTAGATTGTGTTTTCGCCAAGGGATTCTTCGCCATTGATTTTTAAGTCGGCAAGAATGGTTCCTACGCTTGCTTGGGCCCCTTGATGACGGGCGTATGAACGCATTAGCCTCTTGGCAAGTTCCGGGTCCCGTTCCACATCGTCGGCTCGTGAAATGTCATAGCGCACGACGGCTTCAAAATATTCCCTTGCCTGCAGCAGTGCCGCCCTTGGACTTTTTTTCAATGTGGCCTTAGGCCAGCCTCCTCTACAAGTGACAAACGCTAATTTGTCTAAATCAATGGAACTGGCTCCGTCAACATTTTTGCTTTCGAAAAGTGCGGAGAGCCGAACATCACCGGTTGAATCCCCCGATTCCCAAAGGCTCATGGTCCTGAGTTTTAGCCAAGATATTCGGCCCGTGCCGGTATGAAAAATTTGATCTGTATTTGGGGGAACAGCAGACCCTGTTAAAATGAACTGCCCATCTTCATTACGTTTATCCACCTCGTTTCGGACAGCATCCCAAAATTGTGGGGCGATTTGCCATTCGTCAATAAGTCGAGGTGTTTCACCTACAAGAAGCCGTTTTATGTTTGTGCTAACTACGGCCATATTTTGGTCTTTAGTGTCTGGGTCGGCCATATAGAGAACGCTACCGGCATGATGGGCTGCCAGCGTGGTCTTTCCGCAATACTTGGCCCCTTCCACAAGAACGGCTCCCATTGCGTCTAGTTTTTCTAGTAAAATTGCATCGGCAATTCTTGACTTGTAATCGCTCATAAAACGGCCCTTTTTTTGCTTAATTTAACAAAAAATAAGGAAAAAGGCAACTATTTTATTGTTTTTGATGTGACATTTAGCTGTATTTTGATGTAACACTTGGCGTGCTTTTGATGTGGTATTTGGCGTTACTTTGGTGTGGCACTTGGCGAAGTTGGGGTACCTTCGCTTCTACTAAAAAAACAATCCTTATTTTTTTTGATAAAAATTGAAAATTTACTTGACTTTGTTTTTTTTTGTTTACATTTCTGTAATGTAGTTCAAATTCAAACATTAACAAAGGAGATGACAATGTCTTTTTATTGCAGGAAATGTGGACGTGAGCATTCAAGCTTGTACAGTTTGACAAGCAGCCCATGT
>JABUUT010000077.1:3175-4350 GCA_021443045.1 Fibrobacteraceae bacterium
AATGTCATAAAGTGTTCCTCCGCGTTAAAACAAGACTGTACCACAAAAGAGATGGTTGATTGCTGCATCAAAGGAAACGCTGTTATTTGGAAAGAAATTGAAATTTTAAAACCGAAAAACATTGTGTTCTATACATATAAATTACCTTTTGGCAAAACTGCGTTAAAAGACATTCCTTTTAATAATCAGTTGCTTGATGAAAACGATGAACCACGAAAATGTGGAAACAAAATTATTCGATGGTGGACTAGGACCTTAATGACCGATTGGGGTAAAATGAATGTTTTGGTCACATATCACCCGGAACGGTTGTGCAAGGAAGATTTTGTACAAATGATTTGCGAATGGGTTAAAGGAAACACGAAATAAAAAAGGTAAGTTTTTTGGTGGTGATATAAAGTGCGCGACGGAACTTCCCTTTGAAGCGTAATTTTGCAGATGAACCGAAAAGCCTTGTATGAAAAAGCCCCCTTCCCATCACTTGTGAAGGGAGGAGGCTTTTATCGTTGTTTCCCCATTGACAATATGAATTTTTTATTGTACATTTAATTGTACAATATAAGGTACAATAGGTTTTGTATGGCAATTTTGAATTTAGCGGAAGATTTGTGCCCCGTTTCTGAATTTAGGGCGAACATCAACTCCATGCTCCAAAAAACAAGGGAAACCCACCGCCCCATTCTATTAACTGAAAGAGGCAAGAGCGCTGCTGTGGTCCTGAGTGTTGGTGATTATCAGGATTTGGTTTACGAAAAGGAACTTTTGGAAGATGTGCGCATGGCCGAATCCCAGGTTCAAAAGGGGGATTTCTATTCCACTGCCGAAATCAAAAAACTGCTCGCGAATCGTTATGGCCGTGCTCACCGTTAAATGGTCCGACATCGCTCTTCAGCGAATCTATGAAATTGCAGACTTTATTGCAAAGGATGCTCCACAGGCTGCCGCCAAGTGGATTGAGACGCTCTTCGAACAAGAAAAAAATTTACGACAGCTTCCTTTCATTGGAAGAATGGTTCCCGAGGTGAAAAAAGAAAATGTTCGGGAAATTCTAATCGGGAACTATCGTCTTATATACAAAATCGTTGAAAAAGAAATCTGGATATTGACCGTCAAGAATCAGAGAGAAAAAATTTTAGACGAACTATAAAAATAACGAGCCTTGAAAGCCCCCTTCC
>JABUUT010000077.1:5315-12614 GCA_021443045.1 Fibrobacteraceae bacterium
AGAATTTCGCTTGTTTCATTTTTATCTCCTAAAGAAATGTTTGTTGTTTTTGTTTGACAGCATCAAATTAAAAAGCCTCTGTAAAAACAGAGGCTGTAGGGGGTAAAAGGAATGTAAAGAGTGGGTTAAATGTATAGGGTGCTTCATCCAACTAATTCTTTCATAAATTAATTTTCCCAATCTTTACCAACTTTACACCATTTTTCCCTTTTGATTTTACATGGGGAATCTACCTTGAGGGCACAAAACCAAAAGAGTTTAACCTCAAGGAGATAAAAAATGAAAACTCAGTTGACAAAGATGAACGCCCTTGTTATGGCAGGTATGCTCACCGTTGGGCAAAGTATTTTTGCCGGTAACGCCTTTGCCGCCGACGCAGTGGTAAGCACTGCTGCTGCAAATGCTGGCAGTTTTGAATTGAAGGGCAACATTCAGACCCAGGCAAGCAAGGCTTTCTATGACAACGAAAAAGACGATGTGCTGGATGGTTTCTGGTTCCGTGCCAATGTAGGCGGAAAGTATAAGAGCGAAGATTTTGATGGAGAAATCAACATCCGCATGTATGCTCCCAAGTTCGGAAAGGTGGAAGGCCAGGATCGTTTCCAGGCCGATACCTACTACGGTAACTATAAGTGGAATGCCGGTGATGCAGGCAAGTTCAATGTAAAGCTTGGACACTGGAAAATCGACTACAGTCGGGGCGGCAACTTCGGTACTTATCTGGAACTGAGCCTTGCCAACCGTGGTTTCTTGAACCGCGATATGGCACACGATGCCTTTGAAGCGGGCTGGGCCATGGGCGACAACTACCTGACCGCTCGCATTTCCACTGGCGACAACAAGTTCAATACGGGCTACATCGCCGTCGAAGACCAGTTTAAGCTTGCTCCTTTGGAACTGAACCTGGGCTACCGCGTAAACGCCCTGGACAACATGGAAAAAACAGCAGTCATGACCAACCGCATTGACCTTCGTGCCAATTACGAAGTGATGCCCAAGGTGAATGTCTATGGCGAAGTGGCCGCCATCATTACCGGCGAAGACGACAAGGTCAATGATGCAAGCATTGCTGCAGGCACAGCCATGAAGCCGGAATACGCACAGGGTACTACCTACGTTCCCTTCTACATCGGTGTGGAAGCCCCCGTAGGAAAGATTTTGGATAAAGTATATGCAGAATTTGAATATGTGAACGACCGCGAAGAAATCAGCGGCAAGGGTGCCGATAACGGTGCATGGGCCGTGGGCCTTGTAAAGAAGGCTGGAGACCACGCCAAGCTCCAACTTTCCCTCTACAGCGAAAAGGAACTCTCCGATGTGGCTGTTTCCGCTCGCCTTACCACAACCTTCAAGTAATCTCCAAATCGTATAAAAATTTCACACGGAGAATACTTTATGAACAAATTTAAAACCTTGCTCATTGCGGGCATTGCCCTGACGACACTTTTTTCGGGATGCAGCGTAAAGGATAGCTCTAAGGAAAAGAGCGGTAATGATTCTCAGAATGTGGCCGCCCTCAACGAAAAAGAGCTGAACATTTACACTGCCCTTGAAGACGAACAGGTGGCTTCGTACCTGGAATCCTTCAGGCAGGCCCATCCCGATGTTCTGCTGAACATCACCCGCGAATCTACGGGCATTATTACATCCAAACTTCTTGCCGAAAAGGACAATCCTCGGGCTGACGTTATTTGGGGCGTTTCTGCCACCAGCCTTCTGGTGCTCAAGAGCGAGAATATGCTGCGAGGCTACGCTCCCAAGGGCGTTGAAAGAGTTCTCGAAACCTTCAAGGATATAAGTTCCGAAGCACCCAAGTGGGTGGGTATCGATGCCTGGGAAACCGCATTCCTTGTGAACAAGGATGTTCTTGCAAGTCATGGAGTCAAGACTGTTCCCGAAACTTACGAGGACCTTCTTAAAAAGGAATACAAGGGCTTGATCGCCATGTCCGATCCGGGTTCTTCTGGAACAGGCCTTCTCACCGTCAACGGAATCCTTTCCCTCTATGGTGAAGAAAAAGGCTGGGAATACTTGAAAAAGCTGGATGAAAACGTGGCTGTTTACCTGCACTCCGGTAGTGCTCCTGCAAAACAGGCGGCAGCAGGTGAGTACGGTATCGGTGTCAGTTCCGGTTACCGCTGCATCAAATCCGCTGCTGACATCGGCGACAATGGTGCCTACGTTTTTCCCAAGGAAGGCTCCGGCTATGACATCGAGGCCAACGCTCTTGTGGCCCGCAAGGAAGGCGAAAAGAACATTGCCAAGGAATTTCTAGACTGGGCCATTGCCGATGAGCAGATGAAACTCTACGCTACTTTCGGTTACCCCATGATTTCCACGGGTGCCACCGATGTTATGCCCGAGGGTTACTCCAAGAATGCCGTGGACCAGTTACTGAAAATCGACTTTGACTGGTGTGCCATGAATAGGGAAAGAATTCTCGAAAAATGGACCAACATGTTCTCGGCGAAAACTGCCAAATAGTTAAAAACACGAGGTGCAGCAAAACTTGTTGCTGTGCCTTTTTTACCGCCTTTTTGAACCTTTTAGGAAATAAAGATGCAGACATCCATACGAGTAGAACACATCAGTAAAAATTACGGCAATCGCTGTGCTCTGAACGACATCAATTTTACATTGAACGCAGGTGAATTTATTTGCCTTCTCGGCCCGTCGGGCTGCGGAAAATCCACATTGCTCAGGCTTATTGCGGGCCTTGACACCCCTACCAAAGGAAAAATTTTCTTCAACGAAAAAGAAGTGACCCATTTGCCCGCATCCAAACGGAATTTCGGAATCGTGTTCCAATCCTACGCACTTTTCCCTAATTTGACCGCCTACGAAAATGTGGCCTACGGGCTTCGCAATAGGCGTATGAAGAAAAAGGAAATTGACGAAAAAGTTTGTTACTACCTGGATATGGTGGGCCTTTTGGATGCAGGAAAACAGTACCCTGCACAACTTTCTGGCGGACAGCAGCAGCGTATTGCACTGGCCAGGGCACTTACGGTGCAGCCGGACTTTCTGCTTTTGGATGAGCCGCTTTCGGCCTTGGATGCGAAGGTCCGCGTAAAGCTCCGTCAAGAAATTTGCCGCATCCAGCGGGAACTTGGCATTACCACCATCATGGTGACCCACGACCAGAAAGAAGCCATGACCATGGCGGACCGGATTATCGTTATGGACAAAGCCCGTCTGATGCAAGAAGGGACACCTCAAGAGATTTACAATAATCCCAATTCTCACTTTGTGGCAGACTTTATCGGTGCCATCAACTTCTATAAGGAAAACGGCATTACTGAAGCTATTCGCCCCGAATGCATCGAAATAAATACGGAACCTAAGGGAATTCAAGCGGTGTTGTCCAACATCGAATTCCAGGGGAACATTTGCAGACTCTCCACAAAGCCAAAGCAAAAAGAAATCGCCGAAGAAATTTTCATTGACATCCCGTCAAATAATTTATTCAAAATGGATGTTTCTGTAGGCTCTCTGGTTTACCTCAATTTCCCAAGGCAACATATTCTCAATTTCTAAGGTTCAACTTGAATTACTTGAATAAAATCCGAAGCCAGCTCACCTCTGCAGATGGTGTAAAGCTTGCTCTCATTCTTTGCACCCTATTTATCTTTGGCATCTTTTTGGCAGGCCCCCTGATGATACTTTTCTTCAAGGCCTTCCAGGACAAGAGCGGAGCCTTTGTGGCTCTTTCCAATTTCTCAAAATATCTGACTTCGCCAAATATGTTTTCTTCGTTCTGGCATACCATGGATATCTCCTTAGTGTCCATGGTGTGCTCAGTGACGTTGGCCTTTATTACGGCGTACGCCCTGTCCCGAAGAAAAATTCCTTTCAAGGGTGCTTTCCAGTTTATTGCGCGGCTCCCCATGTTTGCACCTACCATGCTTTTGGGAATGTCGTTAATTTATCTGTTCGGAAACAAGGGGCTTTTGACAGGGCTTGGTTTTGCCATACCTCTTTATGGCCGTGCGGGAATCATCATTTCAGAAACCATCTACTGTTTTCCTGTGGCCTTGATGATTCTTATGGTGGCATTTTCTTCGGCGGACAATCGGCTTTACGAGGCGGCGGAAGTTCTTGGCACAAAACCCATGCGCAAACTTTTCACCATCACCATTCCCAGCGTAAGATACGGCCTGATTAACGCCTTGTTCGTTTGCTTCACTTACAGTTTTACAGACTTCGGTGCCCCAAGTGTTGTGGGCGGCAACTACAATGTCCTTGCCACCGATGTTTACAAACAAGTGATTGGCCAGCAAAATTTCAACATGGGCGCAGTGCTTGGAATCATCATGCTCTTGCCTACGGTGGTTTCCTTCATTGTGGACCGCATTACCAGTAAAAAGCAGGCCAGCGCCATTTCTTCACGCTCCATTCCTTACCAAATCCGCCCGAATAAAAAAGCCGACTTTCTGGCAACCGCCTTTTGTGTTGTCATTTCTCTAATGCTCATCGGATTCTTCGGAATTTCTCTATACGGCTCCCTCATTAAATTCTGGCCCTACAACCTTACCCTCACCCTCAGCAACTACAATTTTTCGGACATCGGTTGCGCCAATGGTTTTAACGCTATTCTGCAATCCATCAAGGTTTCTATACTGGTGGCCATTTTCGGTACCATCATCGCATTCTTCGATGCGTACCTGGTGGAAAAAGTACGGCCCTTTCAAAAATTGCGGAAGGTGCTCTACTTCTTTTCCATCTCTCCCAACGCAATCCCCGGAACCGTCATTGGTCTTGCCTACATCCTTTTCTTCAACCCTCAATGGCTCACCATTCCCGGTACAACATTTGAAATCGAAAACGTATTTTCATTTTTGTACAACACCACGGCCATTCTGGTTTGCGTCAACATCATTCACTATTTTGCAGTCCCCTTTATTACAGCCTCCACATCCTTGAAGCGCCTGGACAAGGAATTTGAACTGGTGTCGGATTCTCTCAATGTTTCCTTCATCAAAACTCTCTTTAGAATCACCGTTCCCCTTTCGCTGCGGGCCATCTTGGAAATGGCGGTTTACTTCTTCATGAATTCCATGGTTACCGTCAGTGCCATCGTATTCTTGTGCACGTCTTCGACCCTTATGGCAAGCGTGGTGGTCATGAGCGTGCAAGGTGCCGGCAGAGACGCCCAGGCAGCGGCCATTTGCATGATTCTTATGGGGATTAACATTTTGGTAAGGCTTCTCTACGAAGCTTTGGAACATTTTATGTCAAAGAAAACAGAAGCGTGGATTTGCAGATAAATTAAACAACAGAAATAATCAATAGCATTAAACATAAAGAACTAAAAAACAGGAGATCACATGAATCAAGTTAAAGGTGTCATTTTTGACTTTGCAGGCACAACCATCGATTACGGGTGCTTTGCTCCACTGAAAGGTTTTATTGACGGATTTGCGTCAAAAAATGTTAGCATAACCCCTGAAGAGGCCAGGGGCCCTATGGGGCTTCTCAAGGTGGATCACATTCGTGCATTGACCGCAATTCCCCACATCAACAAGGAACTTCAGAACAATCTGGGTCACAGCGTTACCGACGACGATGTCATGGAAATTTACCACGTATTCGAAGATGTGCTGCTTAAAAATCTGGTGCAGTACAGCGACATTAAGCCCTTTGTTGTGGACTGCGTGGATTACCTTCGGGAGAAGGGAATAAAGATTGGCTCCACCAGCGGCTACACCCGTGAAATGATGGACTTTATTTTGCCCGAGGTCCGCGAAAAGGGCTACTCTCCAGATTACACTGTATGCGCCGACGAAGTCACAAAGGGAAGACCCGCCCCCTACATGATTTGGCAGAACATGAACGCCCTGCAAATCGATAATCCAAGGCAGGTGGTAAAAGTCGGAGATACGGTTGCCGACATCAAGGAAGGCCTTTCTGCAGAAACATGGACCGTGGGCGTTGTCATGGGGTCTAGCGAAATGGGTCTGACCGAAGAAGAAGAAAAATCCTTGCCCAAGGAAGAACTGGCCAAAAGAAAGGATGTTGTCAAGCAACGTTTTTACAAGGCAGGAGCTGACTACATCATCGATGACTTAAGCGAACTTCCCAATGTCATTGAAAAAATCAACGACCAGTTGGCCGAACAGGAAGACCACAAACTTCTTACCCCAGGCCCTTTGACCACAAGGAAGTCTGTAAAGCTTGCGCAACTTGCAGACCACTGCACTTGGGATGACGATTATAAAAAATTGACAATCAGTGTCATGAACGACATTACCGACATTTGTGCCAATACCGATGAGTATGCCACCGTGCTTTTGCAGGGGAGCGGTTCCTACGCCGTAGAAGCCATGATCCAGACGTTCTGCAAGGACGATGAAAAATTGCTGATTGTAGAAAATGGTGCCTACGGCAAGCGCATGGTAAAGCAGGCGGAACTGGCCCATAAAAATTACTGTGTACTTTCTTTCGATATGTGTTCTGCCATCGACCCCGAAGCAGTCAAGAACATTCTGGAAAGTGAACCTTCCATCAAGACCGTGATGTTTGTTCATAGCGAAACCACAAGTGGTGTCATCAACCCCATCAAGGAAATTGCGTCCATTGCCAAGGCCGCAGGCAAGACCGTTCTTGTTGATACCATGTCCAGCTTTGCCGCCTACGAAACAAATATGAAGGAGTGGGGGATCGACGCTCTTGCCGCCAGCGCCAACAAGTGCCTCGAAGGACTTCCCGGGCTTTCCTTTGTGATTGCTCGCAAGGATCTTTTCGAAGCCAAGAGCAATTCCAAATCCCTTTGCCTGGACTTGTGCGACCAATACAAGGGCCTTTATCCCGATGGTAAGTTCCGCTTTACTTCGCCCACCACCATCCTTCTGGCACTGCGCAGGGCCATTGACCTCTACAAGATGGAAGGTGGCCTTGCAGCCCGAAAGGAACGCTATGCCGCAAATCACAAGGTACTCATGGAAGAAACGAGGAAGCTGGGCATCAAGGCCATTGTAGATGAGAAGTACCAATCCTACATTATCACCACATTTGCCTTGGAAGACATTTCCTTCGAAAAAATGTACACCCATCTCAAGAAGAATGGCTTTGTCATTTATCCGGGTAAATTGACCGACATTCCCACCTTCCGCATCGGGACCATCGGCGACATTTATCCAAGCGATATTAAAAAGCTCTGCGACTGCATCAAGGCATATAAAAAGTAGCAGTTGACGGAGGCTTTCGACACTCCTAAACACTGTCACCCTGGAGGGGCGAAGCCCCGATTACGCCCCAAGGCGAGCGTAAATGGTTATCAGTTATCGGTTTTCAGTTATT
>JABUUT010000077.1:12627-16259 GCA_021443045.1 Fibrobacteraceae bacterium
GGGCCTTTGGCCCGTATTATAAAAAGCGAGTCACCAGACTCGCCATACTAAATACTGACTACTGACAACAGACAACTAATTTGACCGAGCCGCTGGCGGAACTGTCCGAAGGACAGCTAGAATCCATAACTCCATGGACCCTATCACTCGAAATGCTCGCTCCAGGGTGACAGAAGGAAGTCCATCCTGAAGGGCTTAGCCCTGAAGAATCCTGGAAAACAGTATTAAAAAATCCCACAACCATGTGCGGGATTTTTCTCTGCTTTAATTTTGGCTTAAAATTTATTAGCGAACAAAGCTGATACCAAACTGAATCTTGTGCTGAGAATAGTCGTTTTTCGAAGCTTCATCCAGTTCGTTGGTCAAGCCCATAATATAGCGGATGTCAAAGCCAAGGCCAAAGCTAAGGCGATAGCCAACACCAAAAATAAGGCCTAGTTCAAAGGTCGAATCATCCACATTATCATCTTCAAACTTGGAATCATCGTCATAAGAATAGAGCAAACCGCTAAGAACATTCATACTAAGGTCTATACCCGCATCAAAGAAGAGGCCCTTAACCACACGGAACTGTACCATAACAGGCATGTCAATTCGCAAAAACAGTAAGCTAACAGAAGAATCATCATCATCATCGTATTCGTAGGTATAAATATCAAAACCCATACCCACTGCTGGGTGGATTACAATAAGATCGTTAATGGGGAATCCCATTTCAAAGGTAACCGCAGAGTTGGAACCAATTTCATCGATAACACCTCCCTTGTCATCGCCACTGAAGAAGCCGAGACCTTCTCCCAAGCGCACCCCTTTCTGCATGGCAAAGGAAGCCTGAGCAAAAAGCAAAACCATGAGGGCCAAAACAACCTTTTTCATTTTTCTATCCTTTCCCCATTAGGGGTGTAAAAATCGCTTTACAAAATATAACAAAAAAACCTGCATTTTTTGCAGGTTTTAAAATAATTTATATAAAGGTGCTCATTTCCCTATTTTTTGGAGTGTTTTTTACGCCTTACACCCCATTTGTCCTTCATTTCTTCTTGTATCTTCTTCTTTTCGTAGCGAACCACCAATTTAAAGTTCACCATGTAAACGCCATTTCCAACAAAGCGTCCGTTGGCATCCTTAAAGTTCCAGTTCACAAACACCTTCTTGTCGGTATTCAGGCAGTTTCCACCGAACTTAAAGTCTGCACAAGACACGGTAATGGTGGTATCGTTCACATATTGACCCAAATGGTCAAAGTAGTTCACCACAAAAGAAATGTACACATTCTTTGGATTCAGGGAATCTAGTACAGAAGGATCAAAGGAGCCATCGGCAGAAACCTGGGCTGCATCCAAAAGTTGAGGAACAAAGCGTTCGCCAAGCTGAACTAGCTGCCCCAAGGAGCCTTCTTTTTCAAGGTCTTCCTTGGTGGTGCTATTTGGCACATAGCGCAGGTTCACAGAGCTTAGAGTCTTGTAAGCCACGCCATCCCCATTTTCGCCATCCACATCAAAGGTACCCATTTTAGTAGACTCTACCAAGTGGTTCAGCAAACCAGAGATAACCACTGGAGAAGGCTTTTCACCAGCAATATTGCCAAAGTTATCCTTAACCACACTCTTTTCACCCTTTACCACCATCAGGGAGTCTCCCGGCAAAATGGTAGACAGGTTGCCATCAATAATCAGGGTAGCCACCTTGCCATCCTTAGACCATATAATTTCCTTCGGCAGCAAATCCAGGGTATCTTGACCGTGAATGTAGGAGAAGAAATCCCGCCCCTTCAAATCTTGGTACAAAATAGCCTCAGAGAAGGTCACCCGCAGGGTATCAGCCTTTTTACCGTAATCCAACTGGGCTCCAACAATTACAGGAGACATCTTGTCTACCAAGGGAGCATTATCTTCGGTTATAAAGGTTTCTCCCATTACATCATAGTAAGTGTACACCGTAGCCAAGGGCAATTCATCACTAATGCCTGTTACACGGCTAATCAACGGGTCAATGGAATACACATCCCAAATAACCTTAGAAGCATCGGCTGTATCTAGGCGCAAAGAAGAAGACTTGGCCTGCAACTGCACCACCATACCACGGGAACTGTACCATGGGAAGGCTATGTAAATCATATCCAACTCTTCCCGGGTCAATTTCTTGCTAAAGTTGGTCACAATCTGGTCTAGGTTACCATCTCCATCGGTATCCCAGTATTCCACATCCACAACCTTTGGAACTCTGTCTATTACCGTTACAGGAACTTCCCGTTCAAATTCATCGGCGGTAATGTATTCCAAATTATGGAACGAAACGCTGGGATACAAGGAAACGCTATCCTTCAGGTCTCCCTTAAGGCCCAGAGAATCCCCAACAAAGATCAACAGATTCTTTGAGGGCATGTAGATGTTTGAAACCTGATCCAAATCAAAGCCAAAACGCTTTGCCCCCTGCTTGAGCATAATAATCATGTCGGGGTCTGTAATATCGGCAGGAATCAAATCCACATTGAACTTTACAAACAAGGAATCTTTACCCTTGAGATTTCTAATGGCATAGGCACCATCGATAATTTGACTTCCCAGTTCCACCAAGCTGGCATTGCGATAGTATACTACATCGTTGGCATCCACATAGGTGATAATGGCAAAGGCATCTTCCGGGAACTTTTCAGGAAGCTTGGAACCAGGAACGTCGCTTACCATCACCTTTTTGCCAACCACATCAGGAACAGAAGGAACAACAATGGTGTCGCCATTCACCACAATAGAAATCTGCCGAATCTTAATATCCGAAGGCAAGGAATCCTTCAGCATAATTTCTACGTAATCCAGCAAGGCATCATCATCGGAATCCTTAATGTAACCCTTATCCGCTTCTGGAATGGGGTCATAGAAGTTGATATTGTCAATGATTACGGCACCGCCCTTGTCACCAACAACGACAATACTTCCACCATGAACAATTTCATCGGCTGTTACCCAAACCGTTATGGAGCCGTCGGCGGCCACACGAATGGTATCGCCAGGAACTGGATTTTCTGGGTCAATCAAAGTGAGCCCATCTGTACTGGTGGCAAAGGTAAGGGAGCTTACGCTATCGCCAAAGTATTGAGCCACCTTGGAAGAATCAAGCCGAATGGCCACAAGCTCACCCACCCGGGCTGAATCGGGAACATTGCCATTGTAATCAAAAGACATTGGCTTTACATTATCCACTTTGTTATCAATAAGGTACACATTTTCACCTATGGTTACTGTACCTGGAGTGCCCGATGCGGAATCTACTGGAAGGAGGATTACCACTTCGCCTACCACAGAGTCACCCTGATCGTATTTTTCTGTAGATGGGTAAAAATCAAGGCCGGAGTCATCGTCATCGCCAAAGTCTACAAATCCGCTATACTTGTTGGAGGAACTGGACTGGTCATCTATATCAAATCCACCGCCCTTGTTGCTGGAGGAGTAACCTGCATTAGAGTTGCTGGAGCCTGGATTGCTTCCACCTGCAGAACTTGTGCCACTGCCGCTTCCACCAGCAGAACTGTTGGTGCTACCACCAGCGGAGCTGGTGCCGCTTCCGCCACCGGCGGAACTACCAGGATTGCCTCCAATAGAACTGGTACCACTGCCGCCTGCGGAGCTGGTGCC
>JABUUT010000077.1:16405-18483 GCA_021443045.1 Fibrobacteraceae bacterium
TGTACAACTGGTAAAATTCAAACAAACCCGGCAAATGAAAAAAGGCAGCCATCATAGAGGTGTGGTAGCAATAAAAGAATTAAGGGTAAATATAAAAAACGAATGGCATAAAGGTTGTGGCAGGATGGGTCATACGGAATGTTTATTATCCCCCGCTTTTCTTTCCACGGATAAATGCATATCTGCCGTTTTTTTGTTATACAAAAATAATTTTTTACTGCAATAATGTTGATTCCCTCCAAAAACTATGTTATATTTATAGTTACTGGAGGAAATTTGATAAGAATAACCACGGAAATCATCGACACTCTGTCCGAACGCTACAAGCAGCCGCATATAAAACTTCAACAGATGGTGAGGCGCGGCGAACTCTTCAAGGTTGTGCGAGGGCTTTACGAGACGGACCCAGGCTCCCCAGGGGAACTGCTGGCAAGTGCGATTTACGGACCGTCGTATTTGTCGTTCGAATATGCGCTTTCTCGTCACGGACTTATTCCCGAGGCGGTTCATGTTTTCACGTCAGCCACATTCGGAAAAAACAAGACAAAAATGTATTCCACGCCCTTTGGGAACTTTATGTTTCAGGATATTCCTTCGCGGGTTTTCTCCTATGGGGTAGTGCTGGAGAACATGGACGATAGACCGTTTGCCATGGCATGCCCCGAAAAGGCTCTTTGCGACAGGCTCTATAAGGAAAAGCCTCTGCAAAGCGTAAGGACGCTACAGCTGTGCCTGTTTGATGAATTGAGAATTGACACGGGCGACTTCAATAATTTAGACAAGAATCTCATAATGGAAATCGCTCCGCTCTATGCAAAGCGAAATCTATTGTTGCTTCAAAAGGTGGTCAAAAAATGACAAGTGTTGTGGAATCCATGCTTTCAAAATATGACTGCAAAAATACTGCCGATTACAGGAACGCTTTAAAGCAAATTGTCCAGGAAGTGGCCTTGTGCGGGCTTTCCCGTGCCGGATTTTTTGAATATGCTGCTTTCTATGGGGGAACCGCCCTGCGGATTTTTTACGGGCTTGATAGATTTTCCGAGGATATGGACTTCTCGTTGTTGCGCTCGGATACTGCTTTTGAACTGTCAAAATATTTTGACGGCATTCAAAAGGAACTTGTCTCTGTGGGTTTTGAAATGACTGTGGAGGCCAAACAAAAAAGTTCGGACAGTCGCATTCAATCGGCGTTCATGAAGGGCAACACCTTGCAGCATCTGCTGAAAATAAAGAGCCTAAGAAAGCCCATTGCGGGGGTACCGAACAACGAAGTGCTGAAGATAAAGTTCAAAATCGATACGGATCCTCCGGAATACGCCACCTTCGAGAACAAGTACAAATTGCTGCCTTCGCCCCACTTGGTCCAACTTTATGACAAGCCCTCGCTGTTTGCGGGTAAACTCCATGCCGTGTTATGCAGGGGTTGGAAAAATCGGATAAAAGGCCGCGATTTTTATGACTACTTATGGTATGTTTCTATGAATACATCTGTAAACTACAGGCATTTGCAGAAACGTCTGGAGCAAACTGGTGATTGGAATGGGGCGGATAAACTGAATGCAGAGAAACTGAAAAATTTGCTGATGGAACGATTTGCTACCATTGATTTTGCCGAGGCCAAAAAGGATGTTCTGCCGTTTATTCAAAACCCAGGTTCGCTGAAATTGTGGAGCACGGAATTTTTCTGTACAATAACGGATGAATGGATTAAATGAAATTTGTTTTGGCTCTTCTTATTCTTCATAATTTATCCTCAATTTTTAGTTCAATAGGTTCCATGATAGGATTTCAGTTCCCTTGCGGAGCACGATGTAGCTGGAAGGCTGTAGCATCTTCATGTCTATGGTTACCGAGTGCTCGCCAGCATCCCATGTTCCCTTGTACAATGTCTTCAATGGGATGCCGATGGCATTCACGGAAATCTCCACCCTGGACTCTTCGGAGGCATAGTTCCTGTGGAGAATGTAGAGGGAATACTTATCGGCCTGCAACTCGGCCTTCCATGTCATTGAGCCAGCGTTGTCCGCATTTTTCTGACGCAGGTAGGCCATGCCCGGCGCGGAGCAGGACTGGTC
>JABUUT010000077.1:19946-22809 GCA_021443045.1 Fibrobacteraceae bacterium
GTTCCAGCACCTTGTGGTCCACGTCCGAAAGCAGCGTAAAAGGCAGGCCAAACTTTTCTTCGAACTTTTTGTGGGAGGCCACGGAATCTTTGCTCACGCCGAGAACCACCGCACCCTTCTCCTGAATTTGCGGATACAGTTCGCCAAACCCGCAGGCCTGCTTGGTGCAGCCCGGCGTATTGTCTTTGGGGTAAAAGTAGAGAATCACCCGCCTGCCCCTATAGTCCGAAAGGGCGTGCATATTTCCATTCTGGTCCGGCAAAGAAAATTCCGGTGCCTTTGTACCAACTTCAAGCATAAAGCCTCCAAAAAGTTTCTCAAGAAATCTAATTAATTTTTCTATCTTTATCTCCAAAAAAAGGTATTGCCATGAAAGATCAGAATTTTTCCAAAACAATCCGCTATGTGGGCGTAGATGACCTGGACTTGGACCTGTTTGAAAGCCAGTACGAGCTTCCCGAGGGCATGGCCTACAACTCATACGTGATTCTTGACGAAAAGACAACCGTGATGGATGCCGTGGATTTTTCCAAGTGTAGTGAATGGCTCGCCAATTTGGAAAAGGAACTGGCCGGCAAAACTCCCGAATATTTAGTGTGCCTCCACGCCGAGCCCGACCACTCCGGAAGTATCGTGGAATTTTTGAAAAAATACCCCAGCGCCAAGTGCCTTTGCAGCGCCAAGGCCGCACAGTTCCTGCCCCAGTTCTACGACTTTGATTTTGAGAGCCGCCTACAGGTGGTAAAAGACGGTGAAACGCTCACATTGGGAAGCCACACCTTGCAGTTCGCCTCAGCCCCCATGGTCCACTGGCCCGAAGTGATGGTGGCCTACGAACAGAGCGAAAAGGTCGCCTTCTCCGCCGATGCCTTTGGTAAATTCGGAGCCATCGTCCACGAAACCGACGACTGGGCCTGCGAAGCCCGCCGCTACTATTTTAACATCTGCGGCAAATACGGAAACCAAGTGCAATCCCTCCTCAAGAAAATGTCCGCTTGGGATGTGAAAGTGATTTGCCCCCTCCACGGCCCCGTTCTAAACGAAAACCTGAAATACTACGTGGACCTCTACGACACCTGGAGTGCCTACCGCGCCGAAACCTCCGGCGTGTTCATTGCCTATGCTTCTGTATATGGTGGCACCAAGAAGGCTGCCGAAAAGTTGGCCGAAATTTTAGAAGCCAAGGGCCTCAAGGTGGCCATTTCGGACTTGAATCGCTGCGACATGGCCGAAGCCATCGAAGACGCCTTCCGCTACGACCGCATGGTGCTGGCCGCTTCTTCTTACGATGCTGGAGTCATGCCCGCCATGGAAACATTCCTTTGCCATCTGAAGGCAAAGAACTACCAGAAACGCCGCGTGGCCATCATGGAAAACGGCACCTGGGCCCCCACCGCCGCAAAGACCATGCTCTCCATGATTGAAACCATGAAGGAAATCGAAAAGGTGGGCGAAACCGTTTCCATAAAATCTGTACTTCGCGACGACGCTCCGTTAGCCGCCCTAGCCGAAGCATTGCAGTAACCCACTAGCCACAAACACTACATTTAGTGAACCGCCTCAAGCACCTACTTGAAGGCGGTTTTTTATATCTATGTGATATGCGTCAGTCAAAACTTGATTTTTAGGGCATAATATCTATATTTAATTCTATGAGAATTTTACAATTTCGAGCGGTCATTTCCACCATTTTCCTCTCCATCTGTATCGGCCAAGTTTACGCATGGAGCTTGCTTTCCAAACAAGTGAACACCCGCCTAGACCACGACATGTCCTTCGCCTTTTCGCTGGCCATTTTATTCCTGGGCCTCAGCGCCGCCTTCATGGGCAAATTCGTGGAGAAAAACCCAAAAAAGACATACATCATTTCTATCATCTTCTACGTGCTGGGCTTCATGGGCAGCGGATACGCGTGCTCCATCCAGAGCGAGCCCCTGTTCTACACCTCATACGGTATTCTCTTTGGTATCTCTTGCGGTTTAGGCTATGTGGCCCCCATCAAAACTTTGATGCTCTACTTTAGGCACAACAAGGCAGTGGCCAGTTCCATCGCTATTTTATCTTTCGGCCTCGCCAAGACCATTTCCAGCCCCCTTTACACCTATCTCACGTCAAACTACGAAATTGACAAAGTGTTCTACATTCTCACGGTACTGTACTTGATTCCCCTTCTCGTGTGCGGATTTTTATTCAAGAAGTTCCCCATTAATTACAAGGGTAAAAATGTGGAACCCATCAGGCTCAAAAAAGAAGTTTTCACTTACAAATACATCTGCATTTGGCTGTTCTTCTTTGTGAACATCGCTTGCGGCCTAGCCTTTATCGCACAAGAAGCCCAGCTGTACCAGCACTACGGGCTAAGCATTGCCCTTGCCACCGTGTTCTGTGCCCTGAGCGCTGCCTTTAACGCCTTTGGCCGTTTCGGCTTTGCCTGGATTTCTGACAAGACCAATCGTTATGTTCCCTATTACATTCTGTTCTCGTTGAGTGCCTTGGCCTGCGCCTTTAACATTGCCCTTTCCAACGTGGCTGTCTTTGTAGTGTCGGTCATGCTCATCAACGCTTGCTACGGCGGCGGATTCTCTTCTCTTCCTTCGCTGCTAGCCTCTAAGTACGGCATTTCAAACACCTCCACCATCCATAGCCTTACCCTGAGCGGCTGGGGCATCGCAGGCATCGCCTCCCTGTTCCTCAAGAACCTGGAACTGGGCGTGCTCTTGCCTATCTGCCTAGGCCTCTACCTGGTGAACATTATTTTATTAAAAGTTTCAAAATAGGGCACCTCTAAAAAAAGAAACCCGCCGGCGAATCCGACGGGTTTTGTTTTACGAAAATTCTTTTAGAACTGTTCCAGGAACTTGTG
>JABUUT010000077.1:27243-28420 GCA_021443045.1 Fibrobacteraceae bacterium
TTATTTTTATAAAATTTGAAAAAAAATATGCAAAATATTTATTTTTGAAATAATTTATACTATATTTATGTTTTGAGATGCGGCTACCAAACGCAATCTCTATTTTAAAAACTGCGTAAGAATTTTTCGAATAGGCTTCAACAAAATTCCTTGCGCAAAAAAAACGCGCTATAGGCGCAAGGATCTAAAAATGAAGAGCAAAACCTTCAGAACTCAGCCGCTATTCTTGCGGAATACCTATCCTGGGGCAGGCCGATGGCAAATCCCCTTGATAAAAAAGCAACCTATTGATTTGAACAACCTCAATGTTCTCTCTTACAACAATATATGCAATGGTAGCAAGCCTTTGTTCCATTCGTTTGGCATACATTTTTTTGTGGACGACTATAGGTTTGAATCCGTTTACAGCAATCCTGAAAAAAGTTATAAAAAGTTGAAACCTCACAGAATTCTCTTTACTCCTGATTTTTCGCAGTATTGTGAGATGCAACCATGGCGGCGTATTGAAAGTGTCGGCAAGGGGCGTTGGTGTGGCGCATATTGGCAGGATCAAGGTTCTACGGTCATTGCAACTGTTAGCTGGAGTACTCCGGAAAGCTTTGACTACGCATTTGATGGAATTCAGCAGGGGGCCGTTGTTGCAATTGGCATGATTGGCTGTAAATCCTCCAAAGTCAATTTTCTAAAAGGTTTTTGGACCATGTGTGAGCGAATTGAACCGGAATGTATCATTTGTTTTGGAACTCCGTTCCCGGAAATGCTTACGGAGAATCTTTTAGTGATTGATTATGTCAGTACTTGGAGGGTGGCTTAATGGGTGGACGAGGAACTTTTGCTGCCGGGAGAAATGTCGATTTCACCTACAAGACCGTAGGAACTATTGAGGGAATCAAAGTGCTTGAAGGCTTAAATGGAAAGCATGCTTTGCCGGAAGAATCACACTCCAGCACAGCTTATATTAAATTACGGTCAAACATGACATTTCATGAAATGAGAATTTATGGAGACGATCACCTTCCAATTATGGATATTGCTTATCATGTAGAGCCAAATGTAGATCCTAGTAGAAAGCCGGTTCTCCACATGCATCGATATGATGGAGATGTTGCGAAACGAGGAGATGCAGAACCTCTTACACAGGATATTTATGATAAGTATTCTAAATTTTTTGTAGGAG
>JABUUT010000077.1:29150-30774 GCA_021443045.1 Fibrobacteraceae bacterium
ATTCTACAGGTTCCGGGGTTATGACATCCCCTGTAGAAATGTCAATGGAAATTGGGCTCTTTATCGTATAAAAGCAAGCGTTGAACTTCAAGCGGAATCCACCATAGGCATCATCTTTTCTGATAGGTTCAAATGCAAAATCGGAAAAAGAAACGCAGTCGTCCATTGGAATTTCGCAAATTTCACGAACGGCATCCATTACAGATTTCTCATTCAAAGGCATATTGCGGAGCGTGGCATCCATATCCATTGTCGAACGGGTTCCAATGCCCACAAGGGCTGCAATAAGCACTCCTCCCTTTAAGACAAACTTGTCACAATACTTTGATTGGGATAGCCTTTCCAGAAAACGTTCAAAGAAAAAATTTTGAAGGACGGTCTGTGCAGCAATGTGGTTCTTTTTGGCAATTTGAACCATGCGTGCCTTTAGGCTCATGGCACCTTTGCTTTGGGTCATAGCAGCACCCCCATGTACATCTGGATTTCTTTTATAACTTTCAATGAGCTTGCGTAGGAACCGAGCAGGGCCACATTTTTGTCTTTTGAAGCAGCGTAATTTTTTAGGGCAGCAGTCAATGTTTCTATATCGGTCTTGTTCTTTGCCCTTACCAAATCACAAATAGTCCGCTCGGCATTGTAGCAGCGGACCTCGTTGCCAAAAACAGTCTTGCAGGTAATGATTCCCATATCGTAGAACTCGGGTTTGACATAATGGCAAATGCACTTTTCTCGCTGCGCTGCAGAAAGGCTTGTGTTCTTGGGTATGGAGACTGCATGAATAAAGGGGGTTCGGTCAGAAAGTCCATTCAAGAAAAGGGCGCTTTCGTGGGAAAACACCATGCGCGGATATCCCCTGGCCAGGGTAAACATATCGTCTTCCATCCAGTCGGGCAGCGAATAAAGACCCTGCTTAACGCGAACCAGAAGCCCTTCACGAACGTAGACGGACAGTAGGTTTCGGGAGAACCCCATGGAAACCACATCCGCAGCGGACAAAATTCCGTTCTGCAGTTCAAGACGCTCTTTGACTCGCTCATTCAGAATCATTTTACATTTATATCGTTATATTAAGATTTGACGATATAAATATAACATATTAAATTGAATAAAGCAAATTTTTTGAGGAAAATTCAAAAAACACTTGACTTTGTTTTTTTTTGTTTACATTTCTAAAAGCAAGCAAGTTGTTTGTGATGCAGACGGACTTTCCGAGGTCGCTGCATTTGAAAATGGGATTAAAAAAGAGGTAATATGATTTCTACAGCAGTGCAAAGAGGAAACTTTGTTTACGTCTATAATGAGAAAAACAGCCCAATAAAAACCATATCCGGGGAACTTCATGGTTTTACATCAACTACAGTGAGTGTAAAACGAGGCAGTTTCATTTATGTGTATGATGAAAAAGGTTCGCAAATAGCAACTCACAGCGCAAGATAAAAAACATCATTTTTTTTTACGAAAACCTCGTTCCAAACGGAGCGAGGTTTCTTTTGTTATAAGAACAACCAAAATTATTCAAGCCCCCCCTCCCTCTCAAAAACATCCGTTAGAACGGCAACCGCAGAAAGAACTTTTTGGGAAAAGACAAGCAGGCGAAAACTCAAGCCAAAAGAGGCATTGCTAC
>JABUUT010000077.1:31936-32984 GCA_021443045.1 Fibrobacteraceae bacterium
ATATTTTTTTGTAGATTGTGTAATGCACCCTTTGAAGGAGGTTTCTTATGACTTCTAACATCGTTGAAGAATGCAGAAAAGCCATTCGTTCGCAGGAGCACACGAAGGAGGCTGCTCTGGAACGCCTGCAAAGAGCGGGCATTGTCACAAAAAGCGGCAAGTTGGCCAAAGCCTACCGGCCTGTAGCCCACGTTGCACGATAAAAAATTCCAGGAGGGGGAATATGTCGGAAGTTTATTATGAACGTCCAAATCTCTATATTGGCTTTCATGGTTGTGATAAAAAAAGGGGATTAAAACTTATTGAAAAACCCTACACCATCCCCCAAAGTACGCATGACTACGAATGGCTTGGGTACGGATTTTATGTGTGGGAAAATAATAAAGACCGAGCTTTAGACTGGGCTCAGAGCCATCATCCCAAATTTGAAGAACCATTCGTCATCGGAGTCGTCTATACACTTGGCAACTGTTTGGACTTGACTGACCAGCACTTTATTGAACTGCTGTCAGAAGACTTTCCTATGTTTATCGAAGATTTTAAGTCAAGTAAAAGCGAACTCCCGCAAAATACCGACTTAAAGGGCAATCCGGATCCAGAGGGCGTTTTGCGGAAGCTTGATTGCGCACTTATAGAACACCTACATAGTATTTTTGAAAGTGCGGGCAATAACAATCGATTTGACACGGTGCGCTGTTCATTTACAGAAGGTAAACCAGCTTACCCCGGAACCGCTATTCGGGATAAAAACCATATTCAGGTTTGCATTCGCAACACAGACTGCATCAAGGGCTTTTTCTTGCCAAGAACTTGAATACTTAGGCGCACATTTATCTGTTTCCAAAAAATCATTTTCCGAGAAAAGATTCGGTTTGTGTAATTTTTTGAAGAGCGACATAATGTTGTTTATCGCTACAATAAAAGAACCCCATAGATTAAAGTTCCCTAATCAACCCAGCCAGTTCTTTTTGTGCGTTGGGGTTGTTGCCATAATTTCGCATCACGGATTTCATGTCGAGAAGGATACAGTGGATTTTGTGGTACTTTT
>JABUUT010000078.1 GCA_021443045.1 Fibrobacteraceae bacterium
AGCTGGTGCTGGTGATGTCCAAAAGCACGGGCTTCTTGGATTTGAGAATCTCGGATTCAAAATTGGTGTCATTTATCTTGATAATCTTGATATCTTCTACATCTGTTTGAGGAGCTGCCATGGCAGGAATTGCAAGCATGGTAAAGCTAAAAATGGCGAAACTGGCAAGAGAGAATAATTTTTTCATTCCACATTCCTTTTTTACACAACAATAATACAAAATTCATTTTTTTAACGAGCCCTTTACCTATACCACAAATAACTACTTTATATGTAACATCCGCTACATTAAGGCAGAATACTTCAGAGTTTAGTAACAAACCATCAAAAAAGAGCAATGCAGGGCGCGTGATGTTCTTTACCCTTTGATGGCGTCACCCATGGAGAACATAGGCATATACATGGCAATGAGCAGGCCACCGACAGCACCGCCCAAGAACACGATAATGAGTGGTTCGATCATACTCACCACGGCATCCACGGCAGCATCCACTTCTTCGTCATAGAAATCAGCCACCTTCAAAAGCATGCCACCCAGGTTACCTGTCTTTTCACCAACGCCAGTCATCTGAATCACCATCGGAGGGAACAAACCCGTTTCCTTCATAGGTTCTGCAATAGACTTACCGCCTGCAATACCGGTACCAATTTTAAGAATGGCCTTTTCAACCACCAGGTTTCCGGAGGTCTTTGCCGTCACCTGAATGGCGTCCATCACAGAAACACCTGCATTTAACAGCGTTCCCAGAGTTCTTGCAAAACGGGCCACCGTGGTCTTAATTAGCAAGTCCCCAATTTTAGGCATCTTTAAAAGCAGCCGGTCTTGAATAAACTGGGCTTTGGGTAATTTTAGAGCCAACTTGTACCCCACAATAAGGCAAATCAATCCAATAAAGAGGAATGCACCGTTATCACGAATAAAGTCGGAAATGCTCATTACAAACTGGGTTGGAGCCGGCAATTCCGCATCCAAGGCCGCAAACTGTTCGGCAAAGGTTGGCACCACAAAGGTCATCAAGGCAATCACCACAACAATACCCACCACAATAACCATGGCAGGGTATGTCAATGCTTTTTTTACTTTACGAGTCAAGCGCTGGCTGTTTTCCTGATATTCAGCCAAGCGCGCCAAAATGCCATCCAAAATACCACCGGCTTCACCGGCAGCCACCATGTTTACATACAAAGTATCAAACACCTTAGGGTGTTGGGCCAAGGCATCAGCCAAGGAAGAACCACCGTTAATGGACTGGGCTACCTTGTGAACCACAGACTGCAACTCCGGGTTTTCCGTCTGTTCTTCCAAAATGTTCAAACACTGCAACATGGGAAGGCCTGCAGAGCTCATGGAAGAGAACATACGGGTAAAACGCGCTACGTCGGCAGACTTGATACCCGAGCCAATTTTTATCTTGATTTCGGTAGGCTTTTTCTTTAAGGATTGAATAACCAAACGACGGCGGCGAAGCAATGCTTCCGCTTCTTCCTTGGTTTGGGCTTCTAAAGAACCTTCAAAGTTGTTTCCCTGGGCGTTTTGTGCTTTGTACAAAAATACTGGCATAGATTACAGGCCCTTCTTTACAAAGAGTTGTTCCAACTGGTCCGGGCTTGGGGAACGACCCAAGGCTTCAAATCGGTCTACCTTGCGGGCGGCCACCAAGTCACACAGACACATATTCATGGTATTCATACCAAACTTTTGGCCAATTTCAATCATGGATTCAATCTGGTGCACCTTGTCGTCTCGAATAAGAGCACGAATGCCTGGAGTTACATTCATCACTTCGTAGGCCATTACGCGCCCTCCACCAATTTTTGGAACCAGCGTTTGGCATATAACCCCTTGAAGTACAAAGCTGAG
The DNA here is from genome assembly GCA_021443045.1 of Fibrobacteraceae bacterium. Lineage (GTDB taxonomy): Bacteria > Fibrobacterota > Fibrobacteria > Fibrobacterales > Fibrobacteraceae > Fibrobacter. The sequence continues at coordinate 1,862 of JABUUT010000078.1, forward strand.
CTGAGTGCGAACCGTTTGTTGTTCTCCCTTGGGGAAAGCGTCTACCACACGGTTGATAGTTTGCACACAGGAGTTCGTATGTAACGTTGCAAAAGCCAAGTGGCCAGTTTCTGCAATGGTCAAGGCGGCACGAATGGTTTCCAGGTCACGCATTTCACCAATGAGCACCACATCGGGGTCTTGACGCAGAGCCATTTTCAAGGCGTTGGCAAAACTGAATGTATCACTGCCCACTTCACGCTGGTTGATCATGCAGTTCTGATGCTTGTGCAAAAATTCAATGGGATCTTCCACGGTTAAAATGTGGTCGTGGCGTTCCTTGTTAATCTTGTCTATCATGGCAGCCAGAGTGGTAGACTTACCAGAACCAGTGGCACCCGTCACCAGCACCAAACCCGAAGGTCTTGTGGTAAATTCAGCCATGATGCTGGGGAGCCCAAGTTCCTTGAAGGTCTTGATTTCCAAAGGAATGATACGCAAGGCCAGGGCCACGCAACCACGCTGCAGGTAGGCGTTGGCACGAAAACGGGCTAAATTAGAAATACCAAAAGAAAAGTCACACTCCTTCTGCTGCTCGAAAGTCTTCTTCTGCATTTCGTTCATCAAGCTGTAAGTCATGCGCATGGTTTCATCTGGTTTCAATTTATCAGCGCCAATAGGCGTTAGGTTACCAGAAAGACGAACCAAAGGGGGAGCACCTGCAGTAATGTGCAAGTCGGAAGCACCACGCTTCACCATTTCAGAAAGTAAATCTTGAATATTGTATGCCATATGTTTAGAATATAACTTAATAATAAGCGAAATTTCAATTATTAACCCTGGTTTTGTGCATTTAACCTAGTAAGATGGGGTAAAAAATAATATCTTGACTCTTGTATGGTAAAAAAATCCGCTTATGTCTTTATTTTGGTAGTTTTCGCGCTGGCAGTTCTAGTAGCCAGGAATTTAAGGCAAGAGGCCCAATTTCAAAAAATTCCCGAATCTGTGGTTCCATTTTTCGTGCAGAACAGCAATGGAGACAGCGTTTCTTTTGACAGCCAAAAAGGGAAATGGACCTTGATTGTACTTTCGGCATCTTGGTGCCCCGCCTGCCACGCCCAAAACAAAGCCCTTAAAAAAGTTTATAGGGAAGAACACCAAAACGGATTTCGCATTTTTATGATTAGCGAAGATGATGCCTTAGCCAATGTACGCAAATACAAAGAAGACTTTGAATTTCCCTGGGATGTTTACCACTGGAATTACAATGCCATGAATGCTTTGGGAAACCCCCAGTTTATTCCCGTAAGTTACTTGGTAAACAAGCAAAACAAAATCGTGTGGATCAAATCGGGCACACTTAAATACGACGAGTTAAAAAAAGAATTGAAAGCCCAACAGGAACAGCCTTAACAGCACCGTTGGGCATAACAATGGTAATTAGGCAATTCGGCTAGGGAATAGAATAACTTCTTCTATCTCTTTTTTACCTAGTGCCAACATAAACAAGCGGTCTAGGCCAAGAGCCACACCGGAACAGGCAGGCATGCCATTTTCCAAAGCTTCCAAAAAATTTTCATCAATAGGCGGCAAAGGCTTGTTCATCTTCTTGCGAATTTCCAGGTCGGCTTCAAAGCGGCGGCGCTGTTCCTTGGCATCGGTCAATTCCGTGTAACCGTTGCAAAGCTCCACCTTGTTGATGAACAATTCGAAGCGGCGAGCCCAGCGGTAACCTTCGGCATCCACAAAAGTTTCAGCCAGCGCCGCCTGAGAAGGTGGATAATCCATAATGAATTCAGGACCATTCAAAGCCAAGGCTGGTTCAATCACAAAAACCATAAGGTAATCCCACCAGTCTTCCCGAGACATCATTTCGGGCTGCTCCGGCACAGAAATATGGGCTTTCTTACAAGCAGATGCAAAGTCTAAAAGGTCTCTGCAAAAGGGGTCAACCCCACCATAATTTTTAAACGCATCAATCCAACGAGTGCGCTTGGCGTGAATTTCATAACCGAGAACTTCACTCACCAAATTTTCCACTTCGTCCATCAACTTTTCTTGTGGCATACCCACTCGGTACCATTCCACCATAGAAAATTCTGGATTGTGATGGGCTCCTTCTTCATCTTTTCGAAAAGACTTGGTAATCTGAAAAATGTCACCAAAGCCAGCAGCCAGCAAACGCTTCATGTGAAATTCTGGGCTGGTCATCATAAAACGGGAAGGCTTGCCATTCAGTTCAAAATAATCCAGCTGCGGGTCTGTGCCACAGGCACCCGAAAGCACCGGGGATTCCACTTCCAAAACGCTGCGTCTGTTAAAGAAATTGCGGACACAACCTAACAAGGCTTGACGATTGAGCCAAGTGTCTCTTGTGCAGGTAGGTTCATACTTTTTTCTTCCCATTTTCTAACCCCTTTAGCCAAACATCCATCAACCCAAAACTTACTATTTGTCTTTTACACAGCGCACCGACAGGTAAAAATTCTTATCCACCGATATGGAAGAAATTTCAGCGTCGGTACTGAACATGGAACGAGCGGTTCCTCTGGAATCGCCATCATCCTTGTTTGTCCAAAAATAGGCACCTTCTCCTATAATGGTTGATATTCCATTCTTGTTGGCATAGCCACCAAACATGGCCGTAAAAGCGTAGTCGTCAGAACCGTTGGAGCGTAGTTTTACAGCCGCATCGCTGGCACCGCCGGCAAAAACCTCCAACATTTTCCAATCGTCATCGGTAGCCAAATGCGAGCCTTCTGGGCAAACCGTCTTTGCGCTTTCCTGATTGTAAAGTCGGCCATAGGTTTTGCAATTTTCATCTTCACGATCGTAGCACATGGAACCTTCTTCCGTTGCATAGTTCAGGTTTTCCACAAACCACAAAGTTCCATTAATATCCTTCATTTTATAGCTGGAATTGTCCCTTGCATCTACAAAGGTTTCAAAAACGGGGCAATGTTGTTCAAATTGCAAGGAGTCCATTACAGAATCTACCTGAGCATTCCAAACGGCACAGAACCGGAATAGTTCGCTGCCAGGAAGGGCGGTGCTATCGGTCTTGTGTTTGGTGGCCCAGGCCCAAACATACTTCATATTGGGAATTAGGGAATCAGCAATGGAAAGTGCCTTGGCGTTAACGCTAATCAGTTCGGCAAATTTGCCGGCAGAAGTTTTCGGGGTTTTCCAAAAACCTTCCAGCAAGCCCGTCTTTAAATGTTCGTATATAGGAGAGGGCTTGGAAACGGCGATGGTGGTTTCTTTGTATTCCTCTGGTTTTAAATCGCAAGAAGCCAGTTTGGCAGAATCGTTTTGGGCCACCGCATCGATTTTACATTTTTCAAGGCATTCCGCTTTGGCTTTGCCTTTTTTGGGGCAGGGCACCCATGTGGTGGTGTCTACTTGTTCCTTTACAGGTTTTTTGTAGGCGTTTGTCTTTAAGGCGGCCTTTGTGACATTTCCCAAAGTTTCCAAAGCATTGATATTACCAGTGGCGGCATCTAGCAGAAGCACATCGATAACTTGCAAGCAGGTGTTCATGGCTTTTGCATTGCCACAAACTTTTACACCGTAACCATAGGTAAATTGAGAGGGGCACTGGCTAAAACTTTCTTCTGGCATGGACTTGAAAATTTTTTCATAAACATCCACCGCCGAGGTGGCCGGCATTTTACCACAATAGATTTCTTCGATTTCCCCATTCTTCACCATTTTCTTGGCAGTGGCAAAATCCCCTTCATCAATAGCAGTATGCAATGCTTCCTGAGCAAAAACAGATGTAACAGCAATAGACAGCAGAGCCACAAAATGCGAACGCAAAAAATTAAAGTTCATTAAAAACCTTCTTCAAATAACACCTAATCCTAAAACCCCTCCTAAGAATATAGAAATCCAAAGGGCTCAAAACCCTTGCTAAAGTTAATTTTACATTGTATGGGAAGGGGTAAAAAACAGGTTTTCCTCTAAAAAATGACATTTTTATAATTTTTAGCATATTGGTTTTTGTATATTCCAGCTATGCTTTCAAAAGAAGTTTTAAAGACCGTCAGCCGCATTGAACTGAGCGTCCGCGGCACGCTGGATACCGTCATGACCGGGGCCTACCACAGTTCCTTCAAAGGGAACGGCAT
>JABUUT010000079.1:0-6728 GCA_021443045.1 Fibrobacteraceae bacterium
AGTTGTCAGTAGTCAGTTGTCAGTAGTGAGGTTCGGCGTAAACGCCTAGAGGCATGAGGCCAAAGGAGTAGTTAGTATACAGTAGGTAGTAGTTAGTTTAAATTATCATGGGCCTTTGGCACATATTATGATCAAGCAAGCCTTTCGGCTCGCCTAGAAATACAACCTACTAATAACTAAACATTTATCATTAACAACTAACGGGTACCTCTAAAGCCCAGTTTTTGGGCTGTTTTTTCTATTCCAGTGCTTAAAAACACAGCAAACCTTGAGTCCTAGTAGAAATTTTCTATATTTGGGCGCAAACTTAAACAACATCAACTCCATTTGTGGAATAAAATATGAAAAACATAGCAACACACAGAAATATTGGTATTTCTGCCCACATTGACTCCGGTAAGACCACTCTTACCGAACGTATCCTCTACTTCACAAAGCGTATTCACGCTATCCACGAAGTTCGTGGTAAAGACGGCGTTGGTGCCACCATGGACTCTATGGAACTGGAACGCGAACGCGGTATCACCATTCAGTCTGCTGCCACATTTGCTAGCTGGACACACACCAAGAGCGGCGAAGCCGACACCATCAACATCATCGATACCCCGGGTCACGTAGACTTCACCATCGAAGTGGAACGTTCTCTTCGCGTGTTGGACGGTGCTATCCTGGTTCTCACCGGCGTTGAAGGCGTCCAGTCCCAGTCTATTACCGTTGACCGTCAGATGCGCCGCTACAAGGTACCACGCGTGGTATTCGTGAACAAGTGCGACCGCTCCGGTGCAAACCCACTCCGCGTGGCTGTGATGCTCAAGGAAAAGCTGAACCACAAGCCTTGCGTAATGCAGATTCCTATAGGTCTCGAAGACCAACTGAAGGGTGTGGTTGACCTGATTGAAATGAAGGCCTACTACTTTGAAGGCGAAAACGGCGACGACATGATCGAAAAGGACATTCCGGAAGAACTCCAGGCACAGGCCCAGGAATACCGTGAAAAGCTCATCGACTGCTGCGCCGACTACTGCGACGAAATTATGGAAAAGGCCATGGAAGGCGAATACATGGACATCGATAAGGCTCTTATCAAGTCCACCATCCGCAAGGCCACAATCTCCTTGGAAATCACCCCAGTGTTCATGGGTTCTGCCCACAAGAACATCGGCGTTCAAAAGCTTTTGGACGGTGTGATTGACTACCTGCCAAACCCAACCGAAGTTGAAAACAAGGCTTTGGACGTAGACAACAACGAAGCCGAAGTTATCCTCAAGAGCGAAGATAACGAACCTCTCGTTTGCTACGCATTTAAGTTGGTTAACGACCGCTATGGCCAGCTCACCTACATCCGCGTATACCAGGGAACCATCAAGAAGGGCGACGCCATTGTGAACATGGCAACTGGCAAGAAGGTTTCTGTGGGCCGTCTGGTTCGTATGCACGCCGACGAAATGGTTGATATTACCGAAGCCGGTGCAGGCGACATTGTTGCCCTGTTTGGTATCGACTGTGCCTCCGGTACTACATTTACCGATGGCAAGAGCCACTACAACATGACTTCCATGCACGTTCCTAACCCAGTGATTGAACTTGTGATTGAAGCCAAGAACCGTGACGATCTTGAAAACCTCTCCAAGGCCCTCAACCGCTTTACCAAGGAAGACCCCACATTCCAGGTGGAAGTGGACAAGGAAAGCGGACAGACCATTATCAAGGGTATGGGCGAACTCCACCTTGACGTTTACATCGAACGTATGCGTCGCGAATATAAGGTAGATGTTCAGACTGGTGCTCCTCAGGTGGCTTACCGCGAAACCATCACCCGCGAATCCAAGTTCGAATACACTCATAAGAAGCAGACCGGTGGTAGCGGCCAGTTCGCTAAGGTGCTGGGCATTATGCGTCCTATGGCTGTAGAAGGCGACTCCGAAAAGGTTTACAACTTTGTGAACTCCGTTGTAGGTGGACGTATTCCTAAGGAATACATCCCTTCTTGCGACAAGGGTTTCCAGAGCTGCATGGAAGCAGGTTCCTTGATAGGCTTCCCTGTTGTGGGTATCGAAATGGAAGTGACCGACGGTGCATTCCACCCCGTTGACTCTTCTGATATGGCCTTCCAGATTGCCGCCCGCATGGGCTTCCGCGAAGCCTTCGAAAAGGCTGGGGCCCAAATTCTCGAACCTATCATGAAGGTTGAAATCCAAACTCCAACAGAATTCCAGGGTTCCGTTGTGGGTAACGTTTCCCAGCGCCGTGGTAACATCGTTGGTACAAGTGAAGAACTGGGCATGACCACAATCACTGCCGAAGTTCCTCTGTCCGAAATGTTCGGTTATGCCACCGACCTTCGCTCCATGACTCAGGGTAAGGCTGAGTTCACCATGGAATTCTGCAAGTACGCTCCAGTACCTCGCAACATCCAGGAAGAGCTCATCAAGAAGTACGGAGACAAGGCCCGCGCCCGCGCCTAAGACTCGCCCATTGGTAATATGCCAATAGCTTTGTCAAAAAGCTCTCGGTTTTACCGAGAGCTTTTTTTAGTAGTTAGTAAACGGTGGTTGCAGCGGAGCTGCCAACTCTTGCGACTTGGAAGTGGGCCTGCAAGCAGTCCCGTTTCACAAGTCTTGGCGAGTTGTGGTGGTTAGTTGTCGGTTATCAGTGTCAGGCTGTCATTGCGCGAGGAGCGTAGCGACGAGGCAATCCAGTGGGTAGTGCTCGTATGGACTATCACTGGATTCTTCGGCTCAGAATGACAAAGACCTGCGTAATAGTAAGCCAAATTCCCCTATTTTTTAAGAAATTCAAAATTATTTTTTACGAAAAAGCAAAAAAAAACTAAATTTATCTTTGGAAAAGTTTACAATCATTTCTAAAGAAGGATTTCCTATGAGAACTTACAAATGGTTTTCTACAGTAGTGCTGGGCGCACTGCTTTCCGGTGCCATGGCACTTACCGCTTGCGATTCTTCCGTATCCGCCGACGATGACGAAGACACCAGCTCCAGTTCCAAGAAAACAACCAGCAGTTCTTCCAAAAAAACATCCTCTTCCAGCTCCAGCGATGCCTCTGAAGACATCGACGAAGACGCTGTAGAACTTTCTGTTCCATCCAACCTGAAAGTATCCCAAATGACAGACAGCACATGGCTCCTCACCTGGGAATACACCCCTGCTGGTGGTGATGAGGAAGGCTTCCTAGTTCAGGTTCTCGATTTGGAAAACAGCGTTTGGAAAAAAGAAGGTACCAGTGGCCAAGGCGTGTACAAGTATGTGCTCAAAGGCAAAAAGAGACTGGACCACTTCTACCGCGTGGCGGCCTACGTTGGTAGCAAAACCGGACAATTCTCCTCCGACATCTACATCACCGAAAAGGGTGGCCAAGAAGGCTCTCCCGATTCTACAGCAGGCGAAGTTGCAGCCGACCTTCCAATTCCAGGAAACCTCCAAGCCTACCGTGTAGCACCCAGCGTGTTTGTTTTGGAATGGGAATACTCCCGCCTTGCCGACCGCCCCGCCTCCGGCTTTGAGATTGAATACATGGATCCAACAGGCAAGTGGGTTCGCTTGGAAGACAAGCCCGACAGCAACTCCACCCGCTACATTCTCAATGGTCTTAAAAATGCCGAACGGTACTACCGCGTAAGAGCATTTGATGCCGACGGCGTTTCCGAATACTCCAACGAAGTTCTGGTAACCAAGTCTGCCGAATACCGCGAAGACATTTCCTTCACGGTTCCAAAGATTACAGGGCAAATAAGAACCTACCTCGACATTTGCGTGGATACCACCACCTTGGATTACATCACCAAGTCTAGAACCGTGATTGACTCCTTCGAAGTGAATTCTACCATGATGTACAAGTACGAAGACAACGACACCACCAAAACCAAGTTCCTGGACTTAACCCTGTCTTCCGACGTTCCCAACAACGCCGTGCTCTTCTCCGACTACAAGCCCAAGGAATACACCAAGAAACTTTACTATCAGGTACGCTGGCTTCGCTACTACGACCAGGATACAACCTACATCGACACCGTTCATTTCGACATCGATGTGCAGTCTGTTTCTGCTTACATTCCACAAGACATGATGTTTACCACCTACGGCCAAGTTCGCATTGTGTGGGAAGACGTGAATGGCGTAACCGACTACACCGAATGGTCTTTGCCTGTGGGCAACGAAGCCGGTAGCGAGGCTTCCAACGAAGTACAGATTTTCTTTACCGTAGGTTTCTGCACCGAATACTGGCCTAATTCCCGCCTGAAAGCCTATGAAAAGCAATTCTACGAAAATCATAAAGGAGTAGACGGCATCTGGTTCTGGAAGGATTGATACAAAAGTTAAAAGGAATTTAAAATACCCTGGGTCAAGGCCCCGGGTATTTTTTTTGATTCATTTATCCAAAATTAAAGAGCACCTCTAAAAAAGAGAAGCGAGGCCCAAGAGCCTCGCTTCAGTGGAATAGAAGGTTGTAATTGTGCTTCCGGTCTATCCTACCCCGAGGTTCGATCCGGCCTCCCGTCTCTAAAACCAGAATGGACTGGAAGCACATTGTTAATATATGCTGTTCCAGTCCATAGAGCACAAAAAATTTTTAAATCATTATCCCAAAGCGGAACACTCCAAGTTGGAATGATAGTCTAACCTTTTTTAAGCTCATGTGTCAGTTAAAACGAAAAAACGACGATTACCCAATTATTTTTTGGAATCGTGGATTTGGAATATGTTTTCGCGTATGGGCTTTATTCTCAAAAGCACAAGTGTAAACCCTACGGCAATCGTTATGCAAATACTGGTTTGGAACAACGTGTAATGAGCCAAAGGTATGTGGTTGAGGAGTGCGAAGGCTTTCCAATTGGATGTCGAGTATTCAACGGAATGAACGCAATAGAGAACCAGGCTGTAGCGTCCGCAGAAATTCACAAAACGCCAAAAGCCACTTGCTTTGGATTCCGCAGTATTGTCCTCGGCCTTGGTGCTTACGAATTTTACGAGAACGAACAGCACTGCCGTTGCCCCTAGTGCTCCGAAAAAATCAAGGATGAAACCCGATCCAAAAGAAACTCCCGCCATACCGGTGAAGGAATAGGCGAGACAGTAAAGCCAGATAAGGGAAAGAAACGGAAACCAGTGACGAAGTGCGGAGCCGTTGAAAAACTCGAATCTCCGCAGTAGGGTGCCGGCATAGACATACGCTATTGCTGGCAGGGATTGTAAAATGCAAAAGGGTGAAGGAATAATTTTATACAAGAATATTCCTGCGAAGGCGACCGTTGTGACCAGGGCTATTTGAAGTGAAATAGATTTTGTATAGTTCAAGAGCGACACTACGGCCAGTCTTGCCCAGAAAAGGGCCAGCACGAACCAAAGGACTCCGACTTGTGACGGAGACCCATTCGAAAAAATTCCAGTGTCGTATCTGAGTCCAAGTAAATAGGCGAAAACGACTCCCTGTGTGTAGGAGCCATCCGCATAGGATATATGGCGCAGGTCTTCCAAGAAGGCAAAAGCGCAGATGAACAAAGCGGTGAATCCGTATGGGACCAATAGGCGTTTTGCGCTCAATCGGATTTCCTCTGCCAGCGGGCGGGTTTTGAGAAAATACCCCGAGACGAAAAAGAACAGGGGCATGTGGAACGAGCTGATGATTGTGCCCCAAAATCTCGGAATCTCGCAGTGGCCAATGATTACAGCAAGAATGGCTATTCCCTTAAGAATGTCGAAGGTATTGTCGCGTATAGTGGACATTGGATCTCCCGATAAAAAAAGGCGTGGAATCGCCGTACTCACCGTAATCGAGGTCCTAGACATAACCTAAATGCAAAGCAAGCAACAACGACCCACGCCCCAATCGGGACGTGAGTTCCTTGCCTACTCTCTTGCATTCTGAAATTGTCTAGGTTTCGATTACAAGAATAGAGCAAATACTCTTATTTCATGGAATAATATAACTACTCTAAAGAAACTTTTTGGGGGAGGAAATCAACAAATGAGTGTCAAAATATGAAAAGAAGATAGAATGATTCCTCTAGCATTGATTTCAATCATTTTTAGAGGTGCCCTTATGCGTAATAACCAGCTAGTCCTTGAGGCAACGGACGGAAATCGCGAAGTCCTTGTAGTCCATGTAATGTCCAACGTTGTCGAAGTCGCAGTAGAAGTCCCAGTAGTACGCGTAGTTGGAATCGTTCTCGGTAGAAATCCAGAAGTAGGCGTAGTAGCCGGCACCGCTGAAGCTACCATCGCTTTGGCGGTAGCCCACAGGAAGAACAGAAAAGCCGTAGGAATCAGTACCGTTGCCACCGTTGTACCAGCCGCTAGTGGATTTCAGCTTTGTACCCGCGGTACTGGCTCCGCCCACAGCTGTCCACAAGGTGTTCCACTCGGTGTCATTGGGCAGGTGCCAGCCCTCGGGGCATACGCCCCGAACGGTGCCGCTGGGGGAGCAGGTTTTGCCATAACCGCAGCCCTTGCCCGCCATCGAGAACTGGGCGGCACTGTCCATGGCGGCAGCCCAGGTGTACAAGCGACCGTTCTTGGTGCAGGAGTCAGCCTTGTCGTTGTAGCAATAACTTTTGGCAGTTCCCTCGTTGTATTCGTAGTTCAAGTTCTCCGCCATCCAGGTCTGGGTGCCGATGGTCACCGTCTTGTAGGTCTGACCATCGCGATTGTCGATAAGAGTATTTGCCGAAGGATTGTAGATGCTTGAATCATCAATATCAGAAGTTCCTTTT
>JABUUT010000079.1:7711-13646 GCA_021443045.1 Fibrobacteraceae bacterium
AATGTTTTAAAGAAGGTTGTCTAAAACTTAGGCCACCATGCAGAAATTTGCCGTACAGGCAAAAATTCCTACACATCTGTGCAGCCCCCCCCCAGCAAGGATTGTGCCAAACAAACCAATGCCGGCAGTGCCACTGGCAGCTCTTAAACTACGCAAGGCAGAGGCTGCAAAAGTGCTGATTGTTATGTCATAGGGGCGGATTATCATATTAAAAATATAGGTTTCCAATACAAAATTGTCAATAAAGGTGTGGTTGGTTGTCAGTGGTCTAATTCATATGAACATTCCCTGGATCCTTCACGGCGTATGCCGTTTAGGATGACCCTGCTGCTCGCAAACCGCAGATAGCTAAAATACGGATAACGGACTACTGAATACATCAAAAATTCGGCGCAATTATACTATATTCCTTTTTAGAATATGGCTATTGATGTTCTGCTAACCTCTCCCGAAGTTCAGGAGTTTATTAAAGATGCTTTGAAACGCAAGATGGACGCGCTTCAAGTGTCTACTGCACTAGCCAAAAAATTTACCAACGAAGAACGGGCCGCCATTATGGACTACATGGCTTTGGTACCAAAATTTCAAGAAAAATTCTTTGATCCAAGCAGCAAAGAATCTTTGGGTAAATTTTTGCTTTGCGACAAACTTGCTTTAGAGCAATCCACAGCACAAGATATTGGTCGATGGAAATCAAAGTTGTGGGAAGTCGCTCACGAACAAAAAGAGATGACGGTGTACGACCTTTGTTGTGGCATGGGAGGAGACAGTTTTTTTGTTCCTAATTTTTTAAATGTGGTGGGGGTGGATCTTGACGAAAACCGCCTCCACATGTACCGCTACAACAACAAGGTTTTCGGCAAGGTCGGCCAGACCCTGCTGGCCGACGCACGCACCGCAAACCAAAGTTCCAAAAACAGTGGGTGCATCCACCCCCAGCTTTTTACCATAGACCCGGCCCGCCGCTCCATAGACGGAGAAAACCAGCGTGACCTTAACAACCTTACCCCCACCTTTGAAGAAGTGGTGGAACTTTCCAAAAACTACAAGGGAGGAATGGCCAAACTCCCCCCAGGCTACCCCACCAACGAAATTCCTGAATCTTGCGAACTCATTTACCTAGGAAGCCACGCCGACTGCCGGGAATGCCTAGTCCTGTTTGGAATTCTGGCCCAAAATCCGGGAAAAGTTCGTGCCGTTATGGTAAACAAAAAGGGAGAAACCCAGGCCCAGTGGTGGGGAAACCTTCGAGAAATTCAAGCCGAGAGCAACAAAGACGCCGAAAAAAATTTGCCCGGTTGTGAACGGAGCTTTAGAAATTCCACCAGCAAGGAAGACCTTCCTGTAGGAGAACTCAGCGGCTATTTGGCCGAGCCTACGGCACTTTTAATCCGCAGCCACCTATTTGGCACCGTAGCCAAGGAAAACGATATCAACGCCCACCTCATTTCGGAGGGTATTGCCTACGTAAGCAGCAACCAGCCTCTTCCCTCCCCAGCCTTTGCCAGTTTTAAGGTACTCTCACACTGCGAAATAGCCACTGCCGCCGTTCGAAACATGCTTAAACAATTCAACATTGGTTCACTCACATTAAAGTTGCGAGGAGTAAAAATCGATCCGGATGTAGAAATCAAACGCTTAAAACCCAAGGGGAAAAATTCAGCCACGCTTTTTTACACCCGCATTGCCGGAAACAAAACAGCTATTTTAGCAGAAAGGGTTTAGCACCAACAACAGTAACCCAAAAGGACAACTGAATATGAAAAAAATTTTTGCCGCCCTATGGCTCATAGCCCTAACTTTTAACACAGCCTGCAGCGATGATTCCAGCACCAACGCCACTAGCGGCACAGAATCCTGGCGGGACTACTGCGTAGATAAAATCAACGAATACCGAGCCACCGAAAATGTGGCACCTTTAAAAAAAGCAGACGTAGACAAGCAAAAATGCGTTACCAAGCAGGCCGCCAACGACCTTAGTTCAAACAAAGCCCATGGCCACTTTGGAGACTGCGGCGAACACGCACAAAATTCCGGGCCCAACATTAGTATGGGAAGATACAAGTCTAACGAAGAAATTATCGACAGCTATCTAGATATGATGTGGAGCGAAAAGAAACTGGTGGAAAGTGGAGCCAGAGATCCCGATAAGGTAGAAGACTACCCCTACATTGGTCACTATCTGAATATGAAGACAACAGCCGTTTCCGTAGCCTGCGGCATTGCCACCAATTCTGACGAAACAATAGGCTGGCTCAACATTAACTTTCACTAACCGTTTATGACTATCAAACTCGACCCCACTTGGCTTAAACTTTTAAGCGACCAATTCGAGCAACCTTATTTTATACAAATTAAGGAAAAATTGTTGCAAGAAAAAGCCTCCGGAAACATAGTGTATCCTCCAGGGTCCAAAATTTTTGCCGCCTTGGATTTTTGCCCTGTAAATCAGGTAAAAGCCGTTATTATTGGGCAGGATCCTTACCACAACCCAGGGCAGGCCCACGGGCTCTGTTTTTCTGTGCCCATGGGAATGGAGCCGCCCCCTTCGCTTATCAATATTTTCCAGGAACTCCACAACGATTTAGGAATAAACCCACCAGCCCATGGCAATTTGGAAAGTTGGGCAAAACAAGGCGTGCTCTTGCTAAACGCCTCCCTCACCGTTCGGGCCCACCAAGCCGCGTCCCACGCCGGAATCGGCTGGCAGCAGTTCACCGACACCATCATACAGCGTTTATCCCAAACTCGCGAAAATTTAGTGTTCCTGCTGTGGGGCAGCTTTGCCATTAAAAAGCAATCCTTGGTTGCCCCGGGCCGCGGCCATCTTATTCTTACCGCCCCCCACCCCAGCCCCCTTTCGGCCTACCGAGGCTTCTTTGGCTGCAAGCATTTTAGCAAGGCCAACGAGTACCTAAAAGACAAGGGCCTAGCACCCATCAATTGGAGCGTTGAATAACCCCAGGACCTCAAAACAAACCTCTTTTTTTGTATATTTTTCACCATGACACATAAAAGCAATTTTCCACGTCTTGTTTTGTTTATAGTCCTGGGCCTCATTATCGGAGGAATTCTGGGAGAATGTCTCGGTTTGCTTTTTGGCGAACTGGGAGAACTCATGAATGCCGGCGGATACGATAACATCGTACGCAACTTCTTTGTGGCCGCATTCAACTTTAACATAGGCGTAGGTGACGGACAAGCCCCTGTATACATTGACTTGTATATGGTTAAGCTGGCCCTTGGCTTTGGTCTCAAGTTTAACGTTTGCAGCGTGGTCGGTATGATCGTCGCTATCTACATTATGAAATGGTCCGGAGAAAGATAATGGAAACCGTACAAGAATTAAGTGCCCAGTTAGCCAATGGCAGCACCACCGCCGTAAAGTTGGCAGCTGCATCCCTCGATAAAATTGAAGCCACCAAAAATCTGAATGCCTATATTTCTGTTTTAAACGAACGAGCCTTGCAAAGGGCCAAGGAATCAGACGAACGCCGGGCCGCCGGCAAAGCCATCGGCCCACTGGATGGCATTCCTGTTGCTGTTAAAGACAACATGTGCTTAGAAGGAACTCGCACTACAGCCGCCTCAAAGATTCTTGAAAACTTTGTAGCCCCCTACACTGCAACAGCTGTAAAAAAATTGGAAGAAGCCGGAGCCATCATCGTCGGCAAAACCAACATGGACGAATTTGCCATGGGCTCCAGTAATGAAAACTCCTACTTTGGCCCCGTAAAAAACCCTCTTGACGAATCCCGCGTTCCAGGTGGTTCCAGCGGAGGTTCTGCAGTGGCCGTAGCCAGCGGAACTGTTCCTTGCGCTCTGGGTTCCGATACCGGTGGATCTATCCGTCAACCAGCAGCATGCACAGGCACTGTTGGCCTTAAGCCTACATACGGGCGCGTTTCTCGTTACGGACTGTTGGCTTACGCCTCTTCCCTAGACCAAATTGGCCCCTTTGGAGTTTGTGTAAAAGATGCCGCCACAATGCTCAACGTTATTTGCGGTATTGATGAACATGACAACACCACCAGCACAAGACCCTTAGAAGACTTTACCCAAAAGTTGGATGAAGGTGTAAAGGGAAAAGTCATTGGCATTCCTGCAGAATATTTTGGCAAAGGTCTAGACAAAAACTGCAAGGCCGCCATCGACACCATGCTGCAAAATTTGGAAAAAGAAGGAGCAACACTTAAAGAAGTTTCACTCCCCAACATTTCTCACGCTGTTTCCAGCTACTACATTATTGCCACAGCCGAAGCCTCCAGCAACCTTTCCCGCTACGACGGTGTTCGCTACGGTTACCGCAGTAAAGAAGCCCACAAACTCTTTGACCTTTATGCAAAGTCCCGCTCCGAAGCCTTTGGCAAGGAAGTGCAGCGCCGCATTCTTTTAGGTTCCTATGTTTTAAGCGCCGGTTTTTACGATGCCTACTATGTGCAGGCACAGAAAGTTCGCCGTCTTATTACAGACGACTTTAACAAGGCTTTTGAAAGTTGCGATGTAATAGCCAGCCCCACAATGCCAGGCCTTCCGCTAAAGTGTGGCATGAATGAAAGCGACCCCATGGCCGTTTACCTTTCCGACATTTATACTGTAAGCTTAAACCTCTCAGGTCTCCCAGGAATTTCGCTCCCCTGCGGCATGGCAGAAGGGCTGCCCGTCGGCTTGCAGTGGATCGGAAAGCCCTTTGGAGAAACAGAGCTACTTTCTGTGGCCGCAGCAACAGAAAAACTTAACAGCTAGTATTAGAGGACAAAAGTATGAAGAGTGGTGTAAAAGTTAAGGCAAACGCAAAATTAAAAATTAATTTATTCATAATATTATTTTCATTTACCTTATCCTTCGCCCAAGGCGAATCCTCTTCATTTTTTACCCCAACAAGCTCAGGTTCCAATCAAGTTTCCAGTGCAGGCGTTTCTTCGTCCTCGGTAGAAAACGAATCTCCAATTTCAGAACAAACTTCTTTAGAACCTTCAGCCACAGAACAGCCTACGTCAGCCGTGCCGGCTCCCGAACAATCGTTATCAACCGCACCGGCCCCCGAAACAACATCTGTGCATGCAAATAGCTCTTCTTCGGAGGCAGAAGGCAGTTCATCTTCTTCCGAGGGTGGCATCGACCTAACAGAACTTTTCTCCAAGCCCACCAACTCCAGAGATGGAAAAAGTTCCAACGTCACCACCATTCCCGATTATAACTTTGTAGCCACACTAGGCCTAGCGTCTCCTAGCCGAGGCATATTCTCCGTTGAATACATCGTTGCCCTTGAACTATTCAATGTGGGTGTTCACTTTAGCGACTATAACGACAACTTAATGCAGCTAGGCCTTCACGCACTCTACTACCCCATGAACCTGCGGTATTTTTACATGTTCCTCAGCTGCGACTGGGTAAACGGTGAGTACGACAGAGAAATTAAAACCAGTTCTGGAAAATACAAGGAATATGTTGAACAAGTTGACTACTGGCGCACCGTTGTTGGCATAGGCGGAGAGGCCCTATTCTTAAAACATCTTGGCGTGTATGCCGAAGTGGGCTTTGAATTTTTTGCAGGCGAAGGCAGTTACTACCTTCACATGAACAAAGACAATGGCTATTTGGACAACGACAAATTCGTTATACCCTTTGGTATAGGCGTCATTTTCCCATTTTAAGGAACCCTTCTTGATTGTCTGTTCTTGGTTGTCTGTTATCGGCAATCAGAAATCGGTCATTTAGGCTCTCAGCTAATTGGAATCCTGAAGGCAACGCAAGAAGAACCCGTTGTACTTGAAGTTGAAGTACTGGTAAACGTTAGCGAAGCCGAAGTAGAAGTGCTGGTCGTACGCGTAGGTGGATTCGTAATCCGAGGCACTCCACAAGCGGGCGTAGTTGCCAACACCGTAGAAGTTGCCGTCGTAGTCGCGGTACCCTGCGGGCAGCACAGAGAATC
>JABUUT010000007.1:0-26197 GCA_021443045.1 Fibrobacteraceae bacterium
GTTCGTGGTTGGTAATCAGTTATCGGTTGTCGGTTATCAGTTTTCAGTGATTGGTATTTATATGGACATTCATTGGATCCTTCACGGCGGTGCCGTTCAGGATGACAAAGCCTTAAACATTAACCATTTATAATTGATACCACATTCCCTGGATCTTTCACGGTGTGTGCCGTTCAGGTCTAAAGGCCTGCTCAGGATGCCCCTTATTGATGACGGACCGTTTTTTACTCATATATAGCCGTTTCTTTCCTAAATTTTCCAAAAAAAAATGTGCCATTGGTTGTTTTTTTATTTAGTTTACCATTAACAACAAAATATGTTGGGAGATACAAATGAACAAAAAATTATTGATGTTAACATGCTGTGCAGTTGGTTTTGCCTTTGCACAGAATGAAACTGCTAATACTGCGGCCCCTGCTGCACAAACTCCTGTGGCAGAAGAAGCCGCCTCCGTGGAACAAGCTGCCCCTGCAGAAGCCACCCCTGCAGAAGCCACTCCTGTGGAACAGGCTGAACCAGCTCCTGTATCCACTCCAGTTGCCACTCCAACTCCCGTTGCTGAAGAAAATGTGGCCGAACCCGTTTCTAGTGCCTCTGCTGCAATTACAGGCGATATTATGAAGTTTAACAAGGTTCGTGGAACTTCTTACAATACCGTTGGTAACCAGGCCGCTTTTGCCAATATTATTGATCGTCTAAATTCTCCAAGCACTTTTGCTGGTGACAAGTTTGCCTACTTAGACCCCATCAATGAACAAGGCTACATTGCTTTTGGCTCTGGCTTAACTTACATTTTTGGTTGGGACAACTCCCTAGATAGAGGACTTTTTACAGGCGGTGTTGCCGGCAAGAGTTTTGGTATAACTGCTGAAGTGGCCTTGGCTAAAGATTTTATATCTGTAGACTACGATGGCGAGGATGCTTCTTCTCGCGTGACTCAGTCTGGTGACCTTTTTGGTTTAAACTTTTCAATACCCTTTGGCAACAAGGTGTTTTCTGTGAATGTAGAATGGCTGACCACTGCAACACAGGTTAATAATGATGATGTGGATAATGACTTCTGGAATTTGGACGGCGATGTAAGCTTGGCTAGTTCTGGAAATACCTCTTGGAAGGTGGGTGCCCATGTGCTTCGCACCGAACTTTCTCAAGAAGAAGGCAAGACGACTTTAATTGACCCCGATGCAAACATTACAGTTCAACCCTACTTTAACATTGGTTTTCCAGCCTTGTCTAGCCAGTGGGGTCGAGTTCTCATGGGCTTGAACACCTCTATTCCTGTACAGCTGTTTGACAGCTATGGCAAGGGTGACAACGAAACCTCTCACACGGAAGTGGGCCTCTTGGTTTCTCCAAATATTTTTGCTGAAGTGGCCCTGGGCAACTGCTGGAGTGTTTTTGGTGGTGCCAGCCTTACTGCAAAGCCATTCAGTTATGGCGTAGTGGAAAAAGGTGATGTTTCTACATCCGATATTCAATTATCAACCTATGCCACCAATGTTTCCATGGGTGCTCGCTTCCAGTATGAATACATTGGAATCGATGCTGCTGTATCTGACCAGTTCTTTGGTAACCCAATGGGTACATTTAACGGTGGTACCTATTTCACCTTTAACGGATTCATCTATTTCTAAGGAGCTAAGGAGTTAATATGAAAAAGTTCGCTTTATTGATTGCTGCTGCAACATTTGCTCTTCTTGGTTGCTCTGCTGATGGTACAGCTTCTGTAGACCATGATTATGCGCCAGCAAAAGTATTGGATGGCAAGGTTTTGACCAACCCAGAAGATTATGTTGGTGAGCCTAGTTCTGGTTCTAGTTCTGATAAATGCACATATTCTCTTAGCAAATGCATTTCTATAGTGGAAGACTGCATTGATGGTGACGACGATGCCTGCGATGAAGCTGAGGACATTTGCTTGGATGAATGCGGCTACGACCAATCGGATTTAATAGATTAATCTTCTACAACCGATTTAATTTCACCATCCTTAAAAAGGGTGGTGATTTTTTTTCCGCTAGTCAGAGATTTCTTGCTTCGTAAAAATTTGCCATTTTCATCTAAAGTAAGGGTGTAGCCCTTTGCCAAGACGGTACTGGGATCGACACTTTTTACCTTGAGTTCCAAAATGTCAAATTTTGACTTTGCTAAATCCAAAATCTTTCGGGTGCCTTGGTTTAAACCGTCCCTGTTGCGATCCAGCTTGGCGTATTCTGTTTTAAAGACAAATGAAAGTGTTTTCTTTAGGGAAACGGCCATTTGGGCATGGAGCGTTTTTTCTTGCATAAAAGAGTTTCTGGCTTTTTCTGCAATGGATTTTCCCACATCCATCATTCTTTGCCAACTGTTTTGAACGCGGTCTACCAGTCGCTTGGCGCAGTCGGTGGGGGTAATGCAGTACTGGTAGCTTACCTCGTCTAAAAGGCTTTTGTCAATTTCATGGCCGATGCCTGTAAAAACAGGAATGGGGTAATTGGCAACGGCCCTGCACAAGGCTTCGCTGTCAAAGTAATTCAAGTCGGTTTTGGAACCTCCACCTCGAATAATGCAGACCACGTCGATTTCGGAATTTTGTTTTAATATTTCGAGAGCTTCCAGCACGGAATTTTCGGTTTCGCTCCCTTGCATGCGGGCGTAGGCTGTGGTGATTTTAAAGGCGAAGGGGGATTCTTTTAACTTTGTGGTAAAATCCTGGTAGGCTGCCGTTCCTTGGCCGGTAATAAGCCCGATGTTCAAGGGTACTTCGGCCAGATCCTGGTTTTTGTTTTTTTCCAAAAGTCCTTCTAGGGCCAGGCGTTTTAATATGGCACTTTTGGTAAGGGCCAGTTCTCCAATGGTGTAAACGGGATCGATGTCTAAAATTTGAGCCTGTAGTTTGCCGTATGGAATATATAGGTCGGCTTTTATTAAAAATTTCACCTTTAGATCAGTCTTTAGCACAAAGGGTTTTTCCAGTGTGGCAATTTTTGCCAAAATGGAATTGAACTTAAAGGTAAAGCAGTAGAGGGGGATGGTGGCCTGGGGTTCTACGCAGCCCTCTGCAAAATCGGCAATGGACAGGTAGACAACCTTTGATTTTTCATTTATTTGTGTAATTACACCATGAACCCAGACTGTGGGTGTTGTCTCCAAAGTCCGTTTTAGGGATGTCATGTATTGTTTTACAGAGTATGAGCGTGTTTCTTGGTCCATTTGCGTCTAATTTGCTATGTTGTCTATGCAATAATAACTATTTTATTATCAAAGAATCCCCCAAGGAGATCAATATGAAGGTTGTTACACTCGCACTAGGTGCGTCTACCATTTTCATGGTGGGTTGCGCCTCCAATCAAATGGCTGTAAAAAGCTCCATTGGCCAGGCGGAAGCCTCCATGGAAGCGTCCGCCAATCTAGATTCCGCATCTACGGCTGCAGCAAAGTCTAAGCTGGATTCCGCAAAAATTTTTGAAGCCGATGGTGAAGATGAACTGGCTGTTTCTGCTGCCAGTGAAAGTTCTTTGGAATACCGTCTGGCTGTAGAAACTGCCGAACTGGAACTTTCCAAGAGAGAGAAAGTTTGGATTGAAAAGGAACTCCGTTCTGATTTGGAACGAAAGTTAAAGTATCAGAATGCTCTGCTTAAAGAAAAAACAGGAGGCAAATAATGAAGGGAATTTCTTTACTGACTATTTGCTCTTTGGCTGCTGGAATGTCTTTTGCTGCTGAAGAAGCCTCTCCGTCTCTTGTTCAAAAATGTAATGACGCCATTGCCAAGGCTAAGGCCTCTTTGCCCGAAAAGGCTTCTCAGGCAAAGTTGACCGTTGCCGAAGCTATGGGTAATGCCAAGGCTCTGGAAGTTGCTTTTGAAGACGATCCAGAATCGGCGGAAACCGCTTCCTTGGCATACAAGTGCGGTCTTTATGCCGAAATTATTCAAACTCAGGGTGAAAACTACGCCGTGCGGGCCCAAATTGCAGAAACTTGGGAAAAGCGCATTGCCACCGCTCGCTCCATTGAAGCCATTCAGGAGCAGATTGCCGTTGCTCGCGGTGGCAAGGTTACTGACCTTACCATGACCAATGAAGCCATGAAGGCTCAAGAAGCCAAGCTTCAAGAAGAAATGAAGATGAACAAGGAAAAATTCCAGGCCGAAGCTGCTGAACGTGAAGCCGCCCTCAAGGCTGCCAACGACCGCGAAGCTGATCTTCAGAAAAAATTGGAAGAAGAACAGGCTGCCTTGGCTGCAGAACGGGCCAAGGCTGAAGAACGCCAGAAGGAAGCCATGAACAAGCTGAATGAACTTCAGTCTAAGCTGATTCAGGTCTCTAAGGATGCCCGCGGTATTATTCTTTCCATGTCCGACATTCTTTTTGACGTGAACAAGGCTACCCTTAAGGCCGACCTAAAGACTAGCCTAGCCAAGGTTGCTGGCATTCTTTCGGTGTATCAGCAGTTTAATGTTTCCATTGAAGGTAATACCGACAATACCGGTTCTGCCGAACACAACATGAAGCTTTCTGAACAGCGGGCTACCAATGTGATGAACTTCTTGGTAGAACAGGGAATTGAAGCTTCCCGCCTTACTGCAAAGGGCCTTGGAATGACCATGCCAATTGCGGACAACAGCACCAAGGAAGGCCGTCAGAAGAACCGTCGCGTAGACCTGGTTATTCAAGACAGAGCCTTGCAGCAGGGAGCCTCTCAAGAATCCGCTCCAACTCCAGCACCTGCTGAACAAACTCCTGCCAATAATTAGTATGTCAAAAATTGTCAGCGCCATGGAAGCCCGCCAAAACTTTGGCTCCCTTTTGAACCAGGTGGCTCTTAAGGAAGAAGAAGTGGTAATTGAGCGTGCCGGAAAACCTCTGGCTCGATTGGTTAGCGTTTCGGTGGCTTCCAGTGGAAAGCTGGATTTTAGAGATATTGGAAAACTGCCCAACCAAATTTGGGAACAACAGGATTGATTAAGGATAAATTAATTTTGCAGTTCAGAACGGAAGTTGAACCCCAAAAATGTGATTTTTCTTTAGATTATAGCAGCAAGACCCTTTTTATGGGGTCTTGTTTTTCTGATGTGGTGGGGGCCAAGATGAGAGAACTGCTATTTGATGCAGTGGTAAACCCTTTTGGCGTGCTTTTTAACCCCTCTTCTATTAGTATGCTTTTGTGGCGCTCCTTAAAGAGTGACCTATTTTGTGAAAATGATTTTTGTAAAAGTCCTCAAGGCTTTTTTAGTTTTTTTCTTCATAGTGATTTTACGGAGCCTGTACTTGAAAGGTCGGTGGAAAAGGCTAATAGTGCTTTAGCGTTAGTAAAAAACTTTATTCTAAATGGCTCTGTTTTGGTGCTTACTTTAGGCTCTGCCAATGTTTTTGAATTAAAAGATTCGGGAAAGGTGGTGGCTAATTGCCATAGGGAAAATGCGGACTTGTTTAATGAGCGTATGCTTTCTATAGATGAAATTGTGGGGGAGTACAAGACTCTTTTAAACGAAATCCACCATTTGAATTCCAATTTAAAGGTGGTTTTTACGGTGAGCCCCATTCGTCATTTAAAGTTTGGTGCCCATAAAAATAATATGAGCAAAAGTATTTTGCTTTTGGCCGTAGAACGGTTGTGCAAGGAAACGGATTTTGTTCATTACTTTGAAAGTTTTGAAATAATGATGGACGAACTTAGAGACTACCGTTTTTACGATGAAGACATGGTTCACCCTAGTGAAATGGCCAAGGAATATATTTTTGAAAAATTCTCCCATACATTTTTTAGCCAACAAACCTTATCCCTTCTGCCTTTGGCAAAAAAAATAAGCCAGCGCAAAAGGCACCGGCTTAAAAATCCAGAATCTCCAGAAAGTTTATCTTTTTTAGAAGAAACGGAGAACATGGAACTGCATTTTAGAAGTGCCCTTAGGAATTTATTTACCTTCTAGAAAAGCCTAGAAGGTAAACCCTGCAAAAATATTGTTTGACAAGAAGGGTACAAAGCCTAGCGCCACAACGGCAATGGACAGCATTATAATAATGAGCCGCTGCCTTCTGTTGAGCCTCAGGGAGCTTAAAGTTCCTTCCGGTTCGTCAATCCAGGCACTCTTAATAAGTTGGATATAGTAGAACAATGCCAGCACGTTGTTGATTACGGCAAAAGCCACCAAGAAGTAGTGCCCTGTGGTGGCACCTGCAAAGAACAGGTGGAATTTTCCAAAGAATCCGGCAAGGGGCGGAATACCTGCCAAACTGAACATGGCAATAGCCAAGGCAATGGCCAAAGCCGGATTCTGTTTGGATAAACCACGAAGGGAGGCGAATGTTTCTTCACGGTGGTGGCCAATAATGCCAAACACGAAGAAGGCCAGGTAGTTTGCCACTGCATAAATAAACATATAGTAAACGATGGCCGATTTTCCTATTTCGGCTGGTCCCAACAAGGCAATCATAATATAGCCTGCTTGAGAAATGGAGCTGTAGGCCATAAATCGACGCAGACGGGTTTGCTTAAGGGCTCCTAAGTTACCTACAAGAAGGGTGGTTGCCGCCAGTAAGGCAATGAGGGGCGACATTTGCTCTTGAACGGCAGCCAGTGGGCCAAATACCAGTACTGCAAGAAATGCGATGGCGGTGGCCTTGGAGGTTACCGAAAGCACGGCGGTAACGGGAGTGGGGGCTCCTTCGTAAACATCGGGTGCCCATGTGTAGAAGGGGAACAGGGTAAGCTTAAAGCCAATACCGGAGAAAAGGAACAGAATTGAAACCCAAAGCAGGGGAGATGTGCTATTGGTGGCTACTGCAGAGGCTATGTCGTTAAAGAACAAGCTTCCCGAAAAACCGTACAGATAGCTGAACCCGAAAAGCTCAAAGGCTGTGGCAACGGAGCCCATCAAAATGTACTTGGTGGCGGCTTCAGAGCCCATTTGGTCTTTTTTGTTCCATGCAGTTAGGGCGTACATGGGAATGGTGGCTATTTCTAGGCCTAAGAAGAAGGTAAGCAAATCGCAGGCTGAAACCACAGTGAAGGCACCAAAGGTGGCAAAGGCTATGGCTCCAATGTATTCTGCAATCTGGTGCATCTGGGGTTTACCGTCGGCACCATGTTCAAAGTAGTCTTTAGAAAGCCATATGCCCAAAATGGCCGACACCATAAAGACTTCACGCATGAGAACGCCAAAGTCGTCCAAACGCCAGTTGAATATGAAAAAGTGGCCTTCTCCACTGGCGAGGGGTATCATATTCAGCATAATGAATATGAGTATAAAACCGATGTTGGCAACTCGCCAAGGAAAGGCTGACCTAAAATCACAGAAAAGTCGGCTTCCAATAACGATAAAGGGGAATGCCAGCAAGAGAAGATCTGGTAGTAAAATGGATTCGAACATAGTTTACCCACCTATTGCAGTAATGTTTGCGCGGGAAATGTTTTCAAAAATTGGGGCAATGCTTTGGTCTAGGAATTCGGAAATCCATGTGGGGAAGATACCGATAAACAATAGGCAGAGCACCAGAATGACTATCACCAGTTTTTCACGGAAGCTACCATCGGTAAGGCTTTCGTATTTGGCCGGCATTTCTCCATGCAGCATGCGGTTGGCCGTTTGTAAAATGTAAACAGCCGTAGTGGTAATGGAGAGTATGGCCAGAATGGTAACGATGCGAACCCAGGTGGATTCACAACTGAAGGCTCCAATAAAGATGGTGGATTCAGCGATAAAACCAGAAAAACCTGGGAGGCCAAGGCCTGCAAAACCTGCTATCACAAAACCTACGCCCAAGAAGGGCATTTTACGCATAATTCCACCCATTTGTGTTATGTCGCGGGTGTGGGTGCGTTCATAAATCATGCCGATAGTGGCAAAGAAGAGGCCTGTTAAAAATCCGTGGGAAATCATTTGGAGGGTGGCTCCACGAAGACCAACGGGAGTGAGGGCCGCAAGCCCAAGGAAAATGAGGCCCAAGTGTGAAATGGAGCTGTAGGCGGTAATGTACTTAAGGTCTTTATGGCGAATGGCAATAAATGGACCCACCACCACATTGAAGATAAGTAAAAGAACAACGTAAGGGAGCCAAATTTTTGCCGCTTCGGGCATAAGGAACATGGCTACCCGAAGGCATCCATAGGCTCCCATTTTCATCATAACGCCTGCTGCCAGCATGGAAACGGCTGTGGGGGCGGCAGAGTGGCCGTCGGGGCTCCAAAAATGGAATGGGAACAGGGAACTAGACACTGCAAAACCCATGAATAACAGAGGGAAAGCCCACATCTGGAAATCCATGGGGAGAGTAACCTTAGACAATTCCACAATGCTCCAGCTTTGTATTCCACCTTCAAAGTAGAAGCCAAACAGCGTGGCTAGAATCATGGAAGACCCCAAAGCCAGCGTTAATGTGAGCTTTTTACCACCGTAGTCTTTACGACCAGAACCGTATCCGGCAATCATCAGGTACATGCAGAGAGCTTCCATTTCGTAGAACACAAAGAACAGCACCAAATCAAAGCTCATGAACACGCCGTAGACGCTTGTGGCCAAAAGCTGGATTAATGCAAAGTACACCTTTTGGTTTCCCTTGATGTTCCAGCTTACAAGAATGCCTGTCCAGACAATGACCGCGGTGAGGAACAGCAGCAAAATGTTCAGGGCGTCGGCACCAACAATGTAGTGGGCGTTAAACATGGAGAGCCATGGAATGTCGGTAAAGTAGTGGAGTAGCAGAGGAGCTGCTGCGCTGTTTGCCGGCGTGCCAGAGGCGGTGTACATGGAGTACACCAGGTAGCCAACCAGAAGCAGAATCAAAGATTCCGTGGCAACATGGATGGTTTTAATTGTCTTTATTTGCGTAGAAGGAATGGGTACGCAAACCAATACCGCCAAAAGGGGTAAAAACCAAATCAGGTTAAATAGAACTGTTTCCATAAAAACCTACAGTGGAAGTTGTCCAAAAAAACGCCATAAAAGAAGACCGATAATTAATGTGCCCAAGTAGAAAGGCAGGGAGCCGCCCTGGGCATAGCGAACCAAGTCGCCAAGTCGGTGAACAAACCAAACAACAAATGCAACAATACCTTCGATAATGTAATCTTGTACAAAACGACATACACGAGCCACGCCAGCAAAGATAAACTGGCGAACAAAGATGTAGTACATTTCGTCGAAATAGAATTTACGATAAATTAACTTGTACAATCCGCAACGATTGGTTTCATCCAAAGTTTGCTGCATTTTTGCCGGAATGGTAGCCTTGGGGCTGGCATAGAAAAGCCATGCGGTGCAGAAGGCCACCACAGCCATGCCAATGGCTGCAAAGGGAATCCACTTGGCCTCGGGAAGGCTAACCAGTTGAGGAATGTTTAGGGAGCTTGGCACGGAGAACTTTGCAAAGAGCCCCTTGGCCATAAAGCCGCTGAGAAACGCGGGAAGTGCCAGAACTACAATGGGGAGCGTCATGGCAAAGTCTTCTTTAATTTTGTGGCCACGGACATGTTCGCTGCGAGAGTCTCCATGGAAAATGAGGAAGAAAAATCGGAACATGTAGAATGTGGTAAGGCCGCTGGTTAAAAGAGCCAGTGCAAACACAATGTAGTGCTGCCCTTGGAATGCAGCCAGTAAAATTTCATCCTTGGAGAAAAATCCGGAGAAGGGCGGCACACCAGAAATGGCCAGGATGGAAATGAGGGCACACCAGTAAGTCCAAGGCATTTTTGCTCCCAAGCCACCCATTTTGTCTAAATCGTTGGTGTGAACCACATGAATCACAGAACCAGCAATAAGGAACAAACTGCACTTAAAGAAGGCGTGGGTAAAAATGTGGAAGGTGGATGCAGTATAGCCAGTAACAGCCACCACCGAGTCAATTTTGCAAACACCAAGAGAGAACATCATGTAGCCCAGCTGGCTCAAGGTGGAGTAGGCAAGAATACGTTTGATGTCTTTTTGGGTGCAGGCAATAACTGCTGCAAAGACCATTGTAAAGGCTCCTACCACCATAATAAGATTAAGGGTGTTTTCACAAATGGCAAAGAAGGGGAACAGACGGGCCACCAGATACACGCCAGCCACCACCATGGTGGCACTGTGGATAATGGAAGAAACTGGTGTTGGGCCTTCCATGGCGTTGGGGAGCCAAATGTGCATAGGGAACATGGCGCTTTTACCCCAGCCACCCACAAAGATGAGAATAGAACCGAGAACCAGGGCGCTTGCTTTAGAAACGGTGGCAATGCCAATGTTGATGGTTTCTTGATAGAATGGGGCCATAGACAAGGCGTTGATGGTAGAAAAGTCAAAGCTTCCTACCACATAGCTTACCAGCACAATACCCATTAAAAAGAAGCTATCGGCAAAGCGGGTAAGAATAAAAGCCTGCTTTGAAGCCGAAACGGCAGAGGGTTTGTGGTACCAAAAACCAATGAGCATGTAGCTGGAAATACCCACAAGTTCCCAGAAGATGAACATCTGGAACAAGTTGGTGGCCACAACCAAGCCCAACATGGAAAAGGTGAACAAGGAAAGCAGGGCAAAGAAACGGCCGGCAGAGCGGTCGTGGCGCATGTAACCCACGCTGTAGATGTTCACCAAGGTGGAAATAAAGGTGACCACCACCAGCATCATTACAGAAAGAGGATCCACAAGAAATCCGATGTTTCCGGAAAGATTTTCGCTAATGGCTTTAAAGGGCAAAAAGCTGAATTCAAAGAGCACTGCTTTTTGGGGAGCCACATTGGAGGTTAGGTAACTTACCGCAAGAAGAACGGCACTAATGGCTCCAATGCCGTTTCCAATAATGCCCATGGCGGCGGCACCCTTGGCCGACTTTTGCCCCAGGAACAGACCGTTAACCACAAATGCCAACAGTGGTAAGAACAGAATAAGGTAGCTGAATAAAAGTTCGTTAGTCATGCAAATCCCTCAACTGTTCTACGTCCAAACTGTGGTAGCGACGGTACATGGAAACAATAATGGCAAGAGCAATGGCCATTTCGCATGCCGTTACCGCAATAACGAAAATGCTGAACAAGGCCCCAGCCGTGGAATCTTTGGCACTAAAGTAGGCAAAGGAAATAAAATTAATGTTGGCGGCATTGAGCATAAGTTCAATGGAAATGAGCATGCCAATAAGGTGCCGGCGGCGCATAAGGCCCCAAACACCAATGCCAAAAAGGATAAAAGCCAAAATAAGGCAGTTCATTAAGGTCATTATTTTTCCCCCTTTCCTTTGCGGGCAACGGTAATGGCACAAATCAGTGTCATTAGCAAAAGAACGCTGACCACTTCAAAGGGAATGATAAAACTATCGGCTCCATAGCCAAGAAGCCTCAGGGCAAAATTGTGAAGGGAGGAGTAGTCGGCTGGAGCGGTTGTGGTGACCGTGGCCAGTTCCTTTACGGGAAGTATGCAACGGATCATTACAAAAGCAAAGGCCAGTGACAAGGTGCATGCTGCAAAAATCTTGGGGATTCTCACATTAAAGGCATCTTCTCCCAAATGGCTGGTAAGCAAAATGGTAAATACAACAAAAATCACCACACCGCCTACATAAACCATCACTTGGGCCAGGGCCACAAATTCTGCATGCAAAAGCAGGTATAAAATGGCTGTAACCAAGAAAGAGAAAATAAGGAACACTGCGCTTTGCAACACGTTGCGCACCACAACGGTGAGAATGGCCGTAACAATAATAATAAAGGCTACGGCATAAAAGGCAATGTCCATAGGCCCTGTGGGGAACATGGCTCCAGCCTGGCTTAAAAGTTGAGAAACGTTAAAGGGAAGAGATAGCATTATCCTTGTCCCTCCTTTTTGTTCAGAATCATGTCTAGGGAGGTTGGGTCGGTGGTTGCCACTTCAAAGGCCTGACTCATGCGTATGGCTCCAAAAGGGCATGCTTCCACGCAGAGACCGCATTGGGTGCAGCTTCCAAAGTGGTATTCGTAACGGCCCAAAACCTTTTTACCTGCAATATTCTTTGTGGCAAGAACATTTATGGAGGCGTTGGGGCAAGCTTTTTCGCACATGCCGCATGCGGTACACTTGTTGTTGCCCTCAGCATCTTCAATCATTTCCAAACGACCGCGATAGCGTGGGTGCATCTTAAGTGTCTTCTTGTTTTCGGGATACTGTTCCGTAACAATGCGCTTGGGGTTGAAAAAATACTTTAGGGTTACAGACAAACCCATAACAAGGCTAACAGGCCCGGTAACGCAGCGTTTTAGGTAACGCTTAAAATACCTGGAGACTGTCATATTTTTCTTTTTCATAAATACTCCAGATTAGCCAAATAACACAATGTAGGCTCCACCGAGGCCCAGCAGCACCAGGTTTACGGGAAGCAAAAATTTCCATTCAAAGTCCATGAGTTGGTCTACACGGGGGCGAACAAATGTCCAACGAACCATCATGTAGCACCAAATCATAAAGTAGACCTTGGCAAAGAACCATACAAACCCAGGAACCATCATCAGTACCGAATCAACTGCTTCTACACCAATGAGAGGGGGGTAAAAACCACCCAGGAAACAGGTGGTGGCCAAAGAGGAGGTGGTTACCAAGTTGATGTATTCGGCCAAGTAGAACATGGCAAAGGCGGTTCCGTTGTATTCGGTGTGGTAGCCGCCGGTAAGTTCCTGCTCAGCTTCGGCAATGTCAAAGGGGGCACGGTTCAATTCGGCTGTAGACGAAATAAAGAACAGCACAAAGGCAATAAAGCCAAGAACGGGAATTTTAAAAATCCACCAGTCTAGAATAGTGCCTTCTTGGCCCTGGGTAATGGAAAGCAGGTTGGTTTCTCCAGAGACCATTACCACGAAGAGCAGAATCATGGCAAAGGAAATTTCGTAACTGATCATTTGGGCCCCACTGCGGAGGGAACCCAAAAGGGAGTACTTGTTGTTGGAAGACCAACCGCCCAAAAGGATACCCAGAATACCAAAACCATTGACAGCAATAATAAATGGAATGCCTACGGGAACGTTGGCAATGACCATGTTCTTGTCAAAGGGAATTAGGGTGAGCACCAGGAATGGGGCTATGAGCACCACCATAGGGGCCAAATAGAATATGAACTTGTCGGCACCCTTAGGAGCGTACACTTCCTTAAAGAGCATCTTCAGCACGTCGGCAATGGTCTGGATGGTGCCATGCCAACCTAGGCGCATGGGGCCTAAACGGCACTGCACATGGGCGCAAACCTTGCGTTCCATGTAAATTAAAATGGGGGCATTGCCTATGGCAACAATGCAAACGGCAATAATGCAGATAACAGCGTTTATTAAAAAGGCAACAACGCTATTGGCTGCCGGAATGTACTCCAACACGCTTTGGGGCAAATAGGGAGTTACATATCCCATGGCGTCTGGAACAAGTTTCCGGACGAAATCACCGATAGGATGGGTTACAGAAGGGGTAAACATAGAATCTACCTGTCAATTTCCGGAATAACCGGGTCTATGGTGGCGAGAATGGCTACAAGGTCCGAAATTTTTTGGCCCTGCACCATTTTGTTGAGTGGTGCAAGGTTGGCAAAACTGGGGCCTCGCGTGTGAATTCGGTAGGGCTTGTCGCCGGACGCGGCCACCACATAGGTGGCGTACAGCCCCTTGGCTGTTTCTATAGCACTATAGTAGCGTCCGGCGGGGAGTCGCACGGGTTTTTCTTTTGCACGCCATGGGCCTTCTGGGAATTTTTCCACAGCCTGTTTCAATATTTTCAGGGATTCGTGGATTTCCGCAATGCGAATGGTGTAGCGGTCGTAAGTGTCGCCATTATAGGTTACAGGAACATCAAAATCAAATTGGTCATAAATACTGTAGGGGTCGTTTTTGCGAACGTCGTATTTTACCCCAGAACCGCGAAGCATGGGGCCTGTGCAGCCGTAGGCAATGGCATCTTCCTTAGAAAGTATGCCAATACCCTTGGTGCGTTCCAGAACAATGATGTTCTTGGAAAGGAACCTTTCATAGTCTTTCATGGTTTTATCCATGTGCTTGATAAAGGCCTTTACGCGGGGGATAAATGTGTCGGGAACATCAAAGGTGGAGCCACCGGGCCTAAAGAAATTGGTGGTTAGGCGAGAACCGGTTACTTCTTCAATAATGTCGTGAACCATTTCTCTTTCTTTAAAGCCGTAGAGCAAACAAGTTTGCCCACCCAGGTCGCCGCCAAAGCAGGCGAAGAACACCATGTGGCTTGCAACACGGCCCAGTTCCTGGAGAATGACGCGAATATATTCGGCCCGTTCGGGAACCCCGATATTCAAAGCCTTTTCGTAGGCCAGGCATACCCCCAGGTTGTTCTGGATGGCAGTGAGGTAGTCTTGGCGGTCGCTAAGCAGAATGTATTGCAAATAATTCATGTTTTCGGCTTGCTTTTCTATGCCTCGATGAATGTAGCCAAAATGAGGCACCATTTCAACAATGGTTTCGCCATCCATGCGAAGGGCAAGACGAAGGGCTCCATGGGTACTGGGGTGCTGTGGGCCCATGTTGATAAAGAATTCTTCGGAATTAGATTCGCTCCGTTCAATTTTAAATCCAGGAGGCAGATTTCCCTTGTTTATCATAGTGGCCTCCGAATCATGTGGGGGTTGGTAAAGTCTTTGCGAAGGGGGAATCCTGTAAAGTCTTCGTCCAAGAATATGCGACGCAGATCGGGGTGGTCCGTAAATTCGATGCCGAACATATCGTACACCTCCCGTTCCTTAAACTCTGCCGCAGGATACAAGCTGGTAATAGAAGGAATTTGGGCGAGAATGGCGTTTGCCCTTTTTTCTTCGGCTATGCCAAAGTTCTTCTTTAGGGGCACGCGAATAAATACCTTGTGTCCTCGATCCATGCTCATAAGCTGGGTGATTACTTCAAAGTGGTCTTCGTAATCGATGCCGGTTACATCAATGAGGAAATTCATCTTAAGGTCTTCATCGTCCCGCATGAATTTTACCACATCCAAGTAGTCTTCAGCGTTTACGGTAAGTTCCAGAGGAAAATCCACCGGATACTTCATGATGTTTTCTAGGCAGTCGTCGGCACTTTCCACTTCACTTTTGGTGTCTATGGCTTCTGTGGCCATGTCTTTTGCCACCACACGGTTAAAGCGGTCTCTGGTTTTGGTAAAAATCTCGGCAGCCGAAAGAAAACCGTTTTCTAGGCCTTTGCCCAGTAAGGCTTTTCTTTCTACCTCAGGAAATTCCTCTTTTTTTACCCTCACCGGCTTGTAGGCCGATTTGTATTCTGGGTTTTCTTCCTTGAACTTGGCGCGGGCTTCGGCCATTTCCTCATCTTTGATGCGTTCCAAGGCCAGCCAGGCCTTGGAGGCTTCGCGGTATCGGTCCAAAGTGGAAACATCTCTAACGTCTCCTTCTTTCCAAGGGCTGCGGCAAGTTTCGTGGAGGATTTTTTCGCGAAGGGTTAAAAGACCATGGAACAAGGCTTCTGGCCTTGGAGGGCAACCTGGAATAAACACGTCCACAGGAATCAGGTTCTGGGCACCGCGAACCACAGAGTAGTTGTCGTACACAAATGGCCCACCAGAAATGGTGCAGGCACCCATGGCAATGGCATACTTGGGGCCTGGAATCTGTTCCCACAGCATTTGCAGGGCAGGAGCCATGCGGCGTGTGATGGTGCCGGCAATAATGAAGAGGTCGGCCTGGCGGGGGGAGGCACGAAACACTTCGGAACCAAAGCGGGCGATGTCGTAACGGGCCATGGAACTGCTCATCATTTCGATGGCGCAGCAGCTGGTTCCGTAGGTGAGGGGCCAAATGGAATTGGCCCTGGCCCAGTTTACCACATAGTCAATCATGTTTACCAGATATTTTCCACCTGGCACTGGGTCTAAAATTTTTGGAGCGTAATTTACTATTCCCATTTTAAGATACCTTTTTTCCAGGCGTATGCAAGCCCGGAAACTAAAATTGCAAGGAATATAACCAAGTCAATAATGACGATTACAGGGGAGAGTGGAGTGTTTCCAGCCATGATTTCTCTAAAGTTGGAAAGCACAGGAAACAAGAACAAGGCTTCTATGTCGAACACCAAGAAAAGGAGGGCAAACAGATAGTAGCCTACCTTAAACTGGATGCGGGCATTGCCAATGGTGTTCATGCCGCATTCGTAGGGGGCGAACTTATTTTTGGTGTCTTTTGACTTGTAACCAAGTACAAGCCCCACCACAATAGCCGCTGCCGCAATGAATGCGCCAAGGAAAAGGAAAATGGAAAGTATGACATATTCCGACATGGAAAGGTCTCCTAATAAAAATTTTGCAGTTCCTGGATGGTTCCAAAGAGGGTGTTACCAATTTGAAACCGCTCCATAACATGCTTTGTTAAATCTTTGAATTCTTCGATGGTGGCTCCGTTAAGGGCGTTCAGCTTTTCTTGAATGTTGTTCACAAAGCCGCTGCCCATGGGTTTGGTCATTTTATCTTGCATGCTGCCGCTCAATTTTCGAAGCATGTTGTCGGTTTCCAGGCGGGCAATCACGTATCGAATGGTTGAAAGCAACTCTTGCAAAAAATAGACAAGGAAAATTTCTTCTTGCAGAACACCCCAACGCTTGTCTTTGGAGTAGAGGGTGCTTGCTTCCAGCTTTCCGTTAGAGATGGAAGCCTGGGCGTATTCCAGGCAGGTGGTTACAAGTCTTTCATAATTATGGATATTTTTGTCAAGAACTTCAATCCATTGGGAGCGGAAAGTTTCGTTGGTTAAATCGCTGCTGGGAACCAGGGTTCTAAAGGCGTAGTACACCTCCTCATAGTATCGATTGCGCATGCGGCAATTGAATGCTCTGTTTTTAAGGGCGTGGTCGCTATGGTGAAGTTTTTCCATCATATTTTCTTTACCTCGCGAACTCCTGAAATTTGACTTATTTTATTTGTAATCGAATCCAGCTGCTCTTTTCGGAACGCCTTAAACTCAAGACGGATGCGTCCCGAAGACTTTACACTGGCAACGCTCATGCGGTCTAAAAATACGTTTGCCACCTTTAGTTCCTGTAAAATTTCCAAGGTAATGTTTTGCCTGTTGTCGGTAACAACAGTAAGGTGTGCCGAAAACGGCTTGTTGATTTCGTCGCTCCAGTTTACGGCAATCTGCTGTTCTATGGGAGCCTTCTTTAGTTCGGGGCAATTGCTCTTGTGAACTTCAATGCCTTTTTGGGGCCTTAGCCAGCCCACAATGGTGTCGCCGGGAATGGGTGCACAGCAGGATGCAAAGTGAATGACCAAACTGGTTTCGAGGCCAATTTGCAGTGGCATGGCCGATTGAAGCTTGTTCTTGCTGTCTTTTGAAAAAGAAGGGAAGAAGCGCAGGGCGTTGGTTTCTTTGCCAATGCTGCTTTCCGGAGAGATAAAACGATGGATGTCCTGGAGTGGCAGTTCGCCCTGACCAATGCACTCGTAGAAGGCGTCTATGGTGGGGTATCCAAAGTACCGCAAGATATCTTCTTCTTTGGGTGCGTGCTGCTTGTCTATTTTTTGGATGCGCAGTTCCCGAACCCAAATTTCTTTACCAAGGGCTCTAGCCTGCTGGTTTATGCTTGTCTTCATCCAGCGGCGCAGTTCCTGCTTGGCTTTGGCGGTTTTTACCAAATCCAACCACTCGGGGCTAGGTTCCTGGTGTGGGCTCTTTAAAATTTGGATGGTGGCTCCATGGGGCACCACTTTGTCAATGCTGAATACCTCTTCGTTGATTCTTGCCCCAATGCAGTGAAGCCCAAGTTCAGTATGAACAGCAAAGGCAAAGTCCAGTACTGTGGAACCTTCAGGCAGTTCTATGGAGTTACCCTTAGGGGTAAACACGGTCATGCCCTCAGGCTTAAGGTCTATGCGTAAAAAGTCAAGATACTCCCTAGAGTCCTTAATTTCGTCTTGGAGCTTAACCATGTGGTTTAGCCAAGCCAGTTCCTCGCCCTCATGTTGGGTTTCCAACTTGTAGGCCCAGTGCGCCGCAAAACCTTTTTCGGCGGTCACATCCATGTCTTTGGTACGAATCTGTACTTCCACCATTTTGTTTTCGGGGCCAATAACGGTGGTATGGATGCTCTGGTACAAGTTGGGTTTTGGGGTGGCTATGTAGTCTTTAAATCGGCTCTGCAGAGGGGTCCACAAGTTGTGAACGTACCCTAGGGCCAGGTAGCATTCAGGGATGGTTTCTACTACAATGCGAATGGCAAAAATGTCAAAGATGTCTTCGAACTGGCAGTTGCGGGCAATCATCTTGTTGTAGATGCTGTAGATGTTCTTGGTTCTGCCTTGAATGGCACAGTCGAACTCTTCAAGCATCATTTTAAACTGCAAAGGCCCAATAACCGACTGTATATACTTTTCTCGGCTTTCCTTGGTGCCTATCAATTCATCAACAATTTTTTTGTATTCGTCTGGGTTTACATACTTAAACGAAAGGTCTTCCAGCTCCGTTTTAAGCTTGTAGAGACCAAAGCGGTGGGTTAGGGGTATGTAAATGTCCAAGGTTTCCTGGGCAATAAGCTTTCGCTTTTCGGGCTTCATGTAGCGCATGGTCCGCATGTTGTGGATGCGGTCTGCGATTTTAATCATAATAACCCGAGGGTCTTTTGCCATGGCCGTAATCAGCTTGCGGTAGGTTTCTGCCTTTTGGGCCGTTTTGCTGGCTTCTTGGGCTTCCGTAATCTTGGTTACGGCATCCACCATAAAGGCTGTGTCCTGGCCAAACTTCTCAGAAATCTCGTCTAGGGTGTGAGGAGTGTCTTCCACCACGTCATGGAGCAGCCCTGCAAGTACGGTGGCCTGGTCTTGTTTAAGGTCGGCTAGAATCTTGGCCACTTCAAAGGGGTGCTCGGTATAGGGCATTCCACTTTTGCGGTACTGGCCGCTGTGGGCGTCTGCAATAAAGGCAATAGCTGTTCTAAGAATCCCTTCGTCCAAGTCGGGGTTCTTTTTGAGGAGCACACTTACAATGTGTTCCTGGTTGGTAGAAAACTTTGCCGGTTCCATAGGCCACAATTTATCTAAAAAAATGGTTCTTGTTTTGCCTTAAAACCTAAAATAAGCAAAAAAAAAGGCATTTTTTAAAGGTTCTCCTAATGTGTTTTACATATAGGGTATCCATATTTCTTTAAGTGTAAAATACTTTTTCATTTTTTACCAAACACAACAAAAAACACCCTTGAATTGGGTGCTTTTTTTAAGTTTTTTGTATTAAAAGACCGGCCTAGTAGAAGTACCATTCCCAAGTAATTTCGAATATATCGGTTTTGTCGCTATATTCAACGGGCTTGCTTTCTTCCAAAGTGCCAATTTTTTCTATTTCATGGCATTTACCCTTAATGCGATTGGCTTCGTCGCTGCTGCTCTCTAGAGCGGTGGGGCAAATACGAATTTCATTAATGCCTCTAGGAATGGTCACTTCGGAGGTTTTGGCGGTCCATTTACCATCTTTGTCGGGGTAGAGGAAGGCCGATCTCTTCTTGTTTACCACCACATCGTCACTGAGGTATTCAATTTCAAAGTTCACCGTATCAGAAATTTCGTTACTGAGGGCCTTGAAGTTCTTGACCACAATAAAGAAGCTCTTGTTGGCGGTAATGTATTCCACCTCTTCCTTATCGCCTTCTGGAGGAACATAGGTGTAGTTCCCCTGGTCGTCGTAGTTGGGGTTGGCAATTTCTTCACAGTCGTAAGAACCGTATATTGCATTAAAATTGCTGCACCGTTCTTCGCCATATTTTTTTACACAGCGGGCAAAGTCCACATTGTCCAAGCCTTCCTGAAGCTTAGAAACTGCGTTGCTAAAGCCGTCAAAGTCTTTTTTGCCGTTTTCTGCCTCAATGGGGTTTTCGGAAGCGCAACCGACTAGGGCGCAAAAGGCTAGGGATGCCAGAGTGGTATAAATTTTTTTGTATTGCGTTTTCATAGTTCTTA
Organism: Fibrobacteraceae bacterium; assembly: GCA_021443045.1. Lineage (GTDB taxonomy): Bacteria > Fibrobacterota > Fibrobacteria > Fibrobacterales > Fibrobacteraceae > Fibrobacter. The sequence continues at coordinate 19,865 of JABUUT010000007.1, forward strand.
CCTCAGGCTAAAGTCAATCATAAGACGCCAAGACGGAAATTCGTTATGGAACATGTCTTTGTAGCGGTGGTTGTCTTCGAGTGAACAGGCTGCAATAAGCAACTGGTAGTTAAAGCCTATGTAGCGTGTTTCAAAGCCCACGCCAATCCAGCTGTTGGCCTCAATGTCGGTAAACTTGAAGGCTCCTGCTGTGGTGTGGTGGTCTTCAGGGTCAAAGTAGCCGTTGTTTTCAAGAAATTCTAGGTCGCTAGCCAGTTCCTTAGAGGGATTTTCCACAAAAAGAGTGGTTTCTGTCTTAATTTTTTCGTACACAGACTTGGTAACGCCGGCGGTAAGGCTTGCGTACACAAATGTGGTGGGGTCAAGGTGGTTGCCAAACTTAACAGTAAGAGGGATGTCGATGGAGGTGTTGGTAAAGTGGACTTCCTTGTCTTTGGCTATAGTGTAGGCTTTTCCCTTGTAGCTTATGATTTTGCTGGTAGGTTCTTCCACATTAAAGCGGGAGTACCGAATGACACCACCCAAACGAGCCTGGAAGCCGATGTATTGGTTAAAATACATGCGGTAGTAATAGTAAATGGCACCGCTTCCACCCCAGGTGTTGTCAGCATCAAGGTCGCCTAAACGTTTGTCCGTAAGGCGGGCTCCGGCAAAGGTAAAGCCGTGGTGGTAGGTAATGGCTGCAAGGCTGTCTCGGGTTGCCAGCTTTTTATCCATGTACTCTCCATAGGCAATTTTGTGCTTGCGCTTTTTAATAGTAGCAAAGCGGTCGGCTTCCGGGTTTACCTTGGAAGAATCGGTGGTAACCTTGGCTGTGTCGGAAGCTACTTTAGCAGTGTCGGCCTTTGCTTTGCTAGAGTCGGCTGGTGCTACTTTAGCGGTGTCGGCCTTGGAACTGTCGGTTTTTGTAGTAGCGGCTGCTGTTTTGGCGGTATCTGCCACAGGTTTGCTAGATGCCTGTTTGGTGGAATCGTTGGTGGCTGCACTGGTATTGGCCTTTACCTTGCTAGAATCGGCTGGTGCAGGCTTAGCCGCTTCGTTTTTTGCGGGCTTGGCGGCTTCGGTTTTAGCAGGGGCAGCCTTGCCTTTGGCCTGTGCCGGCGCCTTGGCGGGCTGTTGGGCATAAAGGGCAACAGCCAACATCATCGAACAAATGGTTAATGTTTTTTTCATAGGGTTACCAATAACTTGAATTTGTTGGACAAAGGGAAACTTTTTTGAAAATGTAAGTTTTTTTTTGCCAATAGGTACTGAGCAATGTAAAAAAAATTAAAATTTGTCTTTTTTACATAAAATTTTTTGAAAAATGTGTTTTTCCTTACAAAAAACAAAAAAAAGTTGATTTTTTTATGAATTTATCTAAAAAAAGTTTACATTTATTTTGGAATTTAAAGGAATGGAGGCTTCCATGTCTAGGTTTGTATATTTTAAAACGCTGTTTTTGTCTACGGTCTTGACCCTGATGGCTGTGGGTCAGGGATTTGGTGCTCTTGCAGATACCACTATTAGCGGAAAAACCTACAAAAAAATCACCAGCTGTCAGGATTTGGTAGATTTTTCTGCGTATGTCAATCAGGAAAATTTCAAAAATGTTTCCACCAATGCCATTGTGACGGCCCCCATTGACATGAGCACTTGTGCTGCGTCCGGTTTTACTCCCATTGGTTGCGGACTCACTTACAGTGCTTGTAATGACGGAAAGCAATGGTACAAAGGAACCTTTGATGGTCAAGGTTACCCCATTACAAACATGAAAATAGTGAGCGATGGCCAAAATGTGGGTATGTTTGCTGCAATAAGTGGCAATACCGTACAGAATGTTGTTTTATTAGATGTAGATATTGTTGCAAGCAAGGCCATTGGTGTTGACGATGCACAAGATGTGTCTGTAGGTGGTATTTTTGGATATGGCTCTAACGCAACAGTTAAAAATTCTACTATTTCTGGAACCATTGCATCTACTGGAACTCAATATGCTATGGGTGGTATCGGTGGTAACTTGGATAAAGGTACCGTTAGTAACTGTTTAAGTACCGTAAACATCAATGTTGGTGGTTCTCAAACCAATGTGGGTGGAATTCTAGGAAAAGCTGGCCAAAACACAGGTGCAGTTACCATACAGTCTTGTGTTTACGATGGAAGCAGTCTTGATAACTCAGGTGGAGCTATTGGTGGCATTTTAGGCTGGAAGCATGAGAGCAATACTGTTACTCTAAAGGATTGTTTTTTTAATAGCACCAGTGCCAATGAAGCTATCGGTAATAACGCATGCAAAATAGATGGTACTGGCTGTAATAATGGTAAAAAGGCGAATCAAAGCGATGACGTGGGTGGCAGTAGTGATTTGAATACTCCTGAATTTACATGTAAATTAAATGGCGGAACATGGAATGCCTCTTCATCGACCTGTTCTAATGCGAATTCTAATGTATGGTCTAATGGAGACAACATTACCAATACCGGTGTTGGTAAAGATGACGATGGCAACATCGTGTTCACAATTTCCTTTAACGCCAACGGAGGAAACTTCCCTGCAAATGCCAAAACTACGTTGCAGCTTAAGGTTGGGGATGCTATTAGCGATGCCAACATTACAAAGCCAACCCGTAGCAATTATACTTTTGTGGGTTGGGCAACAACAAGTAGCGCTACAACGGCCTTAACTTCTCTTGGAACGGTTCAAAAAGCCACGGAATTTTTTGCCGTTTGGAAAAGCAATGTGACCATCACTTTTAGCGTAAACAATACTAATGCCAAGTTTGCAGATAACAGCACCTCAAAAACAAAATCCTTTGCCTACAACGAAGTGATTACTGCAGAAGGTGTAGAAAATCCATTAGATTTTGTGGTAGAAACGGAATCGGGTTCAAAAACTTATGTTTTCATGGGCTGGGCAACCACAAACGATGCTACAGCCCCCTCTACAGATTTGGGCAATGCCGATGCTGCAAAGACTATTTATGCCGTATGGAATGAAACTACAGACAAGTATTATACGGTAACATTCTATTCCAACGGCCATGGCACGGCTCCAGCCATGCTGCGCCTTAAAGAAGGTTCAACTATTACAAATCCTGGTGATTTGACTGCCGATGGCTACACCTTTGATTATTGGTGCACCACAGAAAATTGCGACTACGATGGAACACAGTTTACCTTTGATGGATCTATTTCCGCCGATGTGGATTTATACGCCAAGTGGTCTGTTAATAATTATACCATTACATATAACTTAAATGGTGATGGAACATACCCAGCCACCAACAGTGCTAATAATCCCGCCAGCTACACGGTGGAATATAACGATTTTACATTGGAAGCCCCTACAAGGGAAGGCCATGTTTTTGATGGCTGGAAGGACGCTGGTGGAAATATCCGTTCTGTGATTGTAAAGGGTTCTACAGGCGATTTAACTTTAACGGCCCAATGGACTAAAAAGACATTCAACATTACCTATTCTGCAGGCCAATTTGGTAAAGAAATTGTGGAGCCACAGATTAAGGAATATGGTACAAATATAACCTTGAAGGGGGTTGTGTTTACCTCGGACAATACAACGGAAGTAATTGAACAAGTGGAAGGCCAGAATGTAACCGTTCAGAAAAAATGGGTTCAGAAGGGCTGGGCCGTTACCGATGGCGGTAAAAAGGCGTATGATTTAGGGGCTACCTTTACCAAAAATGAATCCATTACTTTGTACCCTTATTGGGAACTTGAAAATGAAAGTGAGGTGCCTCGTTATCAGGTGACGTACAATGTTGTGTATAAACTACCTTCTCCAACAGACCCTGCGGTAACAATAGATTCTGTGCATAATTATTTTATAGAGACTGAAGTTTATGATATTCAAGGTCGCAAGCATTCTCTTATTAAGGGCCCCACGGTAGAGGGTTATACCTTTAGCGGTTGGACTTCTGCAAATAAGACGGATGGCGATCACGCAGCGGTTGCCATTACCAATGGTAAAATTGCGTTAAATTCCAATACCACAGTCTCTGGAACTATGACCCCCATTAACTACACCATTACTTATGTGGATGGTGGTACTCACTCGAATCCCCTTACTTACACCATTCGTGACCAAATCACCTTTACAGCTCCTACAAAGGATGGTTTTGAATTTGTGGGCTGGTATAGTGACGAAAACTTTGTGAATACCATAACAAGTATTTCAAAAGGAAGCACCGGCGATATTGCTATCTATGCCAAATGGAAGGAACTGCGGACCATCGCTGTAAAAAATGAAGCGGGCAATGAATCTTTTGACTTGACATTCTACAAAGATGAAATAAACTTAGATCAGATTCTAACAAAAATTGATAGTGCCTTGACTGCAAATAACAAAACCGCTTGGAAAATCAAGGCTCAAGATAGTCTTTATAACTACACTTTTGCCAAGTTTGTAGAAAGCTCTACAAATGTGTTCCAGCCAACATTTACCGGTGCTGCTTACAATAAAACCATTACTGTAAAATATGGCGAAGGCAATAGCAGTAGTAAGACAGTGACCATTCTTTCTACGGATACGGAAGAAGAAATTAAAGAAAAAATTGATGATGCGTTTAAGGGTATTGAAATTACTAAAACAGGAACTACGCCGTTTACTTACGAACATGATGGCTGGAAAAAGACTTCCAACGGCACCGATACCTATTATGAGCCCACCTTCCAGAAATATGTAGATGTGGAAATCGGCGACGTGGATAGCGACGGTACGCAGGAATCTATTCATGTGGCTATTGCTGATGATGCCAACGACGAGGCTATCATCGAGGCACTGAAGGACTACATCAATAAGACGGATCCTAAGGTGACCCCAGTTCCCTCAGATTCTTCCACCGACAGCACTTATGCCTACACGGGCTTTGCCAAAGACAGCGAGGGCGATGGTTTCCATGCGACCTTCACTTCAACGGCAAAAACAGAAATCATTATCGTGAAGTACGGTGAAAATGATAATGACACCATTCAAGTGGAAATCACTTTGCCCGATAATCGAGAAAATGGCAAGCGTGATTCTGTAATTGCCGAAGCCATGAAAAACCACAACCCGGAAATTCCTGCCCCCACCAAGGATGATGACTCTCCTTTCAAGTTCCGTCAAGAGGGCTGGAAAGAAGAAGGTGGCGAATATGTTCCCAACTGGCAGAAATATGTGGAAATTGAGGTGACCTACAAAGAAGGTGAAAATCAAAAGACGGAAACCATTGCGGTAGACATTGGCGAATCTACCGATATTAGTGGTGTTCCAGGTGTTATTGTGGATACCTTGGACCACAAGCACATAGTTCCTTTAAAGGATGGTTGGAGCTACAACGACGCTGTTGCCGAAGTGAAGGATGCCGATGGCAAGGTTACCGGCTATGAACCGGTGTTCAAGAAGAATATCACCGTGATTTATACCGATGAAAATGGCGTTGAGCAGAAGCCTGAAGTAGAAATTTTATCCACCGATACCGAAGAAGATATTGAAAATAAAATTGATGCAGCTTTGGGAACTAGTGAGCCCACCAAGGAAGATGATCCTCCCTTCAAGTTCCGCCACGACGGCTGGACACAGGGTGAAGATGGAAACTATGTGCCTACCTTCCAGAAGTATGTGGAAATTAAGGTGACCTACAAAGAAGGTGAAAACCAGAAGACGGAAACCATTACCGTAGATATTAGCGAAACTACCGATATTAGTGGCGTTCCTGGTGTTATTGCGGATACCTTGAAGAGCCAGAATATTGTTCCTCTGAAGACACCAACCACGCAGTGGACCTACAACGATACCATTGCCGAAGTAAAGGATTCCGACGGGAATGTTACCGGCTATGAACCAGTGTTCAAGAAGAACATTACCGTGGTTTATACCGATAAAGATGGTGACGAACAGAAGACTGTTGAAATTTTATCCACCGATACCGAAAAAGATATTGAAGATAAAATTGATGCCGCATTGGGTGAAAGTGAACCCACCAAACCCGATGAACCACCCTTCAGCTATGAACACGATGGCTGGACCACCGATGGTGATGGCAACTATGTGCCCACATTCCAGAAGTATGTTAATGTGGAAATTGGTGATGTTGATGGTGATGAAACACTGGATTCTATCCATGTGGCCATAGCCAATGATGCCAGTTCCGACGATATTATCGACTCCATCCAAAATTACCTTGACAGCCAGACTCCACCCATAGTTCCCGTACCGGCGGAACCCTCTGCAGACAGCATCTACACATACACCCACATTGAGAAGAAGGGCGACGATTATGTTCCCGAATTTACTAGCAGGGTCAAGATGGACACCATCACCGTGGCTGTGGGGAAGGATACTGTGAAAGTTCC
>JABUUT010000007.1:26579-28725 GCA_021443045.1 Fibrobacteraceae bacterium
GAAAAGGATTCGGACAGCAACTATGTGCCAAAGTACGATGTGGAAGTGAAGAAGGACACCATCAAGGTGGCCGTGGGCGACATCGACAACGATGGAAAGCAGGACTCTGTAGGTGTTGAAGTCCATGTAACCGATTGCGACAGCATCATCATCGAGAAAATCGAGAATTACCTCAGCAGCCAGACTCCACCCATTGTGCCTGTTCCCGCAGATTCCTCCACCGACAGCCTGTACACCTATGCTGGCTTCGAGAAGGATTCCGACAGCAACTATGTGCCTACGTTCACCAGTGAGGTGAAGAAGGACACCATCACTGTGGCCGTGGGCAAGGATACGGTTACACTTGAGGTGAATGTCACCGACTCCGAGGCTGAAATCGGAAGAAAAATCGACGAAGCCATAAAGGTGGCCGGTCTGGATGTGTCCAAGGCCGACGAGCCTCCCTTTGCCTATGAGCACAGCGGCTGGGAAAAGAACGGCGATGGCAACTACGTTCCCACCTACGACACCTTCGTTTCCGTGGATGTGACCTACGTTGACGGCAAGGATACCTTGTCGAAGATAGTGAAGGTTCCTGTTGAAAACGAGGACGACAGTCAGGTTGTTGCTGACATCGAAAAGTTCCTGGACAACCAGAAACCGCCCGTGGTTCCCGTTCCCAGCCTGCCTTCCGCCGACAGCCTGTACACTTACGAGGGCTTCAAGAAGGAGGGCGACCAGTTCGTTCCCGACTTTAGCGCCATCGTGAAGATGGACACCATCACCGTTGTGGTGGGGAAGGATACCATCGAGATTCCTGTGGACGTGGTCACCGAAAAGGACCAGGACAGGCTGGACAGCATCATTGCCGACTCCCTGGCCAACCACACCCCGGCTATCGAAGTTCCCGTGCCACCTGCATGGGCCAGCGACGACAGCACATACACCCACGACGGCTTCGAGAAGGATGACGACGGAAACTACGTTCCGAAGTATGACGTACAAGTTAAGAAGGACACCATCCATGTGGCTCTTGACGACATCGATGGTGATGGGGTGAAAGACACCATTGACGTGGTTGTGCACCGCACCGACAGCGATTCCATAATCTCCGAAAAGATTGACGATGCGCTTGAAAACCACGATCCGAAGATTCCGACTCCCACCAAGGCGGACACCGAAGACAGCACCTACACCCACAGCGGCTGGGAAAGGAACGGGGACGGCAACTACGTGCCCACCTTCACTGCTGAAGAAAAGGAAAAGGTCATAGACGTTGTTGTGGGCAGGGACACCATCCAGGTGGTTATCGACCCCAAGGACACTTTGAGCATCGCGGAGCAAATCGAGAAGGAAATTGCCAAGCACGAAGACATCGAAGTACCCGTTGGCGAGAAGACGGACTCCACGGAATACAAGGTGGAAGACTGGAAGTACGACGATTCCACCGGCAAGTATGTGCCTGTAATCGAGGAAGTTCCACGGACCTTCAAGATTGTGTATGTGATGCCCGAAGCCACCGTTCTTTCGGATAAAGTAAACTCCTACACCTTTGGCAAGAAGACTGTTCTTCCCACGGCCTCCATCAAGGATGACGACGAATGGGTGTTCATGGGCTGGTTCACCGAGGACGAGGGCATGGGCTACCGCGTAAGCTACGTATCTTCCATCGCCCGGGGCACCAAGACCTACTACGCCTACTTCCAGAAGTCCATCAAGTACGAAACCAGGGACGGCTCCGGCACCATCCAGATTATGTACACCAACGAAGGCAAGTTTGATTTGGAAGAAGCCCTGAACTGCCTGGTTTCCAAGAACTATGTGGAAAACGGCATCACTTACGGCTTTGACCGCTGGGAAGTGGACAAGAAGGGCGTTTACCATGCCAAGTACAAAGTAACCGAATCCATCCACTCCACAGTTGTGGCCGGCTTCAATGTGATGGTCAACGGCCGTCAGCTTAGCCTGAAAGGGGTAAGGAAAGGCTCCACGGTGACAATCTTTGACATGAAGGGCAAAATCGTTACCCAGGGCGAAGTGTTCCATGGAGGTCTGGTGTTCCAGCTGCCCCATGCCGGAAACTACATCGTTCGTGTAGGCTCTCAGGCACGTACCATCAGCGTCCGATAGAAGCCGAGGCCGGTGATTGGTTGTTGGTGGCTGGTGG
>JABUUT010000007.1:29210-31679 GCA_021443045.1 Fibrobacteraceae bacterium
ATTTACTCTCGCCCTGGGGCGTAAGCTGTCGATTCTCCCTCCAGGGTGACATCAGTTCACAATGTATCTTGGAACTGGTGGAATTTATCCAAAAGTTCCTGATATGTTTTGGTGCTGTCGAGTTGAGGGAACTGCGCCACTATGGAATCGGGAGCACAGAAGAATACGCCCTTGTCGGCTTGTTTTAGCATGCCTGTGTCATTGAAAGAATCGCCGCTGGCGAATACCTTAAAGTTCAAATCCTGCAAGCTTTTTACCACCTTGGTCTTCTGGTCATTTAAACGAAGTTGATAACTTTTAATCATGTCGTTTTCAACAATCAAATTATGGCAGAAAATAGTGGGCATACCCAAATTTTGCATAATGGGGTAGGCAAATTCTTGAAAGGTGTCGCTTAAAATAATAACCTGGGCCTCGTCACGCAGGGTGTCCATAAAATCTCGAGCACCGTCTAAAAGACCCAAATTGCGAATAACATCTTGTATGGTGGAAAGTTTTAAACCTTCCCGTTCCATAATTTTGATGCGCCCTTTCATAAGCACATCGTAATCGGGAATGTCGCGGGTGGTAAGGCGCAAATCTTCAATACCCGTTTTTTTGGCAACGGCAATCCAAATTTCTGGAGCCAGCACACCTTCTAAATCTAGGGTAACAACACATTGCTTTGTAAACATATTTACTTTTCCCGTTCTTTTATTAGGGTTTTAATATCTTCTATGGTTACGTTGTACTTGCTACGGCAAAAATCGCAAATCATTTCCAGGTCTTTACCCTCTTGAACCATCTCTTGAAGGTCTTGCAAAGGCAGGCTGGAGAGGGAAGATAATGTGCGTTCCTTGCTGCACGGGCAGTATGGCTTTGCACCAAGTTCCAACACAACATCTATATCGTAGGGACCTTCAAACTGGTACTTGAGTTCATCTACAATATCGCCGCTTTCGGTTTTGTACATATCTTTAAAGGCGGGCAGATTAAGCACCACCTGTTCCAGAATGGTAATGTCTTTTTCTGTAATGTCGCCAAAGGCTTCCACATAAAAACCTGCGGCATAGTCCAGTTTGCTGGGGTCTTCTTGATTAAACTGAGCCTCGATGCCCACTGCCGATTTAACTTGTTCCGACTGGAGCAGGTAAGATGCCAGATTGCGGCCCATAAAGGGGGAGGTGGCTTCAACAATACTTTCATGAACTCGTTTTCCGTGGTCATCTAGTTTTACCACTTCAAATGTCTGTGGAACAGCGGCGGGTTCGTCCCCTTTAATTCTTTCAAGTTCTTGATGAGGTATGGAGGCTCGAACCAAGTAGCTGGATTCTGAGGCGACCTGGCCTGAAGAAGCCTTGTCAAAGTCGTTGCGACTGATGTAGGGGGTGGTGTCGGCCTGAATGGATGTGAGCTCGCCGGCAAATGTTGCCTTTACACTGACGGTTCCCCGAAATTTGAGGCTGCTGGATAGAAAAATAGAAGCGATTGTGGTTTCGGCCATTAACTTGAGGGAATATGAAAGAGCCCCATGCTTTTTGCCAATTTCGTTCATTGTTTGTGTAAGGTCTACCAGAACAAGGCGAAAAGGTGCTGTTTTGCCAGTGGCGCGAATAATGCGGTCTTTACTCATGGGCCCAAATATAGAAAATACAAAATTTATTTAAATTGTATTGTGAGTAAAAGACGAGGTATTTATGAATATACTGTTCCTTATGGCTGACGGTTTTGAAGAAACCGAATTTGTAACTCCATTTGACTACCTTCAGAGAGCGGGCATGGAAGTGTATATGGCTTCCATTTCGGATTCCACTGCTGTGCAAGGGGGGCATGGGCTGGTAATTGAAGCTGATGGACTGTTGTGCGATTTGAATGTGGATGCTTTTGATGCCGTGCTGTTGCCTGGAGGCGGTGTAGGAGTTCAGAACCTTGGGGCTTCCCAGGCTGTATTGGATGTGGTAAAAGGCTTTGATGATGCGGGCAAATTCGTGTTTGCCATTTGTGCAGCCCCTACTGTGCTTTCCAAGGCAGGAGTTCTTTTGAACCGCAGGGCCACCTGCTACCCTGGTTGCGAAACCAACATGAACTGCAAGGAATTTTCTACGGACCGGGTAGTGGTGGACGGCAAATTTGTGACTAGCCGCGGTGCCGGCACTGCGGAAGAATTCTCCTTTGCCATTATCGAAATTCTAGGCGGTGCTGAACTTAAGGAAAAAATTCGTGCACAGGTTGTAGCACGGTTATAGGTGATAGAGGTCGGAGGCTTGCCTCCTAGAGGTATGGGCTATAAGCTCAAAGAGGTGGTTAGTAGACAGTAGCCACCTCTTTCGTCTTTGCTGCTTCGCTGCCCAAATGCTGCGCCTCGTATTAGTAAATGGTAGTTAGTATTTAGTGACTGTTAAACAGAGCCCCCAATCCCGATTATCAGGCGGCATCCTGCTCCATGACGATGTATCGAACGGTGAATTTTGCCAAAAATTCCGGGGATGA
>JABUUT010000007.1:33015-37760 GCA_021443045.1 Fibrobacteraceae bacterium
ACCTGGCTGAATCGGTTGATGATGTACATGGAAGTGCTCGCAGTGCAAGGGTTTTACGCGAAAATTCAAAATATCCTTGCACTAAATATATAAAAAATTATCAAAAATGTCAACAACTATAAGCTTTGAAGATGTTGTTTAACAGACACTAACTATTAGTGCCGAGCCGAATAATTTGGCAGCGAAGCTGCAATCACTAACCCCCGTTTACCAACCACAAGCCACCATTTTTTTCTACTTTTGTAAAACATGGTGCCCGTTTTTCTAAAAGAGATTCTTCAGTTTCTTAATATTGAAACGGCTCCCTACGAGGAGCTGCATTCTCTCTCCTTTAGCGGAGTATCCTCTATAGAACATGCTGAAGATAATCAGGTTTCTTTTTGGAACGAATATCAGTTGCCATTGCACCTTTTAAAGAATTTGGAAACTGGAAAAAATCGGGTTGGTTTACTTTTTGTTAAAGACACTTTTGGAGAACCGGGAAAATTTTTGTTACCTAATGTAAAGGTAGTTGTTCCCGTTGAAAATCCTTATCACGCCATGGTGCAGTTTATCCATCAGTTTGTAGAAAAGAATACACACTGGGAAAAACCTGAGGTAGGGGAGGGAACTGTAGTTGGCCCAGGCTGTGTTTTAATGGATGGTGTAAAAATTGGAAAAAATTGCATCTTAGAAGCCAACGTTACTTTGTATCCCAATGTGGTTATTGGCGACAACTGTATTTTTCAGGCTGGCGCGGTGGTTGGCTCCAGGGGCTTTGGCTTTTACATGCATCAAGGACAGCGCTGCATGGTTCCGCACATCGCCGGCGTGCGCATTGGAAGCCATTGTTCCTTTGGGGCCAATATGGTTGTTGCCGCAGGCTTTATTTATCCAACAACAATCGGCAACAACTGCCATTTTGATTCCATGGTGCAAATTGGCCACAACTGCATTTTGGGAAACAATATCTTCATGGCTTCCCAATGCGCATTGGGCGGCACCACCACGGTAAAGGATAATGCTGTATTTGCTGGTGCCGCCAAAACTGCGGGCCACCTCACTGTAGGTAAAAATGCGGTGGTGGCCGCAAAAGCCGGCGTTACCAAAAGCATTCCCGATGGAAAAACTTATGCCGGATTTCCTGCCGTTGATATTGAACTTTGGCGAAAAATAACTGTGCAACAACGAATTTTGGCGAGAAAAAAGGAAAAGCTCCACGATGAAATCTAAATTTCCTCGACACCAAACTTTTACCTCACCATCCCTTTCGCTTGAAAGGGCCTCTGTGCAAATTGAGGTTCTTGAAAAAAATGTTCAAAAGGAACCTGCCGTTAATTGGTATGTAAACAATCGTTTTTTTTACTCCACATCCCATTCTTATTCATTTTCTTCTTTAGCTTACTCGGCAAAACGCACTAGTACCTACACTGGTGAAAACGCTCTTTCTACTCCGGAACATTTGGCCCCAGTTTTCCTTATGTGGCCTTCTCGAACATTCAACGTTTATGTGGAAAACGCCGAAATTCCCTTGATGGATGGCTCGGCCCTGCCTTTTTTCCTGGGCTTACGAAACATGGCTGGAGTTCCCGAAGAATTGGAATTCTACAAAGCCCCTGTAAAAGATTCATGGAACATTTGTGATGGCAATGGGGTTAAATGCGGATTTGTAGAAATTTTTCCTAGCGAATGTTTTGAAGTGGAATATTCCGTGGAGCGCCGCGACCAAAGTGGCGCAACAATCTTTGAATCTTACAGGTCCGCAGAAATATATAGCCCAGAAAATTTGTATAATATCTTTAAGGCTCGTACTTTTATTTTGCAGGAGGATTTTGAACGGGCTCGTGAAAGTGGATTTTTAACAGGCGTCACTGAAAAAAATGGGCTTTTACTGCAAAAGAATAAAGAAACACAGACTTTTACACCTTCCGCACCTTTCCGTTCTTTGTCGGAACCTGCGGAGCACAAGATACTGGATCTCATTGGCGACTTATGCTTTGTAGTTCCAGCCTTGCCACAAATAAAAATCGTCATTCACAATGGCGGTCACCTAGAACATCACAAAATAATGGAGAAAATACTGCCTTATGTCTCTCGCAGAAACAATGAAAAAAAGTGATATCCCGGGCGTTCTTTACGACGCAGAAGTAGTTCACGCAATTTTGCCGCAAAAGTTTCCTTTTGCCTTTGTAGACGAAATTCTGGAAATTAATGAAGGCGATGCCGAAAACCCTCCCTCTTTGGTAGGCCGCATGCACGTTACTGGTGAACAGGATTTTTTCAAGGGGCATTTCCCAGGAAACCCTGTAATGCCAGGTGTTATTCAAATTGAATCCATGGCCCAGGCAGCCACACTCCTTACCATGATTGCCATGGAAGACAAAACAAAAGACAAACGCCCTGCTTTTATGGGCGTTGAAAAATGCCGTTTCCGCAAGCCTGTGATTCCTCCAACCGACATTGTTCTTAAGGTAAAGCTCACCGACTTGCGCATGGCCCGCCGAGGCATCTTTAAGTATGCTGGCGAAGTGTACATTGGTGAAGAATTGGTGGCCGAAGCCGAATTTTCTGCTGCAATGGTCTAATTAGTACATGAGCAAATTGAATGTGCTTATTTTGGCAGCTGGCCTAGGAACCCGGCTGCGGCCTCTAACTTTGAATACCCCCAAGCCCTTAGTTCCTGTGGTGGACGCTTCCATTTTGGAACAGCAGATGGTAAAGGTGATAAACACCTTTGGCAAAGACAACGTTATGTTTCATGCCAATGCCCATTACTTAATGGAACAGGTAGTGGGTGAGGGTAAAAGGCTAGGTTTTGAAAAAGTCTGGGAAGAACCGGAAATTCTTGGGACTGCAGGGCCTCTTCGCCGCATTTTTCAGGAATGGATTCTCAAGGAAAACAAGGGCGGAAGCCTTTTGGTTCTTAACGGCGATGCTTACCATGGCTTTAACCTAATGTCTTTTGTTGAAAATGCACAAAATTCTGGAAGGGACTTTGCTCTGTTAGGCGTAGACTTTTCAAAGGTAAACAGCCTAAGAGTAAAAGACAATAGCTTGGTGGGTGTAAAAGGCGTATTCGGTGAAGAATGCTCTGAAAAAGAAAGCCGGGCCCATGACAATTCTTTTGAAACTTGCACTTTTTCTGGAATTTCTTGGTACAGTGAAAAAGCATTGGCTCGCATTGAAAAAGAGGAATTTAGCATTGTAAAATTCTGGCAAAAAGAATTTGCTCAAGGCCGCAGCCCCTTTGTTGATGTAAGTCAGTTGCATAGCACATGGATAGACATGGGAAGCCCCGAAGGCCTTTGGGCCGCCACGGAGGCCCGCCTTAAGGAACTTTCTATGGAAAGTTGGATCCACCCACTAGTAGAAGTTCCTAAAGGCTCTCGAATTGAACATGCTGTTGTGCAAGACAAGGTTGTGATTCCGGCCAATGTGGTTGTGGAAAATTCCATTCTTTTTGAAGGGGCCTCCTTGTTGCCTGGAGAGTTTGTTCTCAATGAAATTCGAGGGAAAGATTTTGTTTGGAAAATTTAATTTTATAAGGAGCATTGCCGCAACTGGGCTCAATTCTCAAAAGGGAGTTTAGGAGCGGCATCAAACCGGATTATGCGAAAATTTAGAGTAGTGCTTGTTGAACCGGAACACCCTCACAACGTGGGCTTTGTGGCTCGTGCCATGCATTGCTACGCCTTGGATGAGCTTTATATAGTTTACCCCAAGCGAAACGAAGTGATGAAGGATTCCTACCACACGGCAGCCAACAGCCACGACATTCTTGACAAAGCAACTGTGGTTTCCTGTTTTGAAGATGCCATTGGCGATTGCTCCTGTGCAGTTGCTTTTAGCCGACGAATTTTTGCCAGCGCCATTAAACACTGCATGGTGCCAGGGCTTTCGGACTTGCTGCCTGGTGATGGAACCATCGCTTTGGTTTTTGGCCGGGAGTCTTGTGGTTTAGCTCTTGAAGAGGTGAACGCTTGCACCTACCAGTGTGAAATTCCGGTGCCTGGGCTCATGAGTTTAAATTTAGGGCAGGCTGTGGCGGTATCCCTCTATGAACTTTGCCGATCGGGAGCCTTGGCCAATGGGGAAGGGCGCGCCAAGCGCACCACCAAAGGTGTTGCAGAGACTGGGCCTGCCACCATTGAGCAAATTGATGGATTCAAAAAGTTTCTGGACCGGTATCTCACTGGTCAGTACCATGACCAGGCTTGGCGCGATAATTTTTTGAATACCATGATCCAGCGCTTACACCCAACCCGCAACGAACTTTCGGCTCTTTTTGGATTAATTAGAAACTTGGCCAAAAAACCGGCCCGTTTGGAACAAGCGGCCCTTAAAGCGGAAAAAGAAAATAGCCCATAGTGGTTGTCTGTTATTGGTTGTCTGTTATCGGTTATCAGTAGTCGGTGTCTGGAGTCATTCTGAACGGCACACGCCGTGAAGGATCCAGTGAATTTAATGGTTAGGTGTTAATGATAAATGATTAATGAACTGTCATCCTGAACGGCACACGCTGCGAAGGATTCAGTGAATTTAATGGTTAGCTGTTAATGATAAATGATTAATGAACTGTCATTCTGAACGGCACACGCCGTGAAGAATCCAGTGAATATCCATATGAGTTTAATAACTAACTACTAATCACCAACCACCAGCCACCGTTTACAAACCACCGATAACCTATCACCTCATTTAAACACTGTGTCGCACTACGGCACTGCCCCGCTCAACAAGAAACTATCCAGTTTGTTATTTCGCAG
>JABUUT010000007.1:38572-47381 GCA_021443045.1 Fibrobacteraceae bacterium
CATACAGGTTCGGAGGCTTTGCCTCCTAGAGGTTTGAGCTCAAAGTGAGCGTAGCGAACTGCCTCACGCCTCAAAGCGACACCGTCGCGACCTCACCTCTGATAACTAACTACTAATCACCAACCACCAGCCACCGTTTACCAACCACTATTTTATTATCTTTTCTCTCATGAAGTCCGAAACGATAACCATTCAATATCTAGACAACACTATTCCACGCCTCACTTATGTGGGGGGCAAGTCCGATTGGATAGACCTTAGTGCTGCAGAAACGGTTTTCCTCAAGAAAGGGGAGTTTCGCCTGATACATTTGGGTGTGGCCATGAAGTTGCCCGCTGGTTACGAGGCCCATTTGGCCCCCCGCAGTTCTACCTTCAAGAACTTCAAAATTTTGCAGACAAATTCTGTAGGAGTGGTGGACAGCAGCTACTGCGGGTCTGGAGATTGGTGGAAGATGCCCGTTTATGCTACGGAAGATGTGGTTATTGAAAAGGGGAGCCGCATAGCCCAGTTTCGCATTATGGAAATCCAGCCTACGCTTACCTTTGTGGAAGGCTCCCTCGAAGAAGAAAATCGAGGCGGCTTTGGAAGCACCGGTGTGAAGTAATTTTTTTTCGCTTTGGTACTGCACATTCAGAGTGAATTTAGACGAAAGACGGTTGACTATAGAGGGCTTCAATAAAAATCAACTTTATGAACCTTGAGTTCTTCATCCTGAAGGGCGTAGCCTTGAAGGAGCCTGTGAATGTCCATATGAGTATCTGACAACCGAAAACTGACAACTGATAACCGTTTGCCTGCCACCATTTTGCCTCAGTGTTTTACAGGCACCCTAATAAAAATGGTCTATTCAAGCCTTAAAATATGCGGTTTGATTGCCAAAGAGAATATTTTTTCCTAAATAACAGTTACGTAATAGTTTAAAAGAAGGGAAAAATAATATGAAAAAGTGGCTACACTACAGGGCTTGGTATACCTTCGTTGGCTCGGTTTGGCTAGGGCTCAGTCTTTCCCTTGTCGCCTGTGGCAATGATTCTTCCAGCGGTAATGACAAAAACTCTAACAAAGATGGCGTTAGCGAATACGAGTCCAAGGAAGAAATGGTGCACTGCACCAAAAGCCACTATGGCGAAATTGCCTATGTTGTGGAGACGGATTCTGTTTACGAGTGTACCAGCAAAGGATGGGTTGTTACCGATTCCTCTAAGATAGAATCATTAAATAGTTCCGATAGCAAATCCAACGACGAAAAAAGCTCTAGCAGCGAGAAGACAAATAAGGCTGACACAGCCACAGTTGAAAAAATCAAGGTCGACTCGGTAACCGTCAAAGGAGTCGCTGAAAAGGGACCATTTACCAAGGGTGGCGTAGTGACCGTCTACGGTCTCGATTCCCTATTTGCAAAGACCAAGCAAACCTTTAAAGGTAGCGTCATTGATGACAATGGAAATTATTCCGTTACAGGTATTACGCTGGAAAACCAATATGCCTTGGTTGAGGTAAATGGCTTTTTCAAGAACGAAGTAACCGGCAAAATTACCTCAGGTACAAAGACAAAATTATCTGCTTTGGTGGACCTTAGTAAGGGTGGAACCGTAAAGGCAAACGTAAACATTCTTACGCCTCTTGAAATGAGCCGTGCTGTATACTTGGTACAAAACGAAAAATATAATGTGCCCGCAGCCAAAAAACGCGCCACTCGCGAAATCCTTTCTGCTTTCGGCTTTAGTGCAGATACCGTAGCGGCCACTGAACTTAGCCTTTCCGACGAAGGTTCTTCTGCCAACAACCTTTTTGCCGCCTCCGTAGCCCTTATGGGCAAACTCTCACTCTACAAGTTCAACTCCCGCATCCTTGATTTATCCGAAAGCTTTGCCACTACTGGAAAAATCAGCGATAACTTGCGTGCTGAAATTGCAGACCAACTGAGTTTATTGGATTCCACCGGTGAAAATTCCGAAATTATTAAGAATATCAAGTCCATAAATTCTAAGGCTACCGATGTTGATGAAATACTCTACGAATTTTGGTACAAGGAATATGGTCTTCCGGTTTGTAACGACCATAACGAGAAAACTCAGGAAAATAATAAAAATAAATTAAGTGAAAACTATGGTGCTGGCTATGCATGCACAAGCAATCACTGGCACAAATCCACCCCATTAGACAGTGAACTGGGCCTTTGCGTAGGTGATGCCGAAGGCTCCTACAAACAGAGTAAGACAAAAAAATATTACACCTGCAAATCTGGCCAGTGGCGTGAAATCTCAAGCCTCCAGTATGAACTTAAAGAATGTACCGATTCCATCGCCAATGACGACAGCAAAAAGTATAGGTCTGTAGATGACAGAAAATTCTTCCTTTGCAAGGACAAACAGTGGGAAGAATTGAGCGCCGATGAATTTGAACTGAAGGACTGCACTAAGGATAATGATAAGGATATTGTTGCAACCAAGAGTGAGAATGTTTATGTATGCGAAGACGGTTCTTGGCGGGATGCATCCGCTCAGGAAGAAGAATTTGGCTACTGTTCCACTGTGGATAGCACCAAGTTTAAGGAAATGAAAGACAAATACTATGTGTGCCTTGAAGATGGCTGGACTGAAGTGGATAGTTTGACGGCTGAACTTGGATTCTGTATCAAGAAGGACAGTTCCAATTTTGAAAAACTTGGCGACAATTTTTATGCATGTCTTGAAGATGGCTGGACCAAGGTCAGTGATGTGGTTGCTGAACTTGGTTTTTGCACCGACAAAACGGAAAGTTTTGTTGTGGCCAAGTCTGGGAATGTTTATGCCTGTGTCGAAAACGAGTGGATAAAGTCAAGTGAAATGGCCATGGTTATTGGAGAAATTTGCGATTCCGAAAACAGAGGAACATTCAAAACAATTGTGGATGAAGACTTTGAACATTATGCATGCCTCGATGGTGACTGGGTAAAATGTGACATGTCAATTAATTTATTTATAGATAAAAATAATGCTGTTGTGTGCGATTGGTTAAGGTGGCGAAAAGCCTCTGACGGTGAAATGGCAACAGGAAGGGTCTGTAGTGGTGAAGATTTTTGCAAAGTGGTTTCCGGCTACGCCTGTGATATCAAAGATTTGGATTTTCTTTGGCGGGAAGCAAGCGAAGCTGAAAAACAAACTGGTTTAGTGTGTGAAAATAGTATCAACAATAAAGTGGTGGGTAATTATGTTTGTGAAAATTCCGCTTGGAGAAAAGCCAGTGAAGCAGAATCTTATACAGGTTATGTATGCGGAGAAACAATTTCAGTAGGAAAACTCGCTCTAGGCTCCAATAATACCTATTACAGTTGCATCAAAGAGAATACAAGCTCCTTCTCTTGGAGAAAATCGAATGAAGCAGAAATTGCAACAAAGCGGGTTTGTTTTGAAGATAACTTAGATTCCATTGCAGTAAAAGCCGGTTATACCTGCGTTCTTGAAAACAGTAATTATAAATGGAGAAAATCTACGGCAGGGGAACTTGCCACAGTCCAAATTTGCTCCGCTGCCATAGTAGATTCCGTTTTTACGGAGCAAGGTTTTACCTGTGTAGACTCCTCTGGCAAATATTCTTGGCGCACCGCTACAACTGCGGAACAAAAGACAAAACAAGTATGTTCAGAATCTAAGAATAAGTACAAAGTAATTCAAGGATATGCTTGTGATAAAACTACCGGTGGATTTGAATGGAGATTGGCTAAAGGATACGAAACGAATACGGGTCATGTCTGTGAGGTGTCGGTGGAACTAAGTGACTACTATAATTATGTTTGTGCAAGAAATTCAAGTGGTGTTTTTGAATGGCGAGTTACTGATGAATTTGAAAAATATTTCGGATTATGTGGGGGTTCTCACGGTGGCAGACAAGTAGGATATTTAGCATATTATTATGATTACGACCATAGATATAAATGCACTAGCAACAATAAATGGGAAGCATATACTCCAGTAAAAGAGAACATTGGAGGAACTCTGTATTCTGTTGTGGAGTATGCCGGACTAAGATGGATGGCTGAAGATATGAGAAATGCTCCTTCAACAGGAAACTACTATTGCTATGACGACGCAACCTCGTGTACAACTCGATTGTACGACAGATCTGCAGCAGAAAAGGTTTGCCCAGCAGCGTCGGGTTGGCGATTGGCTGGGATTGAGGATTGGTCGATCTTGGATTGTGAACTTTCTTATTATTTTGAGTCTTATACTAAATATAAAAATGATGGATACGGTTTCGAAAGAACTGTAGATAGATGGGGGCTTTCACTGAATGCTACTGGAGTTTATATGTCCAGTAGCATTAATGGAAGTGGATATGTTAGTCCTGAGAATGGTTTCTACTGGGCTTTAGGGGATGGCTCTAATTTCCTTGAAGTCGGAAAGTCGTATATTTTTACAAGAAGTGGCAGCGGTTATCCATACACTCGTGCCGCAGTTCGTTGCGTAAAAGATTTATAAATAATTGTACAAAAAAGGAAAAAAGATGAACCTAAAAAAAGTTATTGGCATAGGTCTTTTAGGTCTAGGAGCCACATTTGTTCAGGCTGCACCAGCCCCTAATGAAACTTCTGCACCTGCACCGGTAGCAACAGAAGTGGCTACAGAAACTCCTGTTGATTCTGCATCCGTTGCAGCCGAAGCTACACCAGTTGATTCAGCTGCTTCGGCTGACTCTGTTGCCGCTCCTGTGGCTGCTGCCGAAGTAGCCCCTGTAGAGGCAGCCCCCGTTGACTCTGCAAAGGTTGAGGAAACGAAGGCCGAACCTATTGCCGTGCCCGCAGCTCCTGTGGCTCAGAAGCAGGATGCTTGGTTTGCAGAAGCCGCCAAAACAGAACCTGTTGTCACTGCCACTGATACAGCTGCCAGCACAGCCGCTCCCAAGAAGAACCCATTCGATGTTCTCCATGGTTCGGCCTACAACACTGTAGGTAACGAAGCTGCTGCCGACAATGTGGATGGACTTTTGGCCCGCCCCGACAAATTTGCCGGTCGTCAGTTCTTTTACATTGAACCTTCCCAAGAACGGGGAGTGTTTTCTGTAGGTAGTTTATTCGGTGCCCTGGATATTTCTGGGGATCTTGGCCGCGGAACTATCGGTTATGCTAATCACGGCTTTGGCATTTCTGTTTTTGCAGCCCTTGGCCAATATTACTTTGATAGTGATGACGGTACCCGTTATTATACCGAAGCAGGCGACGATATTGGTTTAAATGCTTCTAAAGTGCTTGGCAACTACGCCCTTGTGTTGAACGCTCAATGGACCACCTACAAAGCCGAAGTGGGGCTAGACCCCAATTTTGGAGCTTCTTCTAACGAAATGTATCGCGATCTCAAGGGTAGCCTTGCTATTACCAATGCTCCAGGTGCCTCGGGAACCAACTGGACTTTAGGCGTAAAGGGCGTTCGTCACGAAAGCCTTGTGGAAGTTGGGGGAAAGACTATTGATGATGGTGCAGATTCCTATGTGAAGTTGGCACCCTTCTTCAACTTTGGCGCCCTTGGCCTTAAGTCGGAACACGCCCATTTGTATGCAGGTGTAAATGCCTCTGTGCCTATTGTATTTTTTGATGAATACGAAAAAAATATGAACGGTAAAAAAGTAGATCAGGGCCTTGTGGAATATGGTTTGGAACTTATACCCAACCTCCTTGGTGAAGTGGCCATTACCGAAAGTGTACTTATCTTTGGCGAAGCCAATCTCGATTGGATGGCCCTTGCCTATGGTACAGGCACTGACGAAGCAGGCTCCGATTATACCGCCTTGCAGAGCCAAATGACAAAGTCTACTGCCACGGTGGGTTTCCGTTACCAGCATTTGGATTTCGCAGCAATTGAATTTGCTTTTGGCGACACCTTCTTTACCGATACAAAATCAATCTTTAACGGCCAAGGGGTTTTTGTGTCCTTTGGCGGTTTCATTCTTTTTTAATGGAGGTGTAGCATGAAAAAGATTATTCTAGCCATTGCTGCATTGTTTATTGCATTCCTTGTCGCTTGCTCCAGTGACTTTGGGTCCGGCACATCACTGAATTCCGACGAAAGCATTATTACGGTGCCTTCTAGCCACGATGCCGCTGATTTCGATGAATCTGCAATAGAATCATCTGAAGATTCCGAAGATGAAGAAGATTCCCCAGCATCCAGTTCCAGCACTGATGCAGGTTCTTCAAGCAACGCTAAAAAGTAAGGAAAAGGAATGAATATGAAAAAAATTGCACTTTTTGGACTCAGTTCCATTTTCGCCATTTCTATGGTTGCTTGCACTGTCGGTGAAACCGATGAAGGTGAAACAAACGAAGTTTCCAACTATGAAAACCTACCGGCATGCTCCGCCAAAAAGAATATGGCGGGTATTAGTTTTATTGGCCAAAAGTTTTATGTTGAAGAAGAAGATGCCTACTACCTTTGTAAGGAGTCTGGCTGGGTTATTTCTGATGCAACTCCAGTGGATTTTGGCCCAGAACCAGTTGTTGTTATAGACAGCAGTACCGTTGTTGGAACCGCTTTTGTAGGTGGCTACTTTGAACAGGGTTCTCCCGTTGTTTTGAGAGAAGTTAAACTGGACGCTAAGAAAAGTGAACTCAAAGAAACCGGCATTACCTTCAACGATGAAATTTCCTCTGCAAAGGGCGACTTCGTTATTTCCAATGTAAGCCTCTACAACGGCTACGCTCTCGTGGAAGTTACTGGTCTATATTATGATATGAACACAGGTCTTCTTTCTGAAGACAGCATTAAACTCAGTACTCTTGTAGACATGGGCGATAGTGATGAGGTCAAGGTGAACCTGTTCAGCGAAATGGAACTGCCTCGCATTAAGAAATTGGTAAAAAATGGATATTCTGTAAAGGCTGCAAAAATCCAGGCCGAACACGAATTGCTCACCGCCCTTGGCTTTGGTGGCTCCGTTGCTGATGTAGATGCCGCCATGCTGGCTACAGGCATTGTCTTTCGAAACACTGGCGATGTGTCCGATATGATAAATGCAATCAAGGCTTTCGGTGAAGCTTTTGCCGAAAATGGCGTATGGAACGATGAAAAGTCCAAGACCATTTTTGCCGACTTTGCCTACGCTCTTGAAAACCTTAAGATTCGTGACGAGGACAATGACGATGTAATTATGCGTACAGGTTTTTTCCGTAAAAATTTGGAATCTTTTGGCTTGGCCAAGGTTCCAGGCTTTGAAGCCTATGTATCCAAGTTCTGGAATTCCAATTATGGTTTGGGCAGCTGCGGATCCGCTCGTGAAAATGCGGTGGTCAAAAACCAGAATGAATCTAGCGATAGTGCCAGTGCTTACTTTATTTGCAAAAGCTCTTCTTGGATTACCGCTTCTGATTTTGAACGGGACACTGTTGGTTTAGGAGCCGCACTCGATGGCACCATTATGGAAGGTAACGTAGATAACGAAAAGTTGTATGTTTATGATACGGCTGGTCTGGGTCGTGGTAATCCCACTCGTTGGCTCCCCATTGAAACCGCCATGCTAGATGAAGGCCGCAAAGACAATCTAATGGCAGACTCTTTGGTTCTGGAAAAGTGGATTGGTTATGCCTGCACCGATTTTGAAGACGTGCGTTACACTATGGCCATGACCATCAATGAAGACGATGATTCAACCTACTGGGGCTGTAACAAACGCCATTGGGCACAGTACGATGCTTATGTGTACAAAGTGGGTAACCTTTGCCACGAAGGTATTTACGACTTTGACAAGGTGGAAATTGTAAAGGTGGGAAATGTTACTCGTTACCTGCACTGCGACAGCACCATCTCGGAAGACAAGAAAGACACTACCTGGACTTGGATCCAGACCTTGAACAAGTTTGATGAACGCTATGGCATTTGCGATTATAAGCATGTAGACAATATTGGTAAGGTTATTAAGTATAAGGAAGATGGCAGTGATAAATATGCTCGCTGCGTGCATTCTGGTACTGAAAAACAATTCTCTTGGGTAGAAGGCTTTACGGAAACAGATTACCTTACCCAAGACGAAGAGTCCTGTAACCCTGAGAAAGTGGCTGAAATAGGTAAGAATTTTTATGTTTGCACCCAGGTCGAAAAAATGAATAAGGACACTCTCTATTTTACCTGGAGAAAGGCAACCCCCGCTGAAAAAGATGTGGGAGAAGTGTGTGGTAAACATATTGCTGGCAAGGTTACATCCGATGGTGCAAAGACAGATACCAAGTATTATCGTTGTGAATACTCCTATTCCCAGTGGATGTGGGTGGCTTCCAACGAGTATACTTTTATCAACTACGGAGAGCCTTGTGACATTACATCAGTATTGAGTACCACAAAGGGAAATTTTGTTTGCACCGATTCTGTGAAGGCTATTTACGATGTTGGCGAAGAAGATTTATACTATAAATATTCTTGGCGAGAAGCGACTAAGGCCGAAGCAAAGGCCGGTAAGCCCTGCACCATCAACACCCTTGGCGAAAAGGTTACGGTAAAGGGTGTGGTGTATATGTGTGCTCAAACATACACGGATTCCTTCTCAGATCCTTTGAATCCGCAGAGCTATCTCCTCATCAATACTGATGATGTGAATTTCTATTCATCTATACCTGTTTCATGGTACAACACCGAAGACAATATAACTCAACTTCAGTAATTTTTCACTGGATAACAGATATGGAATAAAACATGGATTGAGCTACAGGAATTATGACAAATGCAGCAAACCATTAAAACTTGTGCTCCAAAGTCCTATTGCATACACTGATGCTAAAAGGGTGGAGCACGAGGCATCTGCCCTGCGAAATAACAAACTGGATAGTTTCTTGTTGAGCGGG
>JABUUT010000080.1 GCA_021443045.1 Fibrobacteraceae bacterium
AGCATTGTCCGAGGCCTCGCCTACTACACGGGCATCGTATTCGAAGTCTTTGACAAGGGAAAATCCATGCGAGCCATTGCAGGCGGTGGACGTTACGACAGCCTTACCGAAAAACTGGGCGGCGACCGAGTTCCAGGGGTAGGCTTTGGTATGGGTGACGTGGTTCTTGCCGATTTGCTAAAGGAACACAATCTTTTACCCAACCCTAAACAGAGTGTGGATTTTTACATAGCCAGCTTTAGCATGGACATAAAGAAAATCTTTGAAACCGCTGTCCAGTTCCGCGATGCAGGTGCCCAATCGGTGTCACACCCTCTAGCCCCCATGAAAATTGGCAAACAGTTGGAACAAGCCAACTACCAGGGAGCCAAGATTGTGGTCTATGTCGATGGTGACAAGGCAAAAGATGGTGAATTTGAATACAAGGACCTTCGCGATGGAACCATGCACATTGGAAGCGTCCAGGAAATTTTTGAAAAAATATAATGAGTCCGTTAAAAACACTAATTAGCATCATCAGTCTTTTTGCTGTACTGGGTTTTATAGCATTGGTTTTTCCCCATAGTGGAATAGCTGTTGGCAGCAAGACTCTGCGATACCCCTCACTGGCAGACGTTTTTCCCAAAGCCAACGTTGACACCAACGACGTAGACCCAGAAAAGGCCATGCAAGAGCTGGTGGAAGCCACACGGCGAAAAGAATTTTCTGCATTTTCAGACTCTCTAAAATACTACGAAGATTTCTTTACCCAAGGCAGAACTCGCTTTGATCTTCCCGATGACGACCCCACTTGGTTTGACCGATTCTTTTTGAACTTGGAACTGGCTGAGCTAGATTCTACAGTGGTGCATATTGTTCATTACGGCGATTCCCAATTGGAAGAAGACCGCATTTCGGCTACCATTCGCGAAGACCTGCAATCTGAATTTGGAGGAGCTGGCCCAGGCATGATGCCTCCCATTATGGGAGTACCATCACAGACCACAAGCCATTGGAACAGTGGAGCACTAAGCCGATACATTCTCTTTGGGCCCAAAGACGAAGAAGCAGACCACAACCGGTACGGCCCACTGGCTCAATTTGCCGACCTCAATGGCGAAGCCATGATAGGGTTTAAAAAAAGGGAACAAAACCGAAACGACAAGTTTCCCCATGTGGGCAACTACACCACCATCAAGGTGCTGTCTGGCAAGCGTGGTTCCCTACGTTTAAAACTGGTTTACGACAGTACCGTAGTTGAATACAAGCAAACAGCCAACGCCGAAACGGGAGAAGTAAAAATTGTAGAGAAATCCCGCAAGAAAAAAAGCGTAGAAGCCCCAGCCCCAATTATAGACAAATTAAAAAAACTGAATGTATACACTTGGAAATTGCCCGACACCACCTCTTCTGCTAAAATTTACCTTTCTGGAAACACCGAAATTTATGCTGTTTCTGCCGATGGCCCCTACGGCGTTGCTGTAGACAACGTGGCTATGCGAGGTAGTTCGGGAACCATTTTCCACCGTATTGACAACGAACTTTTGGCCGAAGCCTACAAGGCCATGAACGCCAAGTTGATAATTATGGAATACGGAGGAAACCTTGTTCCAAGCACCAGCCGTTCCAACATAGAGTGGACAAAAAAAATTATTTCTAGACAAATTCAAACCATACAAAAAGCAAACCCCAGCGCCGACATTCTTTTTATAGGCCCAGCCGACATGGCTAAACAAATTGACGGCGAATACAAAACATACCCCAGCCTTAACCTAACCATTAAAGCCCTTAGAGAAGTGGCTTTAGAAAACGGAGCCGCCTACTGGGACATGCACCGGGTCATGGGCGGCAACGGAGCCATGATTAAGTGGGTTAACAAGCAACCCGCCCTTGGCTTTACCGACCACATTCATTTTACCCGCCGCGGAGCCGCCTACATGGGCGAACTCTTCTGCAATTCCCTTCGCATGCACTACGACTTCTTTAAGTTCCGCGACCGTCACAAAATTGACGACGCAAAGCTAAAAGAAATTATGCATTATGCCGATTCATTACAGCAGGTAAAACTTTTAAAAACCCAGAAGCCCAAGAAAAAAAGCGTCAAGAAGAAAAAAGCCGCACCAAGCAAGGGAGGCCGCAAGTGATTTTAACACGAATCCTTCTCATTCTACTAATTACTTTGTCTACAACGTTGTCCGCTAAAGAGCCCAGTTCCAAAAAAACACCCCTCAACGCCTACGACATAGACTTTACCAAGTACCCTTTTATCGATACCACTTTAAATACAATCCAGTTTCCTAAAGGAAACCAGTCTTTTACACAATTCTTCAACCGATTAGACACCCTTGTTTTTGAAAACAGGGGCAAAATCAGAATTCTTCACATTGGTGGGTCTCACCTTCAGGCCGACGTAATGTCGGGGCGCATTCGCGAGCACCTTACCACCATCTACCCAGGTGCTTCTGCTGGCCGCGGCTTTGTGTTTCCTTACGCAGCCGCACGCACAAACACCCCCTCCAGCTACGGCTCATACTACAAAGGCATTTGGGATATGAGCAAAAATGTGCTCAAAGATATTAAAAAACCTCTAGGCCTATTAGGCATTGCCGTTAGCACCTCCGACCCCCGTGCCGAAATTTCAATTCTTCTTAACCGCTACAACAACGACCCCATTTGGAACGAAACAAAAATTCGCCTTTTTGGATACAGCGACAACAAAGATGTAGTTCCCGTTCTATGCGTAGACTCCATGGAATATGCAGGCATGCCAGATACCGCAAGCCAAAGCTATGTATTTACCCCACCACGCCCCATTGACACCATCAAGATTAAATTCCGCTGGTTAGACTCTCTAAAGCAAGCCACGGTGGCACAGTTTATTACCGACTCCCTGGTACAAGATTCCATTGCAAAAGCCAATGCCGACACCACACAAAAGGATTCATCCAAAGACACGGTGGTAAAACATGCTCCGCAAGCGCCTGTTCCGGGAAATGTGGCTCTCCCCTTAGATTCCATGTACCAAGACAGTTCCGTTTTCGATACGGTTCAACAAGATTTGCTGGCTTTGGACGCCGCCCCCATTGACACATCTTCTCAAACCAAGACAAGCTCAAACGAAAGGCCACGCTTTACTTTAACAGGAATTCTTACCGAAACCGATTTTCCTGGTATATCCTACACCAACGTGGGTATCAACGGAGCACGAGTATCTGACTATTTTAAACAGAACTGCCCCATGCTAGAAAAAGAACTAAACTTCTTTAAGCCCGACCTTGTTATTTTTGCCATTGGTATTAACGATGCCAACGTGGTCAACTTTAACAGCAACCAGTTCCGTGCCGATTACGACACCTTAATAACCCGAATCAAAAATGTAAATCCCAACGCCGCCTTAATTTTTGTAACCAACAACGACTCTTACCGCAAGGTAAAAAAAACACGCTTTGTGCAACACCCTAATGGTGAAAAAGCTCGGCAGGCTTTCTTTAAGTTGGCCGAAAAGTACGGTGCTGGCGTTTGGGACACCTTCTCCATTATGGGGGGCCTAGGTTCCATGAGCAAATGGGAAAAGGCCGACCTTGCCAAAAAAGACAAGGTTCACTTTAAGGCATCTGGATACAACCTGTTGGGCGATATGTTCTACAAGGCTTTGGTAGAAGCCTATCAGGAGCACATATCCAATTTGCCAGCCCAAGATGCAGAAGCCCCCAACTCCATGCTAATTAAGGAAGGCAAGTAATGTTAGACCATCTCCTCCCCTTCCTGCACCACACATTTGCCTTTGACCCCAATTCCCCGCTGCTTTTTACACAGTTCTATTTTTGGGGTTTCTTCGCCGTTGTCTTTGCGGTTCTCACCTTTATGGGAAACCGTATTCTTCTTCGAAACGCATTCTTGTTTTTTACAAGCATGTTCTTTTACTACAAAACCAGCGGAAGCTATGTATGCATTTTAGCTTTTTGTGTAGTGGCAAATTACTTTATTGGTAAATGGATAGAAAATGCCGAAGCACAGTGGAAAAAGAAACTGTGGATGATTATCGTTGTCATCATTGACCTTCTGGTGCTCAGTTACTTTAAATATGCCTACTTCTTCTTAGACGCACTCTACGACCTAACAGGCATTCAGCTCCACGTATACAACTTCTTTGCTGCCGCCAGCAACACCATGTTTGGCACAAAATCCCTGGTAGACACAATCATTCTCCCCGTGGGTATTTCGTTTTTCACATTCCAAGCCATTAGCTACTGCGTCGACATATACAGAGGTCGAGTTAAAGCGGTAAAAGGCTTACTGGATTTTGGTTTTTACCTCACCTTTTTCCCCCAGCTTGTGGCTGGCCCCATAGTTCGCGCCGACCGCTTTATTCCTCAGCTTCACAAAAAATTCTTTCTTCCTCGCCGAGCCTTTGGAATAGCCGTTTTCTGGATTCTAAACGGACTGGCCAAAAAAGTGATTCTTAGCGACTATCTGGCCACCAACTTTGTAGACCGTGTTTTTGAAACACCCCTATTGTTTACCGGCCTAGAAAATCTAATTGCACTCTTTGCATACTCCCTACAAGTTTACGCCGACTTTAGCGGGTACACCGACATTGCCATTGGTGTCGCTTTGCTAATGGGTTTTCGCCTTCCTCAGAACTTCAACTCCCCATACAAGGCCACAAGCCCTACCGAATTTTGGCGTCGCTGGCACATGAGTCTTTCTAGTTGGCTTCGCGATTATCTATACATTCCCCTTGGCGGCAACCGTGGAGCCAGTTTCGGAACCTATTTCTGGATAGCCTTTATTTCACTTACCGCCATTATGCTCTCTGGCAGCATTCTTGTTGGCGTGGGCATTGGGCTGTTCTTTCTCTACATTGCCTTGTACGCCTACTTTAAGCCCGATTCCCGCAAGTTTATTACAACCAACATGAACGCCATGACCACCCAGGTTATGGGCGGATTGTGGCATGGAGCCAGTTGGAACTTTATCATCTGGGGAGGCCTCAATGGGTTTGGCCAAGTATTCAATAAAATCTGGGTACGCCGTTCCATAACCTTCCGTGCCGCCGCATCCCTATTTTTAATGGCCACCTGCGCCATAGTAAACAAAAGCTACCCCATGCCCGTGCTGGTTATTGCAACCGTATGGTTTGCCTTAATTTTTATAGGCGTGTACACCTCCCTTCTTTGGAGAATGTTTACCACAAGGTCTTGTGAATGGGTAAAAGTTGCATGGAATGTATCCATGACATTCATCTTCATCACATTTACACGTCTCTTTTTCCGCGCAGGCTCCAACCTGGACCCAGCCGAAGCCAATGAAGTTGCTTGGAGCACCGCCAAAAACATGATTAACCAAATGGGAACCGCCTGGAAATGGGACACCCTAGGAACCATCGCTTGGCAACACATCAACATCATCTTGGTGTTCATCGCCGGCATGCTTATCCACTGGATTCCAAAGCGGGTAAAAAGCCGCTACCGCATCATGTTTGCAAGCCAGCCCATCCCCCTGATGGTGCTCTCCACGGCGGCGATTATCTTTATAATCTACCAGTTCATGAGCGC
>JABUUT010000081.1:0-1797 GCA_021443045.1 Fibrobacteraceae bacterium
AAACTATGCCGTATAAATATTCATCAACGATTCATAATACTCGTTCACAGAGAAGCGTTTCCTTGCAACAGCAGAAATGTTCGCATAATCAAAAGTCTTATTCCACATTTGCTCAATTTTTTTGCAAAGTTCAGCCACATTGGCACTTTCAAATGTCATACCAGTAGAATCATCAATAAGTTCTGGAATTCCACCAATTTTCGCACCAAGAACAGGCGTTCCCAAGCATAAAGATTCTATAACTGAAAGGGGATTATTTTCATACCATTCCGAAGGGATTACCATAAATCTCGATTCTGATAGGATTTGTTGGATTTCATCCCATTTTTTGTACCCAATAAACTCAATGTTTTCAGAAGCCATTTCTTTCAGTTCCGCTTCTATTGGTCCTGTACCAACAACCTTCAGTTTATATGGCAATCTTGATGCTGCGGAAATCAAGGTTTTTAACCCTTTTTCTAACGACAGACGCCCCAAAAAGCAGTAGTATGGTTTTTCTTCTGTCGCCCGATATTCAATACGTGTTGTATCAATAAAATTGCACAGATAATTCATTTTAGATGCCTCAAATCCACCCTGAATCATTTTATTCAAGATAAATCTTGATGGACAAATGAACTTATCTACGCATTTTTCAATTCGTTCTCGATTCCATTTGACAGCCTCCTTATAAGCAAGGAAACTTGCCAACATAGAGTTTTTCATGCACTTGTGCTTTAGTACAGGACGTTTGTCAAAAAAACATTCTTCGCATACAACTTTATCATTTTGTAGGCAATCGTAACGAGGGCAAAGAAGTTTGTAGTCATGCAAAGTCCAGACAACTTTAATTCCGTGTTCGTGAGCAATTTCAGCAATCATTGGAGAAAGCTGTGAGTGAATAATGTTGAGATGAACTATATCTGGCTTAAATGCTTCTATAAGAGCGGTGAACTTTGTTCTAACTTCACTTGTCCCTAAAGGCCTAAAAAAGGATTCTACCATTTGAGGAGCTAATGAAAACTTAACTTCGCTAGGGAAAAACGTCGACCATTCCGACTCAAGATTTTCAGGATGCTCCATAGAAAAAAAGGCAACTTCATGACCATTATCTTTTAGCATTTGCTCCAAATTAATGGAGTAAACATCGGAACCACCGCGACGATAATAAAATTTATTTGCTATTAGAATTCGCATTTCAAAACATCTTTTCGTATTCATTCACCACAGATTCCCAACTGTAGGCTTCCTTAACACGCTGGGTGCTGGCGGCGGCGTAGCGAGCAATTTCGCTTTCGGGCATGTTGTCGTTCTGGTCTATCAGTGTGGCTAGGCTGCCGGAGTTCTTGGTCCAGTATAGGGCAGAATCTTCGGCCACTTCTTTGTTAAAGCCCACGCCCAAGAGCATGTTCAGGTCTGTGGAACTCAGGGCCTCCAGTAAGCTGGGATTGGTGCCGCCCACTTCGTGCCCATGGAAGTATGCGTAGGCCTGTTCGCGAATTTTCTTGAGCAGTTCCTGGTCATAGACGGTGCCCACGAATTTTATGCGGGAGTCGCTCTTAAAGCCGGTGCGTTGTTGCAGTTCTTCAAAGAAGGGGCCATTCACGTTGGTGACGAGCACAAAGTCCTTGGTGGTCTTGCTTTTCATGAACTCACGAATCATTGTTTCGAAGTTGTTCTCCGATACAAAGCGGCCTACCACCAGGTAGTAGTTCTTGGGGTTTACTTTGTTTGCACTTAGCCAGTCGGTAAATTCCTTGCTGTTATCTTCCAGCTTGCTTTTGCTGGTTTCGGCCCCGTAGGCTATGAATGTGGTGT
>JABUUT010000081.1:2811-3995 GCA_021443045.1 Fibrobacteraceae bacterium
GCATACCTAAATTCCTTCATTTTTACTTGAATAAATCTTGTGTTTTCCAATCATTGGGAAAGCCCATGGATGTGAGTTGTCTCGGGGAGGCTTTTGACATCAAATCGTTGAGAGCATTCTTAAATTCATAGTCAGGGGCACAGGCTTCCAGCAATTTCGTAATGACACAGATGGACATGTAAATTCGGTCTTGATGCTGAATTCCGCCAACCCATTTTTTAAAACAGTTCGTGGGAACCTTTGGCTTGACGATAAAGCTTCTCGAAAACAGCCTTGAATAATGGGCACAAATATTTCGTACCAGGTTCAGATGTTGAAACCAGCTCACCAACACTTTTGTAGAGGCCTTGTTAAATCCAAAGTATTTCGAAATTTCTGTTTTTGCATTAACACTGTTATCCAGATTGGCAAAAATTTTAGACACCGTGCCAAACGTAGTGGTCTCAAAAATCATCCACGCCGGAGGCGACACCGTTGCATCATAATCCTGCTCATAATGTTCTTTAAAAACCTCTCGTGAACGGTCCCAATGCTTTTTAAGTTCCTTCAGGTTGTCCTGAAATATATTTTTGTCATGACATAATGATGGGTCCTCATACCACCTTGACCCATGAGAAATAGATAGCTGGTACTCCAATTGGGAACGGGCTGCTATTTCAATATAGCCAAGAGCTTCCACAACCAGTGTTCTGAGGCAAATGTCAAAGTTATAGTCAGATTCAATGTCAAACCAATCCGATCCTCGAACAAAGAGTGTATCACTCTGTGCATTGTCTTGATAAGGGTAAGTATATCCACGAAGACGATAATACCCGACGCTGGATAAAAACTCAATGAGTTTTTCCTTGGATATGCCCTTTAAGCCACGGCCCATAAGAAGGTCCGCTTGCTTTTCAAGTGTCAGGGGAGGCTTGTTATAAATTTGCGAGGGCACTAGAGATTCCGCTCAAACAAAAAAAGAACCTCGCTGGGTGCGCATTGTAAAGAGGCGTGCAAGGTTTTCTTGCATACTAATATAGATTCTTTTTTTTCATTTGTCAAGTACATTTTTCTCTTTGGATTCTATCGGTCGCGGAGCTCCCTCCAGAATGACAGCCGTGGTTTGTCACCCTGGAGCCCTGCAAGGGCGATAGGGTCCATAAAACTGCTTTGGATCCTTCAGTCGCAAGCTCCTTCAGGATGAC
>JABUUT010000081.1:4315-9744 GCA_021443045.1 Fibrobacteraceae bacterium
GCTAAAGGCCGCTCCCTCCAGGGTGACAATTCGCCAATAACTGAATACCGATAACTAACCATTGTTTCACGTGAAACTTTGAATGGTGGTTGGTTAACGGTGATTGGTAATCAGTTATCAGTAAATATATCGGCAGTGCCATTCTATATTAAAGGTGTGACTATTTGGCGGTGTCATCCTGATGGACGAAGTCCATATGTGAGACTTGGCAAATTGTTGCCTTAGTCAAATCTTCCTCGTAGGGGATATACAAGACTAGACAATTTATTGGCTTAGTCGTTGTTATCCTCTTTGAGGAGATAGAATCCATGGTTGCCAATTCTATCGTCTAATTTTGCTACCAACCACTAAATACTAACTACTATCTACTAATTACTTCTGTGGTCCCTATCGGGACTTTTTTTTAATCCACAAGTTTTAAACACGAACTAAAAAAATATCCACAGATATTTTAATTATTTTCTTTTGTTCACTCCGTTTTCGTTGCGCATTCATTTTTAGAATACTAAATTATGGGTATGTTTCACGTGGAACAATGAATTCTATAAATGAAACCCTCCGAAGACTCATCACAAAAAAATTTACTTAATCAGTTTTTTAATGCTTTCAACGTCGAATTTTCTAAGGAAACCATAGAAAAGCTTTATGGTTTTGCCGATTTAGTTGTTGAAACAAAAGAGTATGGTAATCTGATTTCTCCGAAGGATTCTGAGAAAATTTTAAGCCGACACATCGCTGATTCGCTGATTCCCTATATATTTATTGGAAAGAAAATATGCGATTCAGTCCAAGATTCACACCCGGCAATCAGATGGGCAGATATGGGAGCGGGTGCAGGCTGTCCTGTTTTTCCCTTGGCAATTGTAATGCCCCAGATTCAGTTTTATGCAGTAGAACCTAGGAATAAGCGTGTCCAATTTATGCAGTACGTCAAGGAAACACTGCACTTGTCAAACATGACTGTCGTTGGAAAAAGGTTCGAAACTTCTGGGTTATACGATTTGGATTTTATTAGCTGCAGAGCACTCTCCACATTTGAAAATGATTGGGATCGTGCTGAACCTTCACTAAAGGTGGGTGGAACATTCCTAACGCTCAAGAGCTACAACAGCATTGTTCAATTGGAAAATGATCCAAATGTCAATATAGATACTTATTCACTGATAAACGAAGAACAGGTTTACGCCTTAGTCACTCGAGGTAAAAAATGAGTAAAGTGATAGCAATATGCAACCAAAAAGGTGGGGTAGGTAAGACTACGACCGCTGTCAACCTGGCTGCAAGTTTTGCCGCATTGGAAAAGAAAACCCTCCTGATCGATATGGATCCGCAGGGCAACGCTTCCCAAGGTATCGGAATCACCGAGATGCAGGAAGTGGATATTCACGAGGTTCTGAACCTTGCCGAGAATCCCGACAATGTCAACTACGAAACAATCAAGGAAGCCATAATTGACACACCTTTGGAATACCTCAAGGCAATTGTTTCTGGACCTGATCTTGCCGTCATGGAAATCGAACTTGTCAATGCCATGAGCCGCGAACGTAGATTGGAACGCGTCATCAATGTATTGAAACCAGCTTTTGATTATATCATCATCGATGCACCTCCAAGCCTGAACCTGCTGACACTGAACGTTCTTACCGCTGCCACCAGTGTGCTGATTCCAGTGCAGTGTGAATATTATGCACTTCAGGGAATGACAGAACTTTTCAAGACGATACGGGAAGTCCAAAAAAATCTGAACTCCAACTTGACCATCGAAGGCGCCCTGCTAACCATGTACGATTCCCGCCTGAGCTTGTGTAGGCAAGTGGCAGACGAGGTTCGCGAAAACTTGAGCGACACGGTGTTCCAGTCCATGATTCCCCGCAATGTCAAGCTGAGTGAAGCTCCTTCTCACGGAAAGCCAGCCATACTCTACGATGTTCAAAGCAGTGGCTCCCAGGCATACATGAAACTTGCCGAAGAAATTTTGAACAAGGACAAAAACTAACCACATTTACTTTTGTAATTTGTGTAGCACTCAACCTTAACTCTATTTTATTATGGGAAAAAAATCATTCGCTTTCGGAAGCAATCTTGGGCAGATGCTCAAAAACAGCAACATCAATCTTTCTGACCTAAAATCTCCAGAAGCAAACGCAGCTGCGGAGGCAGCAAAAGACGATCAGCAAAAGATTGTTGAAATTGACGTTGACCTTATAGACCCGAACCCGTTCCAGCCTCGCAAGACCTTTGACGACGACGAACTCGTTGAACTTGCCGAGACCATCGAAAAGCACGGCCTGATTCAACCCATTGCAGTCCGCAAGGCCGGTGACCGTTACCAGATTATCAGTGGTGAGCGTCGTACCCGTGCGACAAAACTTGCAGGACTCAAAACAATCAAGGCGCAGATTTACGAAAGCCTAGATGACAAAGTCATGGGTGAATGGGCTCTCATCGAAAACATTCAACGTGTGGACTTAAATCCTGTAGAAGTTGCTCAATCTTATCAACAACTTATCAACATTCATCATTATACACACGAAGATTTGTCAAAGACTGTTGGCAAATCACGCTCATCCATTACAAATGCGCTTCGCCTTCTC
Source organism: Fibrobacteraceae bacterium (assembly GCA_021443045.1). Lineage (GTDB taxonomy): Bacteria > Fibrobacterota > Fibrobacteria > Fibrobacterales > Fibrobacteraceae > Fibrobacter. The sequence goes on from JABUUT010000081.1 coordinate 6,910, forward strand.
AAACTTCCCGAAAATGTACTTGCATGGATCAGCGAAGGAAAGATAAGTGGAGGTGCAGCACGTGCCCTATGCAGTGAAAAGATTGATGACCCCGAAACTCTCGCCAAGCGCATCATCGAAGAGGGATTGAACGTCCGCCAGATTGAAGCGATTTCGAGAGGTGAAGAAATCTCACAGAGCGACGACAAGAAAGAACCAGATGCCATTGTTGACGTGCCCCCCAAAAAAGAAAAGCTCGAACTGAGCGCCGACATGAAGAATTTTGAAAATAGGCTCGAAACTTTCTTTGGAACCAAGGTACAGCTCAATCCGAGTTCAAATGACCAGAACAAGGGAACCATCGTCATCAACTATTATAGTATCGACGATTTGAATCGAATACAGGAGCTTATGGAAAATCGCTAAGGGCATTCGATGAAAGAACAGAAATATTATACCATCCAGGTCATTCCAGTCAATTCGAGAGACTCCAAGTCATACAAGATAAACACCAAACTTGTCTTGTTCTTTAAAATTTTTGTGGCAGTTTTTGTAATTGCAGCTGGCATAGCAATCTACAATGCTGGCCGCATAGCAAGAATTTTAATACATTACGATAATATGAGGGTCTCCAATGCACAGCTGATCAAGCAGAACAAGAACTACGAGGAACTTTTCAACCGCCTCGATAGTCTCTGGGTATTGGAGGAACGAATCCAGAATATACTCGGAACGTTCGTCGAGAACGACTCTGCAAAAATAAGCAGCCTGATTGACAAGAACAAGTTCAACCATACACCGTCGGAAAAAATCGAGGTGGATTACGAAGGTGGCTGGCAGACACATGAAGAACGCATGAAACTGGAACACATTCCGAACGTCCTACCCGTCATTGGCATTGTCAGCAAGCCCTATTCCGAAGAAAAAAACCACCTTGGAACGGATTATTCGGCAAAAATGGGCAATCCTGTCTTTGCATCGGGAAGTGGTATCGTAATTTATGCTGAAATGAAGGGTGAATTAGGAAATACCGTAACAATCGATCACCAAAACGGCTATATTTCCAGTTACTCGCACTTGAAGAACATCAAGACGAAAATGGGAAAGAACGTCAACAAGGGAGATATCATAGGAACAGTAGGCAGCACCGGCAACAGTAACGGACCGCATCTCCATTATACAATCACCAAAAACGGAAAAACACTCGACGCAGAAGAATTTTTTAGCTATTAAATCCATATACCATATACAAAGAGGAAAACATGGCAACCAAAGAACAAGAAATCACACAAATTGGTCATAGCGTCACCATCAAGGGTGACATCAGCGGCAACAGCGATGTTCGCATTGCGGGCACCGTGAATGGCAGCGTCACCATCGAAGGCGAACTGATTGTTGAACGTCAGGGCTATATTGATGGCGAAATCAAGACAAATACCGCAGTCGTGGCAGGCTCCGTAAAGGGCAATATCGAATGCAGCGGCAAGCTCGTTCTTGAAAACGCTTCCCAGTTTATCGGAAACATCAAGACCAAGCAGCTCATTATCCAGGAAGGCGCTATCTTCCAGGGCAACTGCCAGATGGGAGCCGCACAAGCTAAGCCAACTGCACAAGTTGCAGCTCAACAGCCTCCTGTTAAGGATGCCAAGCCATTGAGCCTTTAATTCACGAACATATCAATTACTTCTATGTATTTATATAAATAGTGATAGATATTAGAAGTGTGGATAGTGAATAGATTTGAGGTAAAGTTTTACGTATCTTGTTGATTGTCAAAAAATTAAAAATTTAATGATAGGATACGTGGAATGTTGAAACTTGCAAATCTATTCACTTTTTTCAATGTTGAGAAATGTTGAAGCCTAGTTTTCAATAGCTGTTCACTAAAAAATCACAAAATAATGTTGAAAATTGCTACAAATTTATTCTCTTGGTTGATACAAGTCACAAATTGAAAAAATTTTCAGCATTAATATGTTAAACCCTTTTATACATATTTATATTATAGAGCGTCATGGCTTCAAAGTATTTAAAAATAGGGCAAGTATCGGACATTCACATCGGTGAAGATGAAGGTCTTGTTCAAGGTATCGATGTCCGTGCCAACTTGAGGAAGGCACTGGAGTCCGAGTCGATGAAAGACCTGGATCTCTTGGTGTGTTCTGGTGACTTGGCAAGCGAAGATGGCGAGCCGGGAGCCTACCAGTATTTTGTGGAAATTTTTAAGGAATTGAAAATTCCAGTATGTGTCATACCGGGCAACCACGACCGGGTGGAAACAATGAAGCAGTACCTTGATCTTGAAGGCAAGGTTCATGATGACAAATGCTACTACAGGTATGACCTTAAGGGGAAGTCCATTTTCTTTCTTGACAGCGCATGTGGAAATGTTTCGCCGGACCAGCTGTGCTGGTTGAAGCAGGAAGCAGCAAAGATCAAGGATGAAATCATCTTGTTCATGCATCATCCTCCCTGTTTTTGCAACCACCGCTTCATGGATCTGAAATATCACCTGACGAACATGCTTGAAGTTCAGCAAACTTTGAATTCCATCGAAAACTTGCACCATGTGTTTGTGGGTCACTACCATTCCGATTTTGAAATCAAGATCGACCGTCTCACCGTTCATGTCGCTCCGTCAATCCAGATGCAGATTGATCCAAATACGCCCTATTTTAACTTGAAAAGCTCGGCACCGGGCTGGCAGGTGATCAAATGGGGTGAGGATTTTGTAGAAACTGAAGTTTATTTCAAGTAACCCCTTGAAAAACATTTTAGTGTTTACTAATTTTGGTTTAAAATTTGGCGGCTTAGCTCAGTTGGTAGAGCGTCGGAATCATAATCCGCAGGTCTGTG
>JABUUT010000081.1:15849-17251 GCA_021443045.1 Fibrobacteraceae bacterium
CTTGCAAGCAGGTAGCACACTTGCACATATAATTTGTTCTTGTTGCGGGTGGCGATAAAGTCGATTTCCTTGGTGTTGTTTTTACCCACGGACACGCTGTAACCGCGTCGTAAAAGTTCCATGCAGACAATGTTTTCTAGAACCTGGTCAATGCCATTTAAGTTGTTCTCAAAGACGGCTTGCTTGATGGAATGGTCGGCAACGTAGTATTTTTCGCTTATACTTAGAATTTTTTTTCCCACCACATCTTCGCGGTTCACCTTGAATAAGAGGTAGGCGTCGGTGCAAGCCTTTAGGTAATTCAGAATGGTCTCATGTGAAATTTTTCGGCTTTCGCTTTTCAAAAATTTTGTAAGGCTAGTGGCGCTGAAGGTATGCCCCACGTTGGAGAGCATGTAATTTATGAAACGCTCCAGCAAATCCACGTCACGGATGTTGTTTCTCTTGACAATGTCCTTGAGGACAATGGAATTGTAAATGTCGTTAAGGTACTGTGTCTTAGCCTCCGCATTTTCGCCCAGGTTCAAGGTGAAGGGCATGCCGCCAAAGCGCACGTAATTATCGAATGCCTCTTTTACATTCATATTGCTGTTTGTATGGTTGTAAAAGTCCAAGTATTCAGCAAGGGAGAATGGAAAAACAATAAATTCCACATATCGCCCGGCAAGGTATGTGGAAAGTTCGCAGGAAAGGAGTTTTGCATTGGAGCCGGTTATGTATATGTCGCAATCAAAATCCACTCTGCAAGAGTTTACGCACTTTTCCCAATTTTCAACTTCCTGAATTTCGTCGAGAAACAGGTAAACTTTGCCTTGGGTGCCCAAAATTTTTGCCCTGATGTTTTCGTACAAAGAATTGGCGTTGCAAAGTGGTGCATTTTTAATTTGCTCAAAATTGTAGAATATGATATTTTGTTCGCAAACGCCCTGCTGCAAAATTTCTTCTTCGATCTGGCGGAGCAAAACGGATTTTCCGGAGCGACGGATGCCGGTAAGCACCTTGATGAGTTCGGTGCCTATAAAAGGGCGAATTTTTTTGAGATACGCTTCTCGGACTACCATAATTGTTGTTCCACTTATGTTTTAAAGTGATTTGCGTCTTGATTACGATGGGGTAAAACACATAGTTTAACTTTAATAATCTATATAAATATATAAAAAAATCAAGTTATAATTGAAATATTTGATATATTTAATAAAATTTTTAGGGTATAACTGCAAAGATTTTTGTTTTCCTTTTAAAAATATAGTTGGACCAACTTTGAGTAGAAAGCTGAATTATAATCATCATTGGATTGATTATAACCTTTCAGCAAGATCTTGCATAGAAGTCAATAATTTTGCCTGAAAATTACTTAAGCCCTTCTAAATCGACCTTGTAAATAAATGATTCTGGTTCCCAG
>JABUUT010000081.1:17964-21636 GCA_021443045.1 Fibrobacteraceae bacterium
TTCTTGAATGTTTCCAAGAACACCGGCGTTAACTCCAGCTCTTTTTCAAAACATTCCTGCAGTTTATCTAAAACTTCTTGCTGCACTCCGTTGGCAAGGCAAAATTCCTCGAAGTCCATGGGATACATATTTACAATCTGTTCAAAACCAACGGGATATGACTTTACTTGAAGAAGGCGGGTGCCAAGGAGAGAACCCGATTCGATATATGCAAACCGGCCGTCCTGGACAAGAAACTTTATGGCGGTGCGGGCGTTGGGGCAATCTTGGATTTCATCCAAGAAAACAAGAGTTTCGCCTGGTTTCATAGGCCGGTTGATGTATGCAGTAAGCTGGGTGATGATGGTGTTGGCATCCAGGTTACCGTCAAAAATCAACTTTGCTTTTGGATCTTCCACAAAGTTCAAATACACCACATTCTTGAAGTGGGACTTTCCGAAGTTCAAAATAGCCGTAGTTTTGCCTATTTGGCGAGCCCCAACGATGCAAAGAGCCTGCTTTTTCGTTGCTTTTTGCCATTTTTCAAGGGTTTTGTATATTTTTCGATAGAAAGCCATACCCTAAATATAACAAAATTCTTTATTATTCGATTTAAAATGTAACAAAATTCTTTAATTTTGAAGTTTGATTTGTAACAAAATGAATTTCACTAAGAAATGTTGACAAGAACACTTTGTAAATGTACATTAACATTGTGTGGTTGTTGGACTCAAGAAAAACAATTACACCAACAAGGAGATTTTATGAAGAAAATTATTACAATTCTGTCACTCGGTTTTACCGTAAATTCCTTTGCGCTAATTCCTGGCGTATGCGATGTCGGAGATGCAAAGAAGGACCGTTTCCCCAAAGCGGACGAATACGAAATTATGAAGGAATGCATGGAAAGAACTGCATCTCAAGTCACTCGAGATTACCAAGAGAAGAAAATTTATTGTTCTTGTTTTGTAGGGGCACTTTCCTGCGCATCAGGTCAAGACTTGGACAAGGCAAACAACCTTGATGAAAAGAAATTGCAAAAAGTTGCCGAACAAGCCATGAAGTGCTACGAAAAATCAAAATAATATGGCTAAAGCAGATAAGGAGAAAATCAAAAAAGATTGGAAAGTCATCAATAAGAAAATTGATGGCTTTCTTTCTAATGGTGAGAAAAAAAATTTTGTAGATGAAATAGACGATGTTCCGGCAAGAATGGTTGATTCATATAAAAAAGAATCTTTTGCCATGGCGGTTACACGATATATAAAATTCCAATGGGAAAGAAAGAAAAATCCTCTTGGTGAAAGGGAAACGTTTCTAAAAAGCGGACTTGAACGTTTTAAAAAATACAGACAACGCGCTCGATCCGCAACATCAATGACTGCGGTATCGGAACTTCAAGCCTTATATAACTTTCTCTGCCAAAAAAGCAGCGAGACCATCCCCGGGCAAATTCTCCATGAGCCTGACGCACACCCTTTTCTTTCATCAACGCTTTCTAATTTCATTAGAGAAAGTGTGAAAAAATTTGAAAAAGAAAAATTAAATAAGTAAGCATCTTTCAAAAAATTAAAACGTCGATTTCACTGAATTTCGACGTTTTTTTCCTTGCACTACATAGTGTAATTTTGTCCCTTTTTGTCCCCAATTGTTCCCCTAAATTATGAATGTACCGGTAAAACGGTGCTGTAACAAAAAAGAACCTTTGGTTCATATACACATCAAAAAAGGACGAAACATGAAGAAGAAACTCATTCGCATGACTAATCATGCAGCGTATCGAAAGGTGGAACGTGGACTTCGCAATTGCGACATCTGCAAAATCCTCAAATTTGGAAAATGGGAAAAAATGGAAGATCCAAATAAATACAAGGTTTCCATGGACAAGGACCTCTATGTGATATACAATGAAGAAGATAAGGTTGTCATCAGTGTGATTAACAACAAGCACATTGATTCACAAGGTATTTATGAAATGATTAAGGAGCGTTCCCTCCAGGAACGCAACGTTATCAAAAAAGCCATTAAGCATGCGCCAAGCCGTATTTTTAACACGATGATGACATCCATAATCAGCTGTCAGGAAAAAATGCGTTTAGCTCGACGTGATCGTCGCAAAATGCGCAATGCTTCCATCGAACCAGATTGTGCTTTTCTAGATGATTACCGAATCAAATATTAATCTCAAACCAAAGGAGTTATAAACATGTGTACTGCAAAAAATTATATTAAAGCTATCGGCAAAGAAATTGACTTGCTGCTGAATGGCTTCCAGACGACCTTATCAGGCTTTGAATATATTGGAAGAAGTTCCAAGGGCTTCGAATACAAGCTCTGTGAAACCGAACGTACGAATCAAAAGTTTTCTGATATTCAAGAAAGGTTTCAATTTTCAACACGCTGTTATCAGGTGCCTGAAAGTGAAGTACCTAGAACGCCCTGCAAACCAGATAACGCCTTTTGCATTACCGGTGCAAAGGCCGTTGTGGATAAACAAACGGGTGAAAAAAATGTTCACATTTTCTTGATGGATAATTCTGCCAAGTCAAATCCAAATGACCACAGTCGTGATCAGCATGGAATCGTAAAGGACGAGCATCTTCTATGCATCCCTCCTTCCACCATACAGCTTGCTGCAGAAATCGCTACTATTGAAAAAATCACTGAAGAAACAGTAGATATCAGTCCCGAAGCAAGAGACGCTGTCGATTGTTTCTATGAACATTACTCCCTACCATGTAATATAGCCCCCACACTCAAGGCGCTTATGAAGGGAGATGATCTAGAACTTCCCTGTTATAAGGTAGCGGAAATCAAAGATGAGGATTTCGTCCTTCTCACCGACAATAATCGCCCCGGCAATAGCGAGCAGAGAAACTTTGTGAACAACGCTCTTTGCACTCCCGATTTTACAATCAAGATTGGTCCTCCTGGCTCCGGTAAAACTACCGGTACTGTAGAGCTGATTCTTCAATTGGTAAAGCGAGGAAAGCGAATCCTTTTGGTTGCCTCTACCAACGTTGCTGTTGACAATATTTTGGAGAAACTGCAAGAACACTTGGATAAGTCCTGTGTCAAGCGCTATGGCGATGAAAAAAGTGAAAAAATAAGCCATGGCGGAAAAAATTTCATTGTCGGTAAAGCCTTCGCTAAAACTGAATATAAAGCATTGCAGCAAAGATTAAATGCTGTTCCTCAAAAGAAATTGAAAAAATACAGGAAAGAATTATTACAGTACTGTAATCCTCGCGATAATGAAATGCTTTACAGCTTTCTAGAAGAAAGTGCTCCCATTACCGCAGGCACAACATTTGGTGCAGCACTTAAGGAAATGGAAAAACTGGGAATAAAAGATGAACCCCCTTTTGATTATCTCATTATCGACGAAGCCTCCAAGACGACAGTCCAGGAATTCCTTGTTCCCGCAGTACTTTGCAAGCACTGGATTGTCGTTGGCGATATCAAGCAACTTCCGCCCTATGTGGATGACGATCACTTGGCAGAAAATCTTCAAATTTGTTATCCCGAAGATAAGGATAAAAAACGTGAATACACGGTGGCTTCAGATACGTTGTTAGCTTCTACAGGAAGTGGATTAAGGCAAAATGTTATCCTTATTGAAAAAGAATCTAACATGGATGCGTATCTGTACAAGAAATACTGTAACCAGAATGAAGTCCTTTTCGCTGATGC
>JABUUT010000081.1:21692-26810 GCA_021443045.1 Fibrobacteraceae bacterium
AATCTTTCCAAAAGTACCGCGATTTTCTTTCCCCGAGAATTACGGCTGTACGTCCAGCACGTGACAAACTCACCAATCGCATTCTCCATGAAGTAGAAATGCAGGAGTGGGTGTCCATTGCCCGCTATAATCGCGAAAATCTTTTTCATCGCATGGACGAAAACGGCCCTAAAGAATGGCACGACGAATTGTCCTGGAGGCTCATTCGCATGTTTGAACAACGAGATAACAACGTGAATGTAGACTACAGCACTCTTGACCGTTTAAAACAAGAGCAATTAGCATTGATTCCCGATGGCGACAAGGATAATTGCATCAAGAATATGCATAATTTTGAACAGATGTATCTGCCCTCATTCATGGAGGAGTTGATCCAAGGTTATGGCGAATACAAAGACATTGCACTCCTACGGGGTATACCGAAAGAGCAGCTTGACAACCGTTGCATCAAGCTTTCCTATCAACATCGCAGTGACCAGTCCATAGCCCAGTTGGCGTCTGATGAATTCTATAATGGCGAAGCTATGCGTTCTGAACACATGATTGGAAAACGTGAATGGAATTACAACCGCTTTAAGCATCATAATCACTGGGAGCATATCAAGGGCTTTTGTGATTGCAAAAATCGAAATAAAAAGGAACTGATGTGGATAGAGAATGAATTAAAAAAATTTGGTTCATTCGCCAATCAAAATCCTCAAAAGGGAAAGAAATGGAGTGTTGCCACCCTGTCCTTCTACAAGGAGCAGGCCGATGAGTTAAAAAAGATTTGTCGTAAAGTATTTAAAGATAACAAACACGTTGAATATAGCGCAGGATCCGTAGATTCCTTCCAAGGACACGAGGCAGACATCGTTTTCCTTAGCTATGCGAACCAAGTACCCACTTGCTTTATCGGAGCGCCTAATCGCTATAACGTTGCAATCACCCGAGCCCGCTACATGATGGTTCACGTAGGCAATTGGACAGCAATGAACAAAGCCCAAGGTGGATTAGGACGCATTGCCCAAAAACTTAAAGACGTAACTAATAACATATAACAAAGGAGTTCACTATGAACATCAATATTAAGAACAACATCAGCTTTTACATCGTAAAAGGCGAAGTTGAAAAACGTTCCCCCAATCTTTGGATTCGCGCATTTTTGCGCTATATCAGCGAGCGCCCCCTTGCAAGTCCAACGGAAATTTGTCGGGATCTTTTTGGGGACAACGGCAAAGCCCGCGAAAAAGCAGTAAAAAATATCCTTGTATTTTTTCAGGAAAACGGTATTATCGCCAAATTCAAAGATAAAGGATATCAGCTTACAAACGAAGGCATCAAAGCTCTCAACACGGGAATACTTTGGCAAGGAATCAAAGGTGCTTTTCTTGTCACATTTTGGACACCCGCTTACGGCTACGATCCCATTGTTTTAAACTTCCTTGAAGTCCCCGATAACTGGTATAACGAAGGTCGCAATGGTTTTGAAGAAATTCCTGACAATTATGGCGAAAATTTTTCCAACCTAACTTTGTGTTCCAATGACATAAGGAATCTCAAAATTGGCGATCGTATGCGTCCAACATTCTTCCATGCGGAATTCAAAGCCGACTTTGACCCCCGTAATGGAGAAATACACATTGCAGGCTATACCACAAACGAAAATAAGCTTATGCAGAAAAACGTTTATGATTTTGAAGTAGCATTTAAAACCAATAAAAGTCTCCGCAATGCAATCTATGAAGAGTATTGCAGTAGTGGATATGCTGCATAAACACACACAAAAGGAGCTAACACATGGCTAAAAAAAACTCCAATCTCAACAACCACTCAAACCAGTTGAATTCCAACAAAGGGACTAGCGGTTTCAACAAGCAGTATCTTGCTGTACACGAGAACCGCTCTATTCAGCTGAATCCCAACAACAAACTTTTTAAGGGAGGAAAATAAAACTTCAACTCTCCTGCGGGACCCCACCCACAGGGGAGTTTATCATTTTTAAATTTCGGGGCACCGGTAAAACCCTGTGGCAAAAGATACTTATACAACCCATCCCACCCACAGTTATGGAGTTGGTCATGGCGCTTCGCGCAGGCTTTGGCCTCAACAATAAAAATAAGCAAGCTTATTTTTGCTGCATTCGGGCTGCGGGTCATTCTGGAGCCGAAGGCGATAGAATCAAGACCCTAACCCCTATCGCGCTGCTCCAGGGCTAAAGGCAGGCTCCAGGGAGACAGCTAATCGAAGTGTTTGGACTGTCTCTATGAATCAGACACATGATTTTGCAGGTGCTCCGAAAAATTCTTTATTATGCTACGTTTTTCAATTTATTTTTGTAAGATTGTCACATTTTTCCATTTAGCCCCAAAAATAAAAAAAATCATAACGGATACTAACAAAAAATGGTCAATAAATTTCAAAAATTGCTTGACAAAGGAATTTCGTAAAAGTATATTTACAGCATGAAGCTATCCACAATGACCCACCAAAATAAAAACCATAGCAGCCTTGAAAATATTCTTGGCACGAATGTTGCGGGGGGGGGTACATTTGTGCATTTGTTTTTAATCCAACTATAAAAAATCATAAAATTATTTTTCCAGCCTTCGTGTATGCTCACGAGAGGCATTTGACGTTTATCTAAATAGGAACTTTTTATGGAAAATTATAAAGAACTATTCAACTTTCTTCATCGTTCGCAAGTTCAAAAGCACAAGGTATTATTTAAGGTAGGTAAAAAATGAGTGTGAAAAGTAAACTTACCATCGGATTTATTTTTGTAGCCGCTGCAGGTTACGCAGCTTACTACGTCAACAACATGATTGAAACAAAGTCAGCAGTTGAAAAATACAATAAAAAAATAGAAAACCATTACGAAAGTCATAAATTCGGGAAAATCACAGACGATAGAGACGGACACAAGTATGCAACCATAAGGATTGGCAACCAAAACTGGATGGCTGAAAATATGCGTTTGGACATTCCTCAGGGATCCGCCTGCTACGAGAACAAATCCGAGAATTGTCAAGCCGACGGCAACCTTTATCCGTGGGAAGACGCTCAATCCGCATGCCCCAACGGATGGCACCTTTCCACTGACAAGGACTGGAACGTCTTGGAAGAATTCATCAAGGAAGAGAATAATGGCGATGCGTCCATAGCACAAAAACTACTGCTAAAGATGTTCAAGGGAACATGTTATTCAAGAAATGCTTCGTGCTTGCACGATGTAGAAGTAAATCTCACCATTGATGGAAAAGAATTCAAAACGGATGGCAGTCTCGCTTATCACAGGGCTATTGACTGGTACGGTTTTGGAGCGGTGCTTACTGGAATCGCCTCGTACGCATTCGGCGAATATAAATGGTATTCGGGGCAAACTGGCTTTTGGACAGACAAGGAAACCGACAGCGATGCTGCCGTCAGCCGAATACTTTCGATGGACTCCAAGTATATTCAAAGAAACAGTACAACTTCCAAGGAATCTCTTCTTGCGGTGCGCTGCGTTCAAAACAACGAAGACGAACCTGTCAATGAAAGAAAACGTGACATTAAACCAAAAAATCAAAAGGAATCTTATTCCCAAAGTTTTTATGAAACCGGGAAAGAAGTAATCAAGGAAGTCGGAAAATCAGCCATCAAGAAGACCATTGACAAAGGGGAAGAGAAGGCCCTCCAGTGGGTTGACGAGTTTTAGTTTTTTTATAGGAAAAGTTCCAAGGTATTTAAAATGAAAAAAATCATCGTAATTACGCTTTTAATGGTCTGCAACATTATGGCGAGCGAAAAACTCGATGTTTGGACCGTTGCAAGCATCGGTTCTGCCGGCCGACATTTAGTAAGCCAATCCGGCAATACCTACGAGCCTCGCAATTTGATTGACGGAGACCTGGGTACCACATGGGCGCTACCCCATAATTCTGGTAATGTCATGTTGCAATTCGGATTGAAAGGAACCGACGTTTTAAACAAGATTACCATCCATAATGGATACGCTAAAAGCGAACGGCGATACAAGGATAACAGTAGAGCAAAAAAAATCGGCATATACATCAACGGAATTAAAAAAGAGTATCTATTCGGTACAGTTACTCTAGACGATTCCATGCAGCCCCAGGAAATCGACCTTGGAAAAGTCAAGGACGTACAGGTTGTGTACATCCGAGTTCTTTCTGTTTATCCTGGAGAAAAATGGTCCGACCTTTGCATTTCTGAAGTTTCCTTTAGGGGAATTCCTGCAAAGAATGATGCGGATCCGGATGATGATATGGAGGCTGGTTACACTGTTGTCGTGCCAGCCCGCAAATTGGCATTGAACGAAAAGCAGATTGAAACAATGTCTCGATCCCGGTACATTGTTCTTACGACAGAGCAAAAACAAAGCCTTTCTCCGGTATGGGATGTGGATACTTTAAGCCTTCTTCCATCCAACTGGTACGAATGTAGTTGTGGAATATTCAAAATAGAGTGGACTGATATAGATTCCGTCTTTATTCCAGAAACGCGCATGCCGGCCCAGGCACCGATTTTATATAATAGTGTTGATATATCTTACGGGCCCTGGATTACAGAATCAACATGGATTGACGGGTCTCGGGTCGTTGTTGGTCGAACTTTCATGGGTCTAGACGGACAGCTATACCAAATGGGAAAAGCCGTTGCCATAGAAGACTTAATTAAAAAGCAGAGGAAAAATCAAAGACTTATAGAATATAAACCCGATTTAGATTGCACAAACAAGGCCTTGTCCATTGCTTTTCCGCCCACAAATGTCATGGACGAGAGAATCACGGAGATGCACAAGGAAAAACTTGTAGAGAAGGGGCTCAAATTCTGCGAAATGTATACTCCTATTGAAGAAATTATGATACCTCGAACACACTGATTCCAAAATAATTTTTTTCTCTAGCTCTCCTGTGGCATCTCCACCCACGGGGGATTTAATTATTCATATATTCCTCGAAAATTTTCCCTTTATCATCTCTTACTTTGCACACAATGTGCTCCTAAGCGAAAGTAATGAGGTCCCGGGTCAAGCCCGGGATGACAGCAGGAATGGAGGCTGGGATGACTGCAAAAAAAATGAGTCTACGTCGGGAACAGGAAAGTGTTCCTTAGGTCCTTGGCGCAGTTGCT
>JABUUT010000082.1 GCA_021443045.1 Fibrobacteraceae bacterium
GCCAGATCCTTTGCGGTAGGGAGTTCCGCAAAAGCCAAAGAACAGGCGCCCAACAAAGCCAAAACAGTTTTTCTCTTCATAACACCCTTTAGCTGCTATAAAAAACAGCATTAGATACATCATAAATAAATGTATCATTTTTTAAAGTGTTTTTTATTGTATCAGCACTGCCTTTTATGGAAAATTTGTCCATGCATAAAAAAAAGGCCTTTTAAGCTTCCGTCGGTAGCGTACCTTGCAACCCTAGACAGATGGATTTGGTCGTAGGCACCATTGGTGGTGAGAATGGTGCTTCTGTCATTTTTTACCATTTTTTTAAAAGGATTTTCAAAAAAAAAAGATTGAAAATTTCAAAAAAAAGTTATTTTCAAGATTGCAGGGATGAAGGGTAGCCTAGAGTTGGAGTGTATATGAACTTTTTTTCAAAAAAAATCCTGGTTGGATACTTTTTTTTGGCTTTTTTTGCCAATTTTTCCATTGCAGCGGATACCCCACTTAAGGGAAATATCACTTACACCCTCCACAAATCTGCAACCCCCAGCGACGACGAACAAGACGCTTACAATCGCATAACCACCGCCATGGATTCCGCGGTAAAAATCTACAACACCTACGCATCACTAACAAAACACATTAATGTTTACTACTCCACCGGAGTGCCCACCGCCGAAGCCAGCAGCAACGGAGACCTTAGATTTGGCAAAGAGCGGAGCTACATGTTTGTGGGTACCGCCATGCACGAAATGGCCCACACTTTGGGTATGGGAACCACCCAGGATTACAAGAATATGCTTAAAGACGGTGTGTTCCAAGGCGAAAAGGCCCAGGCTAAACTAAAGGAACTTACCGGTGATAATTCCCAGGTGCTCAAGGGCGATGCCCAACATTTTTGGCCGTACGGTTTGAACTATGCCAGCGAGGTAAAGTCGGAACAAGACCTAATTTTCCATGCTCAAATTGTGGAAGCCATGTACCAGGACATTTTTAAGGAAGCCTTTTACATGGATGGACGAATTAAAAGTGTGGCCACAGGAAAATGCATAGGCATGGAAAGTGACAACAGCCTCAAGTTGATGGATTGCAAAGATGAAGGAACCGTTGCCAAACTTTTTAGCATAGGGGAGCCGGTTTCGTACAGAATTCAGTATGGTACCCGCGTAATAGATGTTCCCAATGAATCTACGGCAGCCGGAGTCACTTTGAGCACCTACGGATGGAACGGCGGAGCCCACCAAAAATATTTTATGGAAACAACAGGTGAAAATGGCCACTTTTACCTACGAAATGCCAAAAGTGGCCACTACATTCAGGCCGTAAGCGACCATCTGGAGCAAAACCCAAGCGACAAAGGGGAATCTTTCTTGTGGGTAATCTTGGATGGCAGCGTAAAAGACAGCACCGACGAAGAACCTCCTTCCGCAATTACAAAAAAATGGGGTAGGGCACCCTATTTTATAAATTCCGATGGATGGGGAGTGGATGTAAAGGGCAGAGGGCAGAAAAAGGCAAAATACAGAGTTATCTTCTAGGGGATGGGTTGTATATACAAAAAAAGAACCTCTTACGAGGCTCTTTTTTTCACTTTAATTTCAAAACTCTTTAATTAAGCTTCATTAAACACCAAAAGCGGCATCAGCATCGGCACTCACCTGTTCCATCTGTTCTGGGGCAACTGGTGCTGTGTCTACCACTTCGTCAACAACGGCATCGGAAACGTCATTGGAAGCCTTGTCGTTCAAAGAAAGCTTGCCTTCCTTGAACTTGTACATGGCGATGGTGGTGGGTTTTTTGGTAAGCTGAATGTAACCCTGACCAGCTTGTTTGTTGATGAACCGAGCTTCGTGAGCCATCATCACCACTGCACGGAAAACGGAGCCTTGACATTCTTTGCTTGCATAGATGTCATCAAGATAGACTCTTTGGTCAGACATGGTTACCTCGAATTTAATTTGCAAATCTTTTAGAAGAGGGAGAGGGATTCGAACCCTCGTTAGGTCGCCCTAAACACGCTTTCCAAGCGTGCGCCTTCAACCACTCGGCCATCCCTCCATTAGGATGTGCGCCAATTATAGATTTTTTTATGCAATTTGTCAAGATATTTCAGCAAAAAACCTAAAAAAAATCCAAATTAGGCCTAAAGATTATCCCACACAAGTTGCATCAGAGGTTCTATGGTCTTTGGTGTAAAGTCGAATTTGATGGCGGCTCGGTCAAAAAGTTCTGGCAGAGGTCGGCTGCAGCCCAGACTTTCGGCTTCAAAAAGTCGGTTGATGGCCCATTCGGGGTCTTTCTTGAAGTTGGCCCACACTTGCAGGGCGCCCAGCTGGGCGATGCCATACTCTATATAGTAGAAGGGGCATTCAAAAAGGTGGAGTTGCTTTTGCCACAAGTTGGCCCGAATATTTTCCAGGCCGCTGTAGTCCACACCGGCATCGTAACGGTCCATAATTTTAAGCCAAATTTCTTCTCTGTCCTTGGCGGTGTGGGCGGGCCGACTGTACAGTTCATGCTGAAAACTGTCTATGGAAGCCACCCAGGGGAACAGCCAAATAACATCGGCCAATTCACCCTCAATGCTTCGGGCCAAGGCTTCCTTGTCGTTTCCGTAGAAGGGCGTTAAATTGGAGGTTCCAATAAGCTCCATGCTCATGCTGGCCACTTCTGCAAATTCCGAGGGAACATCGCGGTAGGCAAAAAGTGGCTGGTTTGCCAGGGCAAACTGGTGAAAACTGTGGCCCGACTCATGGAGAAGGGTGTAAATATCTCTGTCGGTGGCCGCTGAATTCATAAAAATAAAGGGGAGGCGGCTCTCGTCAAAGCCAATCTGGTATCCGCCAGGAGCCTTGCCCAACCTGGAATCGGGGTCAATCAGCTTCTTTTCTTGAAGAATTTTAAACCAGGAGCCTGCCTGAGGATGGATTCCTTCAAAAATTTTACCCACCTTCTCAATCAGTTCGTCCCCCGTTTTGTATGGAGTGAGGGGGGCTCGGGAGAGGGGGTCCACGTCTAAATCCCAGGGGCGAAGTTTGGAGAGCCCCATTTTTTGGGCCCTGCGGTTATACATTTCCTTTTGCAGGGGGAGCACCAGTTTTTCAATGCTTTCGTGAAAGGCCTTGCAGTCTTTGGGGGTGTAGTCAAAGCGGCGCTTGGCCAAGTAAATGTAGTCGATGTAGTCTCTGCAATGGGCATTCTTTGCAATTTTATTTCTAAGGCTAAACAATTTGTCAAAAGCCTTGTCCAAAGCATCCTTGTCTTGAAGGCGGCGGTTCCACATGGTTCGGTAGGCCTTTTCGCGAAGGGTGCGGTCGGTGCGTTCCATGTAAGACGCCACCTGCTGCATGGTTTGTGTCTTGCCGTCAAATTCCACGCTCATGCCACCGGTAATTTTCTGGTAGGCCTGAATTTCCATGGTTTCTTCGGTTTCAAGAGGTATGTTTTGAGGGCTGAACAAGTCTAAAGAAACCTGCACACTTTTAAACCAAACTCCAAATTCGTCCTGAAGTTCCGAAATGCAGGGGTGGGCCATCAGCTTTTTATTCAGCTTGTCATCGTATTCGCTGCTTATAGGCTCAATGTTCTCTATAAAGTTGCTGTAATCCTTGGCCGCTTTTTCATCAGCCGTGTTGATGGTCATGGCCACGTAGCGTCGGCTAGAAACCTCCGCCAGCACAGAACTCAGTTCGCTCCACTTGAGAATCCAGTCCTTTAGGGCTGGAGCGGTGTAGGGGATAAAAGCCTGCACAAGATTCTGGTATAATTCAGTTACTGCATCAACATCATCCGGATTCAAGTTTTCCGGAACAAATCTACGTTTGCTCATTATTGTTCCTCTTCGGGCAGGATGGCACCCACCCAATCATTGACAAGACCATTCAAAAGCGACTCCCGAGCCCTGGATTCCAGGGACTTCATTTCTTCGGGGGTAATCATCTTTTCGTTTTTAAAATTCAGGGGAACCGTAGGGCCCTCGCTATCCAAGGCCACATTCAAGGTACCTTCCACAAAAACTTTTTTCACATCGGTCAAACTAAAAATGCGCCGGTCGATGGGAACCTGGGATACAAGAACCATCCTGTTGTTTCCTGTGGCAAGAACAGAAGAATCTTTGTTAACCAAGGGAAGGTTGTACAGGCTGTCCAGCTGGATATGGGCCGTAAGTCCGCGAATCCAAAGGGAATCTTCGCTGGAGCTTTTTATGTTCAGTTCCACGGAAACATGGGCCGTTCCCAGAGGCTTTTCAATAATGTTCCGGGCCAGGTTTTGCACAATGGTTACCACCTGAGGGTTTGGTAAAAGCCCCGATTTGAACACGTCCGTTTTTGGGAATAGGTCGGGGTTGATGGCTACCGAGTCTAAAGTGAGGGCCACAAATTCAAAATTGGCCTTACTTAGAATAGTGTAGGCATCCAGCTTGCGTGTGGCGGCACAACCATTCAAGAGAACAATACTCAAAGGAAGGATGAGTAAAAGAAGGGCAGGAATGGGAATGTGAAACTTCATGACCCACAAAATATATAAAAATACGATGATTGGTGGTTGGAAGTTGGTAGTCGGTTGTTGGTTGTCAGCAATGAGGTTCGGCGTAAAAGCCTAGAGGTATGATCCGTCAGCTAGGGGATGGAATCCAAAAGCGGTTTGTCATTGCGAGGAGCGTAGCGACGTGGCAATCCTTTTAGGACACCTCTAAAAAAAATACTATTTTCTGTAAAAAAAAATAAACAAACGGTAGTATTTTTGTGATATTAATGTATTTTTTCACAAAATTTCAGAAAGGAGCAATAAATGAAATTAAATAAGTGGACTCTCGCTGCAGCATTTTCTGCAACAGCCCTCGCTTTTGTTGCCTGTGGAGATGACTCTTCCAGCAATTCTTCCTCTAAAAAAGAAACCGCAGTTAACTTTGGAACCATCGATTCCAAGGATGATTTGGGCAAGTGCAATTCCAAAACCGAAGAAAAGTTGGTTTTTGTAAAGAAGGATGCCTTCTACCTCTGTAATGACGGTGAATGGCAGGCTCTTCCAGACAGCCTCAATAAGTGGAATTTGTCTTTGTTGGATGACAAATCTGTAAAAGACGAATGTGACAATGGTGCCGTCGGTGTAACCGAAGACTATGAATTCTACCTTTGCAACAAAAAAGGGGAGTGGAAGGAAGTTGATGTAAAAGAAATCATCGGTTCTGACGACGAAGAAGATGACGATGATGAAAAGAAAAATGAAGATGACGAAGAAGAAGTAAAGTCCAGCTCCAGCAAGGCTAAGAGTTCTTCCAGTACGGCAAAGTCTAGTGCCAGCAAGGACGAAGA
>JABUUT010000083.1:0-5232 GCA_021443045.1 Fibrobacteraceae bacterium
CACACGAATGGCACGAACCATCTTGGGAGCCACGAAGGAACTGGTGGTGTCGTCGGTCTTTGGAAGCACAAAGATGTAGGTGGTGTCCCTTTCCAGAAGCGCCACCTGCAAGAGGCCGCTGGAATCCTTCGAAAGCACCTTCCTTACCGCAGGGGTCCCATCCGCGGAATCATTCCACATAGCGTCATCGTCAATATAGATGTCAAAATATGACAGACCTTCCACACGGAGGCTACGAACATCCGTAGCGGCAATTTCAGGCAGCACCTCCACCGTGTAGTTCGGAGCCTCCGCTCTAATACTATCCAAAGCCACAAACACGGAGAAGGTCCTTGTCTCGGCGGAAATGAGCATATAGGCCCACTGCTTGTTCAGAGCCGGGCAATTCTTCTCATCCAAAATGGCACATTCATCTTTAGCAAGCGCTTTTCCATCCTTGTCCAGGAAACCATACAGGGCGTTTGTCAAGGCAACAAATTTCCTGTTCTCGAAATCCACCTTGTACAGGCGAAGGGTCTGCGGAGTCACGCCCATGTCCGCCATTTCCTGTCGAGAAACGGTCATCTGGATTCTGGGCAGAGCCGTTTCGTTTCCAAAGACCATGTGGGGCAGCACTTCCGTGATGGGGCCAGTCAGGGCGGCTCCGTTAAATTCCTCGAAGGGGTAATCCGAAGCGTCCGCCACGCGCACCGTCACATCACGGCCTTCAACAAGTGAATTTTCAAAGAAGGTCACGGAAACCTCATCCAACGCCGAAGAAACTGTTCTGGCGACGTTCGCCTTCACATCGGACCCAACGATCAAATCAAATACGCTGCAATACATATCGGAGGAACCCCTTCTGCCCCAGGTCAGGAGGAACTGGGTGTTGCCCTGGAGTTTGTTCACATTGAACCATTGCAGACGGTAGTCGCCCGTCGAATCAACCGCAATGGAATCAGCCAACTGGTAGTAGGAGGAATCCTTCAGGTAGGCCAGGGAATAGACGGTTCCCTCCTGCAGATGCGCCCGCAACTCCACGAACTCATTCACCCTCTTCTGCGCAATGGAATCCTTGAAACCCACATAAATTTCTTTTGCCGCAGGGTATTGGGCGCTCACCTCAAGGTGGGAATGCTCCGAGGAATCCAGATAAAGTAGCCTTGCACTATCAACCGCCACATTCTTGAGCCAGGCATCACGATTGGCAAACAACTTTTCAGTTTGCAGCGTCACCGTATTTGGCTTTACAGGGAGTTTGGAGGTAGTGTCGTCACGCCGTCTGTAAATTTGTACGGAATCCCAGCGGTCCGCAAATACATACAAGGTATCTTTTCCGTCGCTCACCTTATTAGAACCCGCAAACCCCACCTCAACATCTGTCATCACGAGATTCACATTGGGAATGGACCTCTCAATCTTCTTTTTCAGGGAATCCAGCTCCACATAGAAGGCCCCCTTCCGTGAACCACTATCTTCCCATATTACAAACTTCTCCGAATCCAGAGCCACCTCGAAATTCGATGAGATGCTGCTGTCGCCAATCCTTGAAGGGTCCACCAGCGGCAAGCCCCTGTAATTTGCAGCCAGGGCAACAGCCGGTGAATTCAACGCATTCCTTAAGATGCTGTCGGAGTTTACCATCAACGAAGCCCATCGGGCATCAAAACCGTCATCCACGCTGTATTGGATTCTGGAACCCGCGTCATAGTATTTGTAGCATGTGCCACTCCCATCCACCACCTTGCCGTAGTCCGTATTTGCGGAGCAGGAATCGCTTACGCTTTTCCGCCATTCAGCGGTTGCCGGATACGGAATGGTATCCCTGTGGTTCGCGAAGGTCCACTTCTTGTTTCGCGCAACGAGAAAATCCACATAGCCATGGCCAAAGAGCGGTGTCCGCCTAAATGAAGTGTCCAGGCTGTTCCAGGAAACCTGGCAGCGCGCAGTCGAAGTATCCAGTCCGGCAGCTAACTGATAGGCCTTTTCATAATGGGCCGCAGCATTTTTCTCACAGAGTTCCGATGGTGATAGCGGAACACCCAAGGCAAGGACCTGGAAATAATCCGACACGTTACTTTGCCCATAGAATTTCAAGTCGAAATAGGAAGGATAGATATGGGTAGGGTCTTCGTCCGCAAAGAGGAACATATTAGTTCCACCCGAATGGACGGAAGCCGGCAGCATGTTGAGGCACTGCATTTCAAAGGGAGTCAGCAACCCGTAGTTTTTCTCATTTTTCCATTCAGAGCCGTCAAAATAGGTCCCCTGCGCGGCACAGCCCGCCTTTTTTGACTGATCCAAACCGTTGTATGCCGACCAGTAGCCGTTAGAGTCATTGCCATAGACGGTTTTGTTGGTGTGGTCGAAACGGATGGTTCGGTTCACCAGGTTGTCCATCCCAAAGGGGGCGTTCCAGTAGGCTGTATCTATAGTCAACTCCACAGAAAATAAAGAAGCTCGGCTTCGTTCAAATCCTCCACCACAATTACGGTTAATATTTTCCAATGCGGTATAGAAGGTATTGCTCTCTCCAGCACCTTTAAATTTTATTTTGCTAAACAAATTTGCATTGGCATCAAACATATTTGTATTACTTGTACCATCAGGTCCATATACGCATACGGAATCCAAATAATGATCATCATTTTCTTTGGGGCTACATTTGTGCATTGCATTAAACACTATAGAATCGACGGTCATTTTTTTTTCTAAAGATGGGAGAAACCATTTCCCTTTAGCATTCTCCAGCCGCCAAACGGATACTCCCTTTAATTCGTTATAAACAGTAGAATCAATACCTAGCGAATCACCATTTTGTAGTTTATCCTCGAAGAATTGCTCATATTTGTTAAGAGGAATCACAATGATGTCAAACCAATTGTCATCATAATGGTGATCATCATAGCCATATGCTCCGCCAGCGGGTGCATACACACGAGTTGTTTGAGTTAAGTTTTTCTGGGAAAAAATAAGTAAACTCGCCTCAAAAATATCCATTTCAGACTGTCCTTCTTGAGAGCACCCATCATTCCACATCCACGCAATATCCCGTCCATCTCCATCGACTCGTTCTTTGAATATATGAACCCTACTCACCACCACCAGCGGCAACTGCTCCCTATGCCGCCTTATGCCAAGGGAAAACCTCTTGGGTTCATAGCCGATAATTTCCTGTGTCCCGCCAACAGTGCCTCCCACGGTGATTCCGCGGTTCCGGGCGCTATCCGACAAACGCCAGCCACTCATTTTCGCCGACACGAGGTAGTCCGCAAATGGTTCATACCGATATAAGCCAGATGGGTCGCGGTCCGCTTCCGCCACATAGATGCTGCTACCCTTCGGATTTTTCGGATCCTCCGGGGTCATGTCACGTATGCCGTCCTTGTACTTCACATCGAATTTTGCACTCTTCCTTTTCACCTTGCCATTTTTGTCCGTAGCCACGATCTCCACCGTATATGCGCCGGCCTTTGTCTCGGCGGTTCCCAGGCTGTTCTTTCCGTTCCAGCGTGCAAGATACGCACTATCTCCCCTGTGGGCGCGAAGCGAAGTGTTCACCAGGGTGTCCACAATTTCGCCACGGGGATTCTTCACCACCATCACCACATCCGCATCCCTATACTTGATGCCGTACGGAATGTCCTTGTAGTCCAGGGAGAACACACGCCGTTCGCAAGTGTCGCAATTTGTCTTTGCCGTATCGTTCTTGAGAATGACAAAATCCGACAACGTTGAAGGGAGTGCGATTTCAAGTTCCGGCAGCGAAATGTTCACTATGATCGTATCTAGGTGCACATACAAATTAGCATTGTCCTGTTCCACGATGGAGGAGTAAATTTTCATGGGGCCTTCGGCAGGGTACGAAGAGCCACTGGCCGAGCCATCCCAATGGTAACGGATTCCATAACGCGCAGGATCCATGGTCCATCCCTGGCCGAAAACATCCATGCCCCTGGCTTCTTCCGGGTACCAGGCAAAACCGCTTTCCACATTTTCGCCAAAGAATACGGGCAGCGTATCGGCATTTTCCGAAGAGAGATAGTCCCGTTCGGCATACACCCTGAAGGCGGCCTCCGATTCCATCACAATGTGGCCCTTGTCCGCAGTAATAACCATAACGCTATCGGTACCGAACGGGTATTCCAGTTCCGGGTAATCGCCCATTGCCATCCCAGCCGCCGAAAGGGCTTTGCCAAAATCATTGGCACCCAAAGGGAATGCCAGTGCTTCACTATGGCAATTTTCAAGTTCCATGTCGTTCGCGCCTAGGCAGGCTTTGCCAAACTTGGGCGAATTATAGACAACCTTCAACGAATAGTTCTGTGGAAGACCGCTCCATTGCAAGTGATACCTGCCGTCCAGTTCATAGAACCACACACCCTTGGCAAATGATGTATTCGCAGGTTGTCCGTAGAAGGGGTTGCTGGTCACGCCATCCATGGACTTTTCAAATACGGCGCGGCCCTCGGCATCCTCGGCATAGAGGCGCACATGGTAGCTGTCGTCAAACTTGCCATCCAGCCGTAGCGAGACATCCAGCGTGTCGCGGCCAATGAGCATCGACGAATTGTTCTCGGGCAAAAGCACCACGGTGGGGTACTCCAATAAGGGGCTAAAACCACCTAAGGTGATAGTGACAGAATCTGTCACCCACTTGCACCCCTCGGCACAGGCGCTCACACCCAATTCGATTACGACCACGGTGTCTTCCAAATTTTTACGGGCAAAGTAACCGAGCAATCCCTCCTCGGGCTGCGTGCTCTTGGAGATGTTCGCTGCGGCAGCGGATTGGTTGGAACGGACAACCTCGATACCCTCGGTACGCCAGGTGGTTTCGCCATCGAAACGGTAACGCAGGCGGTACACTCCCATTTCTCCATCCTTTGCGGGAGGGGCGATGCCCGTGATGGCCAGCACGGGATTGTTGTGGAATTCGGCTTCCGTGGGAGAGCTGATGGTCGGGTATCGTTCACCTAGGTGGAACAAGTCCGTGCGGGTCGAGGCATTTCCGGCAGCATCCAGGCAGACTGTAGTCAGGTATCGTTTCCCATTCTCCCTGCCCACCACGTTCTCGTCGATTTCGAACGTCACGGAATCGGAGTGCAGCAGGGTGGAGCCGTCCTTCTTGCGGATGGGTTTCCAGGATGTTTCGGCATCGCCACCATTTACACTATAGTGGCAGAGCATTCCCGTGCGGTTGACACCGACATCGGCGCTTTCAGACACATTGATGGTGGCGCGGAAATTTCT
>JABUUT010000083.1:7243-9993 GCA_021443045.1 Fibrobacteraceae bacterium
CTCGTAGAGAAAATCTTCCATCAGGTAAGGCGACACCTTTTTCAACCCAGCGGACTTTCCGACACTAGTGTATGAATTTGTTTCACCATGCCATTGGGATTGATAGCGAGACATAACGGGGGACTTGTGGGAATCCGTAAAATCCAGCGCAACAGGCAACACAATCTCCGATACAATGGGAACCATGTTACCTGCGGCCACCGCCAAGGCCCCTAATTTGGCACCAACACACGCAATCTGGTTCCACGACAAAGCCACATCAATGATGGTCAACCCCGCAATGGAAGCCATCACCACATCCGCCAAAAGCGAGGCACCCGCGCCTTCCGAAGTGTGAATGGCCGCATTGAACGGAACCTTTCTCACATCCACATCGGGGCTGTTCAGCACCTTTGACGATTCCGCTTTACCCGACCATGTGGGAATCAATGACGAACCCGTTTCCTGCGTAGAAACGCCAACAACGCCGAGAAGGGCTCCCATAAACGCATTGCTGAATTTCAATCCAGCAGGAACATCCGACGCAATTTGCGAAATGAGATTACCCAAAGCAGCAGTCAGGGCATCAGGAATTACCAAGTCCATCGAATTGTACCAACCTCGACCAGGGTCGGTAAATGTCAGGGCATTTTCAGCGTAGAGCAGCCTGAACATGGGAAGGGAATCCGTCTTCGTTTTCGCATTCAGCTGATTTATTCCCGGCTCGTAGGAGTCAAAAATGTCATCCAGCAAATCAGTGTCCGGGTTGATATACCGATACAATGGATCCGTGTATTTATACCCATAATCCAAGGCAATATTTGTCACATTCTTTGCTAAAATTTCAACATAGTTCGCCATGAATATAATGGGAAAAGCCACAGCAGCAATCTGATTCTGCTTGGCAATCAACGCAACGGTGCTCCAAGCCGCCATCTGTGTTATCATTTCCAAATACCCAGCCAAAGAGGTAATGCGAGTATCGTTCAAATCAATGAACATGCTCAGCGCGCCAGTACCCTCGTGAGGGCTGTCCAACGTGATTACTTTGTCCACATCATGGTTGTACCCATCACCCTGCACATACTCACGAGATGCCACACCACCCATGCTGTGGGAGATGATGATGTTACGTGAGGGAATGGAACGGTAGGAGGTGTTTACGGAGTCTTGCCTCAATGTATCTAGCCTTCTCTGACCTTTTGCTCTAATTTCCTGAGCTTCCTCAAACAAAGCCCTTCTCTTGCCGCATTTATTCACGCCTTTCCAAGTGCGATTACCAATCTCACCGCCATTCACCTTTGGCGATTCGGCTGGATTGGAAAAGGAACGTTGAATGTAGATATACTGAGAGGAATTTAGAAGCGAGTCAATTTTGTGAGTACCATCACTTATAAATGGCTTCCCTTCCGTATCATAAACGTAGTCTTCAAATATTGTAGAATCAAGCCAGTACGTTAGTTTATCGTATTTATTTTGTCTATATCCACCCAACATTCCTGTAGCACCACCGATATTCCAGCTAATATCATCTTCTTCATCTGCTGTATTCTGGGTTCTAGAATATTCCTGCAAAAGAGAATAGGCGTCCATCACCTCATCAGTTCCAGAACAGAGTTCTTCGAACCCACCACTGGAATCCGCAGCGCCATGAACAAGGACAACATTGTACTTTTGCAAGGTTTCCATCGGTTTGGAATATACCTCACACAGCGTAATAAAAATTACGCTCATAACGACAACTAATTTTTTCATACTATTCCTTTTTTATTGCAGCAATTCGAATGCCGAGTAGCTCACCTCATTTCCAAGAGAGTCCGTAAAAGTTTTCCCTAGCCAGTCAATCTTTACAGAAGATTGTCCTAATCCAGAAGTCGATTCAATGACATAATGCGGTTCCAGCAACAAGTTCTTTTTTGAGGCAACATACATCAGAATATATTTATAATTCCATTTCAAATTTCCATCATATATATCAGCCAAATACAAAGAATCCTTATCTAAATCCGCAAATACATTCCCAACACCATTCCTCAATATTTTAATATTGCTCATACCATCATAAAACAAACAATCTACATCCCCATCCCAAACGGCAACATCTTCACACTTTTCAATCCAAGCCAATTTTTCATTCAATACTAATTCCGTCACAATGCCGCTTGCGGTGTCAAGAACAGCATATTTACATCCCTTCGCATTTTTAAGCAGAACATTGCCGTCTTTCCAAGGCCTTATATAAGCATCTCCAAACCCCGAACAAGGACTTTGCCAAATAATTTTCTCCATCAGCTTTGGCCTTTCACCAATCTTCCAAAATCCATATTCTCCTTTTTGGTATATAAAAACAGAAGAATCTCTATAAAAACCTTCAGCGATAGACATTGCAAATCCAGCCGTGTCACCCCATATCACAGGTTTCTTTTGTCTGTAATTCACCAAATGTAAACCAGTATTCTTAAATTCCAAATGACAATCATCATAAGGCGTAAAGTTTCCTATTTCCTCGCAAACATCGTATCTATCCACCGTCGTTAACAAAGCCAATGAATCATCCACCAAAGAAACAAGAAAACCACCCTGACGACCCTCAAATGTTGTCGTCACTTCATTACTACACCCCCCAAGCATTCCCACCATAGCAAGGCTCATCGCAACCCACGCCACCGCAGCAAGCACCTTGCCACGCGCACTCACCGCCTTCACGGCATCCTTA
The DNA here is from genome assembly GCA_021443045.1 of Fibrobacteraceae bacterium. GTDB lineage: Bacteria > Fibrobacterota > Fibrobacteria > Fibrobacterales > Fibrobacteraceae > Fibrobacter. The sequence continues at coordinate 9,939 of JABUUT010000083.1, forward strand.
CCCATCATTCCATTTTCCGCATTCTTTTTCATACCAACTCCTAAATCTAGTAAAA
>JABUUT010000084.1:0-3065 GCA_021443045.1 Fibrobacteraceae bacterium
TAGTTCTTGCACATCTTGTACATGTAAAAAACAAACTTTTCTGCTTTATTGTCGGCCATTTTTAACCTCTAAGAAATTGGGGGGTGTGGAATCATCTAAAAAAAAATTTAGTAAAAAACAACTACCCAAAAACTACAAAGACTTATACGAAGCAACACAATCATTCTAAAGATTGGACACATCACACCGTGAATAAAACACCCGCATAGTATAATTTGTGTGATTTAAACACGGACTTTTGCATTTGAACAAAAAAATAACCGCCCGCAAATGCAGGCGGCCCAAAAAATGATACCGTTGTATACACTAATCCTTTATGCAGCGCAAACTTCTTCCCAAGAATTTTTCTCCATTGGTATCGCTATTGATGCTGCTGCTATATAAGAAAAAGATGAAATCCCAAGCGGTTGTAGCAGAGCCTTCCGTGGCACTCCACATATAGGCTTTATCACCCCGCATTCTGAAAGTACCCATAACATCCCTATTGCCAGCCATAAGAACATTAAAACCTAATTCGTCATAATTTGTTCCTGCAAAATCAACAAAAGTTTGCCATTCATCGTTGTCGGGAACATGCCAACCTTCTGGGCATATACCACGGTGGGGCTTTTGTATAGTACAAGAAGCTTCGTAACCGCAACCACCCTGATTCACAGAATCCATTACAGCAGTCCAAGTGTACAAGCGACCATAAGTTTCACAGTTGCTCTGTTTATCATCGTAACACCAACTTTGCGGAACCTCATAATTCAAATTTTCGGCCATCCAAACTTGGTCGCCAATTTTAACTATCTTGTAAACCTGATTGTCCCGTGGATCTGTTATTTCGTCTTCAATAAGAGGCTCACTGCTTGAAGATGAAGAGTCTTCGCTAGAAGATGAGGCCTGCAGGCTGGAAGAGGAACCAGACATGCTGGAAGAAGACTTTGGTAATGCGCTAGATGAAGATGCGGAAACAGAGCTGGATGAATACTTTGTTGTAGAACTGGAAGATTTTACAACAGAACTGGAAGAATTTTTCGCCACAGAGCTGGAGCTATCATATTGGGGCAAATCTAGGTCGCTCCCTGTAGAGGAATCATCCCCACAAGCTACAAAACTGGCTGCATAAAGGAACATAACTAAAGCAAATAATTTTTTAGACATGTATAACCTCCTAATGTTTACGGAACATATCACCTTTGCTCAATAATTTTTTTGTATTCTTCAATAGGCTGCTCAAAATGGGATTCAACGCTAGAATCGTCCTGGCCAATGTCACTTAAAGCAGCCTGAATTGCCTTTTGCACCACTCTCGGGTTTAAAATTAGCAAACTGTAAGTGCGGAACCGGCCCGATTTTTTGTTGAACAACTGCACATTTTTTATATCAGAGGCCCCAGAAAGTTCTTTCTCGGTGTAGGCGTTCACCTTTTCTTCCCAAATACGCTGGGCAGAATCGGCCATATTTTTTACATACTGTTCCTTATAGCGCAAAATTTGGGTTTGCAATGTCTGGGCAATTTGGGTGCGTGCTTCCCCCATACTCTGGGTTCGGGAGGCAATTTCATCGGTGGCCTCTCCAATGCCTATGCCATACAAAATGCCCTTTTCCAAATAGCCTTGACCCATCTTTTCTAGGTCATCTGCAGGGGTTTCTATGGTTTTGTACACCCCTTTTTCCTGGTTTCCCTTGATCTTTATTTTAAGTTCTTCCTTTTCAAACTGGCGGTCTGCATCGTTCAGCGCCTTTATAAATTCCTTTATGCTCATTTTTTCATTGGCAGCAATTTTACGAATATGGCTGGCAAATTCCGACTTGCCAGAATTTTTCAGTTTTAACTTAACAAAAGAGGCTTTGCCCTCATTTTTACGTGCAAAAAGAGTTTCTCCTGCATCTACGGTATGGGTTTCAGCGGAGCCATCGTTTACTTCTATTTTACCGCTCTTAAGGCCGGTAAAAAACGGATAGGCGCTAACAACACCTTCTGTGCCTCGAATGCTTACAACAGCAGTTCCCGTTTTTAAAAAGAATTTCTCTCCAGGTTTTTGCTTTTCTACATTAAAAGAAATCATGCCTTCTTTTACGGTAATCACACTTTGGGGGCCGCCTTCACCACCTTTCAGGTTTGTCAATTCAACTTTGGCTGATTCCGGAATTCTAATTATACTGCCATCTTGAAGTTTTATGTCGGCATTAGACTCTATTTCAGTTTTTATCATGTCTTTTTCAAAAACTTTTACCGAAACCCGCAAAGGAACCCACTGGTCTTTTTTTTCTTTGTGAACGCCCCCAACAACGGAAACCACCTTTGCCGTGGGTGCAGCAAAAGCAAGCGATACAAAAGCAAGAGCAAGTACTAAATAACGCATATTATTCAACAAGAAGTTCTATGAAATCCTCGCCCTCCTGACCAAGGTATTTCAAGGGTTTCAAATTTTCATCCAGTAATAAGGTTCTAGGCAAGGAAAAAATTTCATTTTCCTTAACTAGACCAAAACCTTCACTGAGGCGCTTATAATTATCCTTTATCAGAGGAAAAACTTCCAATTTCATTTTCGAAATATAATCCGAAATCAACTTGGAATCGTTTTCACCCACATTTACAAGAACAACTTTTACTCCCTTTTCACTAAGCACATTTTCATTTTCCTTAATTTGTTTTAAACCCACTCTGCAAGGGATACACCATGTTGCAAAATAAACCAAAGCCACCTTTTTGGAACCTTGTGCAATTTTCTTTAAGTGGGTTTTGGTAAAAGGCCCACCATCATTATCGCGAGCCGCAAACCAAGGAATGGAATCCTTAACAGAAACAGGCAACTCCAGTTGTTGCGTAGATGCAGCAAAGCTAAAAGAAACAAATGCAATCAAGAACAAAGCAACGAACTTCATATAAACTAAATACTCCGCCACTTAGTTATTTCATCGAGCCATTTTTTTATGGACTTGTGGTCTTTTCCGATGGCTCTTAGAAGTTTCTTCTGGGTCTCATCGACATTTAAGCTTCCAGTGTTCTTAACAACCTCTGTCATTTCCCAATAAATCTCGCCAGAAAGGGATTTCAGCTTTAGAGTTACGGGCAC
>JABUUT010000084.1:3095-8324 GCA_021443045.1 Fibrobacteraceae bacterium
ACATGTGGTTTCTCCAGCAAACACAGTCAGTTTTACCCCTCCACTCTTAGAGGCACCATCAAATTGAATTGCATTCATCAACACTTCCCGAATTTTTCCGCCAACTTCTTCATCTATGGAAGTAGAATCTTCTTCTATTACCAAAGAAAAATCAGCCTTAAAAGCCATGTACTTTTCTAGGGCCTTATCACGCACCTGTTTATTGGAGGCTCTTTCGGCCATGTACTTGTGCTTGTTGATGTCCAAGGAAATTATCATGTCGCTGTAGCTATTCATATCGCGGTACAGACGGTCTAAATTTGTAAAGGCATCGGCCTTATGGAGGGGATGGTCCTCTTTAGAAAAAAGTTCACCGGCCACCAAAAAAGAATCCATGGCGGTGTTGTACAATTCAACAAAGGGCTTAGCAGCATCGCTGCGTTCCATACAGGCAACCACAGCAATGCTTCCCTGACTGGATTTTCCAGAGTAAACCACATTTACCTTTTCGGCGTTCAAGATAGATGCCTTGGTGGCATTCTCCATAATGTAGCTAGATTCCAGATGTTCCTCACCATCACTTGTGGTGGACTTCTTCACAGATTTTGAAGAAAATTCCACAGAAGACTTGATTTGATTTGCAATCTGGCTGTAGGCTTCATTCCTGGCATCTTCAGTAGAAGCGCCATGACCTTCACCACGAAGAGCTGTATCTGAACAGGCCACCGTCTTGACATCCGAGCTTATGCCGGGGCCAAGACAGGCGGTAAACAAAAGAGCAACAAGAGCAATCAGTAGAGGCATAGCAACTTACAGACTACTTGGAATATTTTTCCTTGTAGGCGGCAGCAGCCTTGTCCATGCGAGCCTGCATGTCGGCACTCTGGGCACGGAGCATGTATTCTTCGTCTTCACCAGTAGCAGCCATCAAGGCCTTCTTAACGATTTCTGGATTCAAAGTGACAAGCACATAAATCTTGAATTTGCCCTCAGATTCGTTAAACTGGGTAATGGTCTTGTACACGGTGGCACCCACCAATTCCTGGTCGGTATATTCGTTGGCTTTTTCTTCCCAAATTTTTTGGGCTTCACCACTAACATTCTTGGTGTACTGTTCCTTATAACGGGTAACCTGTGTTTTGAGAGCCACAGAAAGGGCAGCACGACCTTCGTCGGCAGCCTGGGTGCGTGCCACCATTTCGTCATTGGAAACGGCCAAGCCAATGCCGCAAGGAATGTCGTTCAATTCCATATCGCGCTTAATTTCTTCCAATTCAGAGGCAGGAGTTGTAACCGTGGCAAAACCACCCTGAGCCGCCTTCTGCTCCGAGCTGGCACAACCAGTGAAAGCAACCAAACCAGCAGCAACAAGAACCAATGCAAGTTTTTTCATATAGACTCCTTTGAGGATTAAAATTTGTATTAAAAAACTAACAAAAAAAAAGAATAAAATAACAGAATTAAAGAAAAACCTGTAAAAAAAGCCCTGATAAAACCAGGGCCTTGACGAAAATCACAAAACAGAGAGTGTGCTATCGACCATTCAAATAATCGAGCACCTTTTGTGTCAAATCATTTTCTTGTTTCCAAAAAAGAACCGCTCCCGTGGCACGGTCTACAACCATGTCGTATCCTTCCTGAAGGGCTATTTCGTTAACAGCCTTGCGAATCAACTGGATAATGGGAGCACTGACCTTTTCATTTTCAGAAATCAGCTCTCCAGATCGGCCATACACACGGTCAATAAAGCTTTTTAGTTCTGTATCCTTTTTGGCGTAATCCGCCTCAAGTTCCCTCTTTTTTTCATCGGAGAGCATTAGAACCTGCTTATCCAATTTTTCCTTAATGGCGGCCAATTCTTTTTGGAGCAAGTTTGCCTGCTGTTCCCACTTGGCTACCTGACGGTCATATTCTTCCTGGGCCTTCTTAGTACCCTTGTAACCATCAAAGATAAGCTTTGAATCCACATGGGCTATTCGCAGTCCATCTTCAGCAAAGCTGATAGATGCCAGGGCACAAAGAGTGCAAATCCATACCATTATCAAGCGACGAAGCATAAGAAGTCCTCCCTAAAAGCCTTGACCAATAACAAAGTTGAATTCCATGGGGCCCACTTCGGTACGTTGCAAGCCACTGTATGTTTCACCCACATCCAAAGGCCAGGCAAAGTCAAAGCCAATAATACCCAGCATAGGCACAATAACACGAAAACCAAAGCCCACATCTTTCTTAAGGGATGTTGGATCCCATTCGTTCAAAGGATTGCGGCTGGGTTTTGCCACCTTGGTATTGGGGTCATAACGGTCGCCAAAAACGTTACCAGCGTCAAAGAAGAAAGGCAACAGGTAGAAGGTTTGGGGAACAATTCCCAACTGGAGTTCAGCACCCATATACTGGTAGCTACGACCCAGGCGACGGTACCCAATGGAGCCGGAACTGTAACCGCGCATCATGCCTTCGTAACCTAGCACGCCACCCATGGAGTAGAGGGTGCGGTATTGAAGCTGGTCACCCCAAATAACACCATATTCGTTGGTAAGGGCTATAGCCAAACGGTCTCGGAACAAGGGGAACCAGTATTTTACCGTCAGTTCTGTTTTTACAAAACTAAAGTCGCTGAACAAAACGTCATCGGCGAACTGCACATCAAGAACATATCGGGAACCTTCTGTTGGAAACTGAGGCAAGTTCTTGTCGTCCCGGAGCAGGCGGAAATTCAAGGCCGATTCCACACCAGTGTAAACAACATAACTGTCATCAATGTTGTCTCCCTGGTCGTTCATAAGCCATCCATAACCGATTTGACCATAGAAGTAGTCATCGGGCCACTTGAGACGCTTACCCACATAAACACTGCCGCCGTAGCGGGTAATGTCGGGGTCGTTGTACTTGTCCATGTTCCACCAAGAGTAGCTTAGGCTTGCACCCAGAGTGATTGGTTTGTCCATAAACCAAGGTTCCTGGAAAGACACGGAAGCACTCTTTTTATCAACGCCATATTCCAAACTGAGGGATGCGGCCTGACCATCACCCATGCAGCAGTTGGGAATAGAAACACTTGCGGTTCCCACAAGACCATCACTTTCGCTGTATGAAACACCTAAACTAAACTGGCCTGTTCCAGCTTCCTTTTCTTGTACATTAAAGTCAAGGTCCACTTCTTGTTCGCCCACCACCTTAATATCTGGCATAACCATATCAAAGTAGTTCAGCTGCATAATATCACGGAAGCTTCGTTCCAATGCAGACTGGCGGTAAGTATCGCCAGGATACAGACGAACTTCGCGACGAATCACCTTTTCGTTGGTTTTGGTGTTGCCGTGAATGAACACCTTGTGGATCTGGGCAGGCAGGCCTTCGGTCATTCGGTAGCTAAGATTTACAATGGAATCGTTTTCAAAGGTTCTTTCTTCATCGGCTTGGGCAAACAGGTAGCCATCTTCGCGGTAAGAGTCAATGAGAGCCTTCTTGGAAGCTTCGTAAACATACTGGTCAAACACGTCGCCACTGTCTAGCCGGAATGCAAAAGAAAGCATTTGGTCGTTAAGAACCTCATTGCCAGCAAAATGGAGGTTGCCCATGTAATAGCGGCGGCCCTCATTCATGTCGATGTGAACCACAATGGCAGAGGATGTCTTAATAGAATCATACTTGTTCAAGGCTGGGTACAAGTCTTCCATCATGTAGCGGACCAGCAATTTTTCTTCGTAGGAACTGCGTTTTTTCTTTTGGAGAAGGGAATCAATTTTAGAATTGTTCCAAGAGAGCCCTTCCGTCTTTTTTAACCATTCCTTACGGGAAGATTCGTAGCGAATAATATCGTTCAACGATTTAAGAGCCTCTTCCTCATCTTTTACCTTGACTGCTGGTCTAGACACATAAGGAGCGGAAGAGCGGCGGCTTTGACGGTAAAAATGGGAAGCTTCCATAGTCGCCTTGCCAGAAAGCTGGTAAAGTGGGGACTTCTCATCATCCAAAGAAGCATTTAGCTGGTCGTAAAGGTTTGAAAGTTTTCCTCCGAGAGGAACCATTCGGCCCAAATAGAACAGGCAGGTGGAGTCGGGCAGGTATTCGGCCCTAAAGTCCTTTAATTCGGCATCCAAAAAACCATGGTGGCGAATGGCATTCAACGCCGTATCCCGGTCGGCTTCAAAAACATTTTCCTTAAATTCTCCACCACCCCACCACTGGTCGCGCTTGGTAAGCATGTGGTCGGTAATGTCTTCTTCCGGCACATTGTTGTTGCCCTTTATGTCGAACTGGCGAACTTTTACCTTGCCCCCTTCACGCACAATAAAGGTAACCTCGTTCAGGTGTTCATCCTTAGGCGTTTCGCGGTAGCCCACTTCGGCCAGAAGGTAGCCTTCGGAATGGTAGTAGTCCAACAAAGCCTGACGGTCACGTTCCAGCTGGCTCTTGCTGTAAACCTGGCCGGGAACCATGCGCAACTTCATGCGCAGGTCTTCCTCGGCAATATCGTCGCAACCATCAATAATGGCCGTATCCAAGGCCGGAAGTTCCTTAATGCGGAAAATCAAGTCTACCTCGGAACCATCGCCTACATAATCCATCCAAACAGAAACATCGTCAAATAATCCGGATTCATAGAGGGATACAACCGCTTTTTGCACCTTGTCGGAAAGAGCGGAGGGGGCATAACTTTGCCCGTCCCGAATGCCAATTCGACTGCGAACGGAACGTTCATCCATATTCAGGTTGCCTTCAACCCGAATTTTATGGATTTTATTTTCAACCATAAAATTATCAGACACATCCAACATTTGAGCCTGAGCAAGGCCCACCAATGCCAGAACAGCAAAAATCAAACGAAAACGCAGAATAAACCTACCTATAATGCAGAAAATCACAATTTTGCAACAAAGATACAAAAGTTAGAGCAACGAGCCCACTTTAAACATCCATAAAATTTGTTTTTTAGCCCTTTTTTTGGACCACCTGCAAAATCATGTGTCATGTAATACTTGGTTTTCATTTGTAGGTTATTTGAGCAATCAGCAGTCTGCTATTAGCAGGCCATCCTGAAGGGAGTAGCCCTGTGATATCAATTATTAATGTTTAATGCGCAGTCATCCTGAACGGCATACGCCGTGAAGGATCCAGGGAATGTCCATACAAATACCAACCACTGACAACCGACAACTGATAACCAACCACGAACTATCGTGCACCGCTTTTATCCACTGTGTCGCACCACGGCACTGCCCCGCTCAACAAGAAACTATCCAGTTT
>JABUUT010000085.1:0-2360 GCA_021443045.1 Fibrobacteraceae bacterium
TATGCACAAAGTGAAAAGGGTAATTTGAATGCGAGTGGTGATACCTGCCAGTATGCGGTACTTGACACAAATGAAAAAGTGATTACACACAAGCGATTGAATGGTGATTTGGAGTGGATTAAGAAGTGTGATGATGTGAGGGCAATAAATAATAAAATTTATTGTTTACAAACGATAATTAATACCAATCAAATAGGTCATTTAGTCGTTGATGATGAAGATTATGGAATGTTAGAAATTAATGCTGCTATTGGTCCCTTTTGGGGAAATATGTTTGAATTGGGTAATAATTTGTGTGAAATTAATAATGATGGTGTGCTAAAATGTCTGCAAGTTAGATGGCTTGGAGGTGTAGAAATTTCTAATGCAAAATTTGTAGATGAAAATGGTAACACCATTTATATAAGGGATTGAATAATAACTAGTAGATAGGACGGTCTATGAAAAAATGTTTTGTTATTAGCCTACTGTTTGTAGGTTGTTTTGGGGTATTGTCTTTTGGCAAGCCTATGGAAAGCATCACGAACTATAACGTATTGTTGGTCCATGGCGCATACGGTTCTGATCAAGGATATGGTTCAAAAGATTATCCAGAAGCTTATTACGCAGGTGGATATCTAGGTGATGCTACATTAGGTGGCTATGGAAGTGGTGACCGTATTACGGGTTGGTTGTCAAAAAAGATTTTTGAAGAGCCTAAATATGACAGTGCTCAAGTGGCTGTTCGCAATTCCTATGTTTTTAATTGGAGGTGCTTTACCAATCCAGCAAACAGCTCTGTAAATAACGCTCATGAATTGGGGGATAGAACTTGGAATCTGGCTGAAGGAAGTGTAAGTAAATATGGAAAACGGCGTGCGCTTGTGGAGGAAGCTCAGGAGGTGAAGGCTGACTATACATATTTTGATAAAACTTTAAATAGAGAAGTTTCATTGTACGGACAAGTAGCTCTTGACTCTATCCGCAAAAATCCCGACCTTTACCGTCAAATGGCATCCCGCTATATTCTTATTGGCCACAGTATGGGTGGTGTGGTTTCTCGTGAGTACGTACAAAATAGCAACTACTACCACGGTGATGTAGATAAAATAATTACTCTCGATAGCCCCCATGAAGGTACTGGTGCTTTGAATATGCAATTGGATATGGTTGACGCCGGGAGAACCGCTGTAGAGGGGGCTTTGGGGTCAGTGACTTTAATGTCTTCTGTTGCTCTTGCCGCTTGGATTGCTGGAAGTGACCTTAGTACATTGACTATAGCTTTGCTGGGATTTAGCGGTTCGATGGGTGCTGCCGCATTGAACCTTGGCTCTGGTGCGTTGATAAAGGGTTTGTTCTTGGAAGATTATCATAGGGATGACCCTTTGGTGTGCTATGTTGATCCGAATGCCAATGATAATCCAGATTGTAATGGGGAAGACAATATTCTTACATTAAAGTCGTTGAATAGTAATCCGGATTCAATGCCTATGTTTAGGTTGATGGCTGGTAAGAATAGCATGACATTTACGGATCCTAAACTTGGCGCTAGAAATTTGATGAGCTTGTTTGTTCCTGATGCGATAACAGTTCCCTGGGCTAATGTAGCGGCACAAATTTCTGGGGGAGAGTCTTTTTCTGCGAACTATGCGAATGCGATAACCGGACTAGTCGTCGGTTTCTTGGGCGGAGTGAATGTTCAGGCCCATGGGTCGTCCCTTGTAGAAACGAGTGGTGGTTTGGGTGAAAATACAGCACTGTTTAAAAATCCTTTGCTGGATAAGAAAACCTATGAATTTAACGCTGCTTATAATGTTTCTGAGAATTGGACTTCTGACGTTATGGTTTGGGCACTTGCTGCTGGTGGGGCCGCGTTGGTTGCAGATTGCCTGCCTTTCCCATATAGTAAAGCGGTGAAGGCTGGTCTTGCTATAGCTGCTTCTGTTGGTATTGCCGGCTCTGTTTTAACAGCTGCCACCTCCGGCATTTTGGATTTGTCGTTTTCTCACATGTATCCATTGTATGCTGAACATATTGGAGAATGGAAAACGGACGAGGAAAATACTTACTCGGGAGTACGATCGGGCAGTTCTTCGTATAGACCATACATTATGGAAGATTTCCTCTATGAAAAACCCTTCGTGAACTTGCTGATGGGGGATGCCGCGACGCTGGATTCGCTGAAGAAGGATCAGTCGGCCACATTGAACAAGTCCTGTTATTATCTGGGCGAGTTGAAGGACCAGAAGTGTGTGGTGGGTTTGTTTGGTGGGTCGCGGAAGGATAGTTCGGTGGCGGCCATGAAGCCCATCAAGGATCTTGCTCCGCTGCGGTTCAAGTCTGCAAGCGACTGGAGCGATGTGGGCGTGAAGGTGGACCGC
>JABUUT010000085.1:2555-7649 GCA_021443045.1 Fibrobacteraceae bacterium
AGTGCGATGTTACAAAGCCGGATACCAGTACAACGGCCTGCGAGATTTTTGCAAACAAGGGCGATGGAACGGGGTGGAACAGCATCGGCTATTCGAAGCATCCCGTGAAGAAAAATGGCACCTTCGATTTTGTTCCTGCGGAACTTCCCGGCACGGAATTTGACAACCTGTTGTATTTCCAGAAGGACAACCAGAATTCCTTTACCATTACAACTGTAAACAAGATTGGGCTTTCGAACACGCAGCGGTTCTATTATCTTGCGAAGATGACGGAGGACTTGATTGTGCCGAAGTGGCCACTGCCGAACATTGTGGTCACCGGGGTGGATCATTTTGTGCTACAGGCAAGCACTCTGGATTATCAGGGCTTCCGTGTGGATTCCACGAGTTATGATTCCGTCTTTGTGGACACGGATTTTACGAAGGATTCTACGATTGCGAACTCCGTGAAATTCGAAAGTATGCAAATGGGATTTTCCGCAGGCGAAAAGGGGGCTACGCTGACATCTGTGCAGCACGACATGACGCTTCCCGAAGGCCATTATATATGGCAGACAAAATTTGTCAGCGGAAACGATGACGGCATGGACACAAATACCTACGTTGTGCCCTTCTCCGTGGACCGCACGCCACCGCGGGTTTCTCTTTCTCGTGAAAATGTGGCACTGAACCCAGACAGCAGCCTCATTATCGCCCGGGTGGTGAACTCCGATTCCGTGCAGGATATCCGTGCCATGCGGGCCTACATCAGCAGGTGGAACAGCGCAAACGCCAGATATGAATTTGTTGCAAATCTACCCTCGCTCTACGATGTGTCCAGCTCCAATTTCGCTCTGTTCATCGACAGCACCAGTGCCCTGAAAAATGCAGGGGATGGCAAGTACCGCCTGAACATCTACGCCATCGACCGGGCACTACCCAACTACAATGCGTACGAAAAGGTTGCAGGCCTGGTGAACAAAATAATTGCGGGGAAGGATGCAAACTCCGACTGGGATGAAATCGAAAAACTTGGACTGAACGAAACTCGGGATTCCGTTGAATTTTACCTAGACAAGACACCTCCTGTTTACGCATTCAGTTCTGTGACGACAGAAAAGAAATCTTCTGAAATTGGACGCTTTGCTGGCCCTGCACGGCAAGAGAATGCTCTTTACATAGGTGCCAATGAAAATCTGAAAATATCGTACAACGTTAAGGAATCTGGCCGTGAGGGAGCGAATGTTGTCAAATTGCACTATAGCTTCGCCCATTGGCCCGACACGGCCCATGGGGAACATCTTGGCGATTCTGTTGTGGTTGCTTCAAGAAATGGCTATGACGGAATTTGGCAGGAAGATTCTTTGAAACAGCTCTCTGACGGCAAATACAAAATTAAGGTGGCTGCCGTGGATGCTGCCGGAAACACTTCCCTATCAGAATATGGCAATGTTGTTCGCGTAGATAGAACTGCCCCGAATATTGAAGCTCTGGTTGCAAAGAAATTAGTTTATCTTAAGGATGACTCGATTTTTGAAGCGAAGCTTGTGGTGAATGAGAACCATGATGCAGAGGGCAACCGTACAGGATTCCGATGCTACAACCGCGTAATCGGTTTGCAAAAAACGGGTTCCTGGAATTATATTGACGAAACTTTTGTCCGTGATACGGTCTATTTCAAGGTTAAGGCCGAAGACGTGGATACGGCAAGAGGCAAACGCTATCTGGAAGTGGCCTGTGTGGATGCTGCGGGGAATATGGGCTACATGACGGACCTGTTCTATGTGCAGGAGCAGTACCCCGAAATCGTTTCGCCGAGGGATTCTTCTAAAGGGCTTGATTCCAAACTGCTGGTCATTCGGGGGATTGCCGCCGCTCCAAGTGCAAAATACGAGACCACGGCACACTATGAAATTTCGTACAAGAGTCTAGACGATGGCGACGGTCTGTGGCACGCTGATGGTATTTTACGCATGGATTCCAACAAGACGCAACCTGTGGAGGGCGTGCTTGCATACTGGAACCGTGAAAAATTGAGCGGCTCCTATATGCTCAAATTGGATATGATTCCCTGCGACACTTGCCGGATTTTGTCCGACTCCGTTGAAATCTATTTGGAGACTTATGATTCCAGTGTTCCTGAACCCGAGATTGTATTTGATGTTCCCGATGAGGTTGTTGCGGATATTGAATCTAAAATCATGTGCTCCATGAAGGGTGACTCTCTTTCGAATTACAGCATCCGTGTCTATGGCCATGATTCCAGAGGTGTGGCTCTCTTTGATAACAGCACGAACAACATCAAGTCAAATCCCTTCTACGGAAATCCTGCCGATTTGAATAAAGTAAAGGGAATTTGGTTCTATGGCGATTCTGCATCATGGACTTTGAAATGGAAAGGCTTGGAAGCGGATTCATTGCTGATCCGTTACGATTCCACCGATGCAAAGATTACCTGCGACAAAAAGGCCAACGGATGCGTTGCGAGGGTTGATTCCAGTTCAATTGCGTCGATGCCCGCACCCATTGATTCGCTGATGTCGCTTGTTCCCGAGATGAAGCCGAATGTCCGTTACAACAAGACGCTTGTGCTGAATGGAAAATCGGGCACCGTAGTTGTCAAGGGTGAAACGCCAGTCACGGTGATGCAATCGATGGAAACGTCGGTGGTTCTGCCCGTCTATTTCGGCTCCCGGAAGGAGGGTGGTTTCTTTGGTGTGGATTCCATGATTCAGTTCGCTTGGACTGCCGACCGAGACAATTACATATTCAAGAAAAATTGGAACGGTCTGAGCGATGTGGGAAATTTCCCTGCGGAAGGGGTTGCCACCTTGTATGCCGAGGCTATCGAGAAGGTGGCCTACGGAACTCCGAACGTGATTCTTGACACGGCCAAGGTGAACATTGTTCTGCCGGCTTTGAAACTGCTTGCCGGTGAAGATTCACTTCCTGCATTCAAGCTTTTTAAAATGAAGGATTACAGCAAGAATGACAGCACTTCGTACATTGTAAGCAAGATGACGGCGAAGTATGGGGTTTATGGCCGCAATGCTTTGGTAAGCGCATACGTGGTTGACCCCGATGGGAATTTATTCAAGGTCTTTGAAAATCGTTCAAACAATGGGGGTAAAAAGAACGACGCGTTTACCCTTGTATGGAACGGAATGAATGGGGATGGACAGCCGGTTACCAAGCCGGGTACATACAAACTTAGGATTGTTGCCACGGAAGCGAATCCGAAGGATGCTTCCAAGGTGCAGACGGATATGCTGGAACAGACATTCAAATTGTTTACTTCGGATGAACTGCTTTACCCCATCGATTTTGCCTTGGAAAATGTCCGTGATGGACTCTGGTTCGACATTCGTGAAGCCGTTCCCGACAGTGCAAGTGGAAAAGCGGAGCGGTACGAACCTGTGGCGGACTACCTGGTTCGTGGGGAACTTTCCGGCTACTATATGCCCGAGGAATACCAGCATGAATTTATGCTGAATGCCAAGATAACGGGGACGCAGGATGCCATCGGATTCAAACCGGAACGGTTTAGCCTTGGAATCAAGAGGCAGAGGGAAAGGCTGGATTTGGTGATGGTTTATCGTATAAATCGGTATACGGAAAGTTGTTACAATTGGGCTGACGTGCTGCACTCTTGTGAAATAACGTCTGGAAAATTTCGACCTGTCGTAGGTTATCAATCTCTAATTTTCACTACTGCTCAAAAATCGGATTCAATTAGTTTTGATATGGAGGCTGGAAATCATTATGGGTATTCCTATAAACATACCACAGATGTTGATTTGTATGCTGTCCTGTATAAAGATTGGGTTGAATACACAAGTAAATATGTTTGGGATGGATCCGATGGAACATCTACGATTTAAAAGCAAAATCTGTGTGGTCTTTGGAGGAAATTTCGCGAGATACTTTAAATTTTATTCCCAAACCGAAGGAAGGTGGGTATAAACCATTTGAAACCCAAAGTAGTGGGCTGTGTAAACCAGATTCTTTAAATGATTCAGGAAGTGAAAAACAATGCTTGTGCGATGTCTCAAGTGGTTGTAAAAAAGGAACTTCCGATGACTACAATCCAAATAAAAATTTATTTAAGGTCGAGTTGATTGGAAATACCAATTCAAATTTCTTTGATGATGAACAATTGTTGAAGGGGGATACCCAGTGTGGCAATAAACGCTTTTATAGACTGAAATTCACGATGAAATTCACCATCCCCGATTCCTACTGGAATGCGGATTTCGGCTACGACAACCTTGTGAATCGCACCATCCGTTTCGATGGCGCTAACAAGACGATTTACGGTTCTGATTCCAGCGGTTATATGGCGGCGATAAAAAAGAACGTCTTGCCTAAAGTTGCCAATGATGAATTGTTGGAAAAGCGCACCTTCAGTTACTTTGATGGCTCCAAGTGGACCTTTGACCCATCCTACGGAATGCTCACGCCCTATGAAACCCAGCATCTCCCCGTATTCGGAGCGGATGTTCTGCCAGGTGCTTTGAATACATTCCTGTTTCCCGATGAATACCCTGCACAGGGGTTGATGTACCCATCCTATTATGAGCTGAAGTTCTATAACGATGATTCCAAAAATGTCGCATCCAAACATTTTATTGCCATGTATCATGGTCTTGCCAATGGTGTCGAACTGACTGATTTCTGGAATAGTGCTTTGCCGGGCACCTTAAAAACCCCACTGCTGGATCATGGGGCGGTGGATTTCTATGTATCGCTGAATAAGAGTTTTGGCGTACAAACTGCCGATACTGTCAAGTACGAAATAGCAAACCCCGCCCCACAACCCAAAACATGGAAGGATGGTCTGCATGAGGATTCCGTTAAATTCTATGCGCTGGGTTCCAAGGTCCACTATTACCCGGGCGACTATTCGGACAGTGCCTGGGCAGACAAGTTTCTTACATCGCCCAGTGTAGATGGGTATTTCAAGAACCTTCTCAATTTTAAGGACTTGAAAGAAATTGGAAATCCGCTGAACTACTCTTGGGCATATTGGTTCCCGGATTCCCTGGGTGCGTTATATCTGGATTCTACGAAGGTTCGTGATTCCGCTGAATTTAAGGAAAGGGTCGTGTTTGACAA
>JABUUT010000085.1:7715-8941 GCA_021443045.1 Fibrobacteraceae bacterium
GCGGGAATGAAGTATGATTATGGATTCGATTCCAGCAGCATTCTCAAAGTATCGAATGATACGTTGTACGCAATGCTCAAGGAGTGGAAACAACCTATAGTTTATAGGAGAACCAACGAAAAGAATCTGCCGAAACTTCCCACACCGACAGATTCTGTTTTGTTGAGTGTCAGGGATTTTTACAAGTATAGAAATGATTTCATCAGGGATTCCGTTGACTTGGAAAATGGGTGGTTCAGGGAACGCAAGGTTGGTTCCGTTCAGTTGCAGCACTTGGATAGCACCGAGCATACCCATTTTGTTGCAAGGCCTGTATCAAATGAAGGTACAGACAACATTGTAATCGCCTATAAGGA
This sequence comes from Fibrobacteraceae bacterium, assembly GCA_021443045.1. Lineage (GTDB taxonomy): Bacteria > Fibrobacterota > Fibrobacteria > Fibrobacterales > Fibrobacteraceae > Fibrobacter. The sequence continues at coordinate 8,072 of JABUUT010000085.1, forward strand.
CAGCATCGCGGACAAAGACCGTCGCCCCCACGAATATGTTGAAATGGTTGGCCGTCTGAACAACGGTATTCCCTATGACATTTCCTATCTCAGGGATTCGACATTCCAATACATAGGTACGTTTACGGGAACTGGTAAAAATCAGCGCCTGGGCTGGTTCGATGTGAACCGATTGCAGGGCAATACCGCCTTCATCTTGACATGGGGAGGTTCCAATGGGTCCTCGAACATTCATTACTCCCAGTACAATATGAACGTTGGTCGCAATGTAGGCGTGAAAGAAAATAATGCTGTTCGTTCGCTTTTGGGCGAGGTCTCTGTTTCCTTTAATTCGGGAACGCTGGAGCGAGAAACCAGTGTGACTGTACGCACGGCCTCGGCTGAGGATTACGGAAATTTCAATGTGTTCAACGATGCACCCCTTACGGGACCCATTGTAGAAGTGCTGCCCTCCATGGAATTCCATGACAGCACGAATTACCCTCGCATCCAGATGAAAATTTCTAGAAAGGAGATTGAGCAAGCTGGAATTGCACCGGATCGTGTTCGCTTGTACAAGGTGGACTTTAAAAATGGTCGGTTTGTTCCCCTGTCGCATGTTTTGTACGGTTACTTGAAGGCCGATGGCCGCGCTGCGATTGATGGCGCAAACGCTGACAGCGCCACATGCGTTGGCTGGAACAATTCAAGTTGTTATGATGATCAATGGGCGTACATGCTGATTTCCGGCGAAACGGCCACGTTCTCCGTTTTTGCGGCGTTGGATTCTGCAAGGGCTGGCGTTCCTGAATTGAAGATGGAGGTTCTGCCTGCCATTGCAACTTCTCTGGAAAGAGAAATTCGTGTAATCGGAGCCACCGATTTTGAATT
>JABUUT010000086.1 GCA_021443045.1 Fibrobacteraceae bacterium
GCAAAGGCTAATCCAAACGCCGAACTTCTCAAGTCGCTCAAAAAGCTCATCCCTGGCGCCATTGGCAAAGACGGCTCCATTGATGTGGACACCATTCGCTACTGGGCGCAAAAGGTTGTCGGCAATAACCGCCTTGTAACCGAAGAACGGGAAACCTTCAATTTCTTGGGCAAGGATTATGCAAGACTCCTTTATTCATTAGACACGGAAACAGTCATTGTTCCTGATAAAGAAAATAATAAAAAGGTTGAAAATAGGAATAGCGAAAACCTCTATCTTTCTGGCGACAATCTTGAAGTCTTAAAGCATCTGCGCCGTTCCTACGAGGGGCAAGTGAAATGCATCTACATTGACCCGCCCTACAACACGGGTTCCGACGACTTTGTTTACAATGACAGTTTTGATTTTTCGGAAAAGGATATTGAAGAAAAACTGGGATTCAATACAGATGCGGAAGCGGCTAAACGAATCCATAAAATGATTAGCCGTAAAACATCCCGTTCCCATGCTGCATGGCTAACGTTTATGTACCCACGCTTGAAACTGGCACGGGACTTGATGAAAGACGATGGCGTGATTTTCATCAGCATCGATGACAACGAGCAAGCCAACCTGAAAATTCTGTGTGATGAAATTTTTGGGGAGGAGAATTTTGTTGCAAACATAATTGTTCAATCTAATAAAAGAGGACAAACATACAAGCAACTTGCCAAAACTCATGAATACTTATTTTTATACACAAAAGAAATTGACACAGTTTTAAATGAGCTTCAAAAAACAGATGGTTCGTTCAAGAGAAAAGATAGCATCGGTGATTTTGAAGAACGAGAATTACGTAACAGAAATCCTAAATATGGTCGTTTCAACAGACCCAATCTATTTTATCCAATCTACATTAATCCTAAAAAAATGGATAGTTGTGGTTATTCTCCTGTATCTTTAAAAAAGAGTAACTTATTTTCCCAAGAAATTCTTCCTCTTAATAGCGAAGGAGAAGAAAGCTGCTGGCGATGGAGTACAAAAAAATTTGTAGCAAACAACAATGAAGACAATTCGATGATAAGTGACGTTGTTGGTCGGAAAAAAGAAAATGGGAGCTTTGGCTGCTATGAAAAATATCGAAAAGGAACTTTTAAAGCCAAAACAATATGGTATGAAAATATTGTTGGCGATTTGATTGAAGAAGAGGACGATATTTGGGAAGAAACAAAGGTTATTACAGAGCAAGGATCACGAGAACTTGGTGATTATGGAATGGGCGGTGTCTTTGACTTTCCTAAACCTACATTTCTCATCAAGAAGCTTTTATTAATCGGAACAAATAAAGATTCGCTTGTTTTAGACTTTTTCTCGGGTTCCGCAAGTTCTTGTGATGCTTTAATGTCCTTAAATTCAGAACTCAAATCTAATCGGAAAATTATTTCAGTGCAACTTGATTCATTCCTTGACGAATCATCAAAAGCAAACGAAACAACCAAGAAAGCCATCAAGTTCCTAGACTCCATCCACAAGCCCCACACCCTCGACCAAATTGGCATGGAACGCATCCGCCGTGCCGCAAAGAAAATCAGGGAAGAACATCCCGACTATCAGGGAGACCTCGGTTTCAAACATTTCACAATCCAAAAGCCTTCGCAAAAATCGCTGGATAAAATCACAAGATTCGACCAAACCGCAATCATCGGCGATGGAACAATACTCAAGGAATTCGGAGCCGATACGGTTCTTGCCACATGGATGGTGAACGACGGCCACAAATTCAATGCTCCGGTGGAAACCGTTGATTTAAACGGTTACAACGCATACCGCATCAAGGATTACCTGTACCTTATTGATGAGGGAATTAGTAACGAAAACATCAAGGCTCTTTTCCAGAAATACGATGAGGAGGCTAGTTTCAAGCCCAAGCACATCGTTCTGTTTGGCTACAGCTTTGGTATGACAACTCTTGAAACCCTGAAGGCAAACATCAAGAGCGTTAGCGACATTAACATCCAACTGGAAGTTCGTTACTAGGAGTCGTTATGGATTTTCAGTTTGAACAAAACCTCCCCCACCAGCAAAAGGCTGTGGATAAAATTCTGCAAGTCGTCAATTCCATTGAAAGCGAAAATTCCCTGGACTATTCCTCCAACAAAATTTTCCACCCTAAGGATGAAGAAATTAAAAAAGTTCTGGAAAAAATCCAGAAGGATTTTGACAAGGGAATGAAGAACTTCACTTCTGCCGAAAAAGCCAAAGGCATTGCAGATAATCCATGTATCTACGTAGATGTAAAAATGGAAACCGGTACAGGTAAAACTTACGTGTATACCAAAACCATGTACGAACTCCATAAGCAGCATGGAATCAGCAAGTTCATTCTTGTGGTTCCTACACTTCCCATTAAAGCGGGGACTGCAAACTTTCTGAAAAGTCCCGATGTCAAAAGGCATTTCGAACAAGATTGCGAATATGGTACCGAAATTCGACTTTTTGAAGGGACGGGTCAAAAAAGCTCAAGCAAGAGGAAAATGTTTCCTTCGGCAGTTTCTGGCTTTTATCAAAACCCCGGTCAATCCGACAAATACATTTCCGTACTTTTATTAAACAGCAGCCTACTTACCAATTCCAATTATACAAAGGATGATTTTGATTACGGTATCGGCAATTACTATTGCCCATTAGATGCCTTAAAGGCAACCCGTCCCGTGGTCATCATTGACGAACCTCACCGTTTTTCTTCGGAAACAAAAGTCATTGAAGCCATTATGAACAAACTTTGCCCACAAATGCTTATTCGCTTTGGAGCCACCTATCCAGAAATTGTAATCGGCAAAGGCAGGTCTAAACAGACAATCAAGGATTACAAAAATCTTGTTTACAGCCTTGATGCATACGATTCATTCCAGCAGAACCTCATCAAGGGCATTGCCAAGGAACACTTGCCTCAATCTAAAGATGCCGAGAATATAAAGGTCCATGTGGTTACCATTGACAAATCTGCGGAGACCGTTAAATTTACATGGAAAGATGCTACCAACAAAAATCATCAGAAAACATTAACCTTGAACGAATTGCTTTCTGAAATTCATAGCGATTTTGGAAACTTGAGGATAGAATCCTTCGAGTCAAAGAATTCCGTTTTACTTTCCAACGGTATCATTCTAAAGCAGGGTTCAACCATCACTCCAGATATGTATGCCACTCCATATCAGGAATCCATGATTCGCATGGCAATCCAGCGCCATTTGGAAACGGAACGGGAAAACTTTAAACGGGAAGATAAAATCAAAACGCTGGCACTATTCTTTATAGACGACATTGCCGCCTACCGCGAAAATGATGGATACATCAAGAAATCCTTTGAAAAAATCTTAAAGAAAGAAACTACATCGTTTATTAGCAAATTAGAATCTTCTGAAAGTGAGTACAAAGCATATCTAGAAAACTCTTTAAACCGCATTGCAGATGCCCACGGTGGCTACTTCGCCGAAGACAATTCTTCCGGTGACGAAGAAATCACAAAACAGGTCAACGAAATTCTAAATGACAAGAAGGCCCTTCTCTCCTTTGAAAGTCCTCGCCGATTTATTTTCTCCAAGTGGACTCTAAAAGAGGGCTGGGACAATCCCAATGTTTTCACTATTGCAAAACTCCGTTCCAGCGGAAGCGAAATCAGCAAACTCCAAGAAGTGGGCCGTGGCCTCCGCTTGCCCGTAAACGAATCGGGCAAGCGGATTACCGATGAAGAATTCATTCTCAACTACATCGTAGATTACACCGAAGAGAATTTTGCAGACAAACTTGTTGAAGAAATCAATGGTGAACGTCGTGAGTTGATGTTCATCACGGAAGAACAGCTCCAGGCATACGCAGATAAAAACGGCCTTGATACCGACGAACTATACGATGAACTGTATAGTAAAAAATTCCTTGGTCGCCGCAAAGATGATATGCCGGGCTACCCTGTCAATGCAGACAACTCTGATGACTTTGCGAGTGCATATCCAGACTTGTTCAAGCAAAGTGCCACAAAGAAAAAGATTGTGGACAGAAATAAGCATCCAGAAAAAAATAAAATCGGCATTCGAAGCAAGAATTATTCCGCTCTAAAAGATTTGTGGCTTAAAATGAACGAGCATTATTTGCTCACCTTTGAGGATGGCATCAACAGTGAATTGTCCAGTATTTTACCCAGCCTCATCAAGCAGGAACTTTTTGGTAAGACCGTCCTTACAAGTTCCCGACAAGAACTTGTAACTGAGAATGGCGTTGCCGTGTTAAAAGACTCCAGTTCCAAAACTTTTGAAACAGAGAAACCCATTCCCTACGGAAAATTCCTGCAACGGATTCAGGCAAAGGAATCTATCCCCGTTACGGAAATGCATAAGGCTCTTTGCAATTTTGTACAAAATGGCGGCAAGCCCTTGTTCAACGAAAAATCCCTTCAGAATATTTGCCGAACCATACACGATTGGAAAATCAACAACCTCATGGGCCGTTTCAGTTACCAAAAAATTGAACGCAGACGAATCAAAAAAACATCTCTGAATGACGACAAAGGTAATGCAGAAAAGTTTATTCAGCAGGGCTTGATTGGGACAATGACCGACAAAAGCAGCGTTCCCGAAAAATACCTCTACGACGCAATCACATTCGACTCACCACTGGAGAAGGACAATATTCTAAGCGATATTGACGGCGTTGACATCTTCGGAAAAATTCCGAAAAGCACCATCAAGATTCCTACAATACTTGGGGAAACCTATAGCCCGGACTTTATGTACATCGTAAAGAGGAAGGGCAAGAATGAACTGAACCTCATTGTGGAATGTAAGGATGTCAAGGACTCTGAAACGGATTTGCGTGGAGGAGAAAAACTGAAAATAGAATCTGCTAAAAAGTTCTTTGAAAGTTTGTCTTCGGCAGGGGTCAATGTGCGTTTCGAAAAACAGATTAAAAGCGATAACCTTGTCGAAATCATCAATCGGTTGTAAGAAAAAACTACGGACTGAACGAAGGCCGATTTCATAACTATTTTGCCACGGTCTTGCCGTCGGTAAGCTTGCATCAACGCAAGTAATAATGTATATTGACCTTGATGAACCACTGAACGGAGACTTTATGACTACGATTTCGGCATATTTTGATGGCACTACTGTTCGCACACTAGAGCCAACTCCTCTGAAAAAGAATCAACGTCTGGTCATTACTGTTCTTGACGAGTTTATTTCTGATGAAACAAAAGTTAAAACTTTACGAGGCAGCCTTTCAAAATATGCAAATAAGGACCTACAACCCCTTGAAAAAAATGCGTGGGCCGATAGCGTAAAGGAAAAATATGGAACTCGTTGACGCAAACATTCTTCTCCGATTTATTCTGAACGACAGCCAATAAATGGCTGATATTGCCGAAGGAATTTTGGCAAAGAAGTCTGGTTTTGTCATTAGGGAAGTTTTTGCAGAGATGGTTTATGTTCTTACAAAGGTCTATAAGATTCCGCGTCAGGAAACCGCTGTGCAAATTGCTCCCCTTTTAGACTATTTGGAAACAGACAGTCCCGACATAGTTCGGTATGCTTTGTCTCTTTTTTCTGAAACTAAATTGGACTTTGTTGATTGTGAACTTCTAGCCTTTAACCATTTGCAAGGAGCAAAAGTCACAACATTTGATAAAGATATCTTGAAAAGACTTCGATAAAGCATTAGATAGGGAGCCTTCAAGGCATCATATTGGATAAGAAAAAATCAGATTTGCCCCTGCTTTTTACTTTCTACTCCTCAAAGCGTATGCCGTGGGACATGAGCGACCTCAATCCAACTTCACCATCAGGTTCACAAGCTTAATAGATTCAGAGTTCAAGACGCAAGATTCCATTTGAAATAGCACTAAACGCTCCCAACGACGAGACCATCGCTGCTATGGCCGAAGCAAATGATGAAAATCAAGACCACTTAACACTGCAAAGTTTAGGAAGGACTTTAAACAGGCTAAAAAGAAAGGGTTAAACACGAATCTCCTGCAAAAGGTCGTTGATGAT
>JABUUT010000087.1:0-3358 GCA_021443045.1 Fibrobacteraceae bacterium
CGGCGGATGAATCAACTCGAATCCCTATTAGCAGCAAAGGCGTAACGATACAACCCCGGTGGTGTAACTCCGTCGGGGCTCTTTTTTAGACTTATCACACGAATTGTACTACACATTTGTTGCAGAAAACTAACATTCTCTACGGAGAGGATATGGATATTTACAAGGACATTCCGTGGTTCCTATCTCAGCTCTCCAAGAATGACAAAATCCACAACCAGCTATTTCTGAGGGCATCACCCATCTTTGTGAATGCCTAAGGTATGTGGAAGCCTCTCTAGTTGGGACTAGTCTTTTAGGCAACGAACAGAGAACCCGTAGCCCTTGTCGTAGCTGGCATTGCTGACGTCGTCGAGGTTGCAATAGAAGTTCCCGCTGTCCGCTTTGTAGCTACCGACCTCGGAAGAACTCCAGAAGTCGGCGTTGCCGACGTCGTAGTTGAAGCTGCCATCGAGTTTGCGGCATCCCGCAGGCAGAACAGAAAAACCGTAGGAATCAGTTCCGTTTCCATTGTTGTACCAGCCGCTGGTGGATTTTAGTTTTGCACCCGCGGTACTGGTTCCGCCCACAGCGGTCCATAAGGTGTTCCACTCGGTGTCATTGGGCAAATGCCAGCCCTCGGGGCAAACCTGCTTTGCAGCATCCCATGTGTAAAGCCTGCCATAGGTCTCGCAGTTGCTCTTTTCACCATTGTAGCACCAGCTGGTGGAATCGGTCCCTTCATCGTTCACATAGCGGAAATTCAAATTCTCGGCCATCCAAATCTGGGTACCTATCTTCACAGCACGGTAAACCTGCTCATCACGCTCATCTTTAAAACAGCCGTATTCGGCATCAGCTTTCATAAAACTCCAGTTGGACTTCTCCGTATATTCCGCACAAGTATTCATAGTATTCATAGAAGCAACACGAACACTATCTTCGTCACCACATTTCACGTATGTGTCGATAGTAAAAAGAGAGGTGTCGCTCACTAGTTTGCAAGAGGAGCCATCTTTACCAGGGTCACCGGGTTCGCCCTTGGCTCCAGTTTTACCCTTTTCACCATCCTTTCCATCCTCACCATCTTTACCGTCCTTGCCATCTTCACCATTTTTACCGTCCTCACCATCTTCGCCGTCTTTACCATCGGTTCCGTTCCAAACGATGCGAACATCGTCACCGCAGGTTATAACAACGCCTTTAAGCCCACTCTTGCTGGTGGTATCAGACAATGTGCAACTCACACCGTCCTTTCCATCGATGCCGGCTTCCCCCATTTCGCCCTTGGCACCAATGGCACCATCTTCACCAGTGCAAGCAGCAAACATAGCCATACNTACTTGCCACAGAGGCTAGCAAAAGGAATGATTTTTTTCTTAGATTCATAGATTTCTCCATTTTATGAGTTTGTTTGTTTTGGGTTAAAAGTTATTGGTTGTTAGTTATCAGTTATCGGTTATCAGTGGTTGGTATTTGTATGGACATTCTGTGGATCCCTCACGAAGTTCGGGATGACAAGCTGATGGCTGACTGCTGATAGCTATTTAACACATTCCCTGGATCCTTCAGGGCTACGCCCTTCAGGATGACACATTCGGGTTGGAAGCTTTCTATGATTCTTTCCATGGACCCTAAGTCAAAAGCGCCATAAACACGACAAAAAACCACGGCAGAACATATTCTGTCGCGGAGCATTAAAAAATGCGGTTTAAAAAGACGATGTTTTAGAGTAAATTGCCTAAAACTTAAGGCATTACGCAGAATCCGTTCACTTAACGAATTATGCTGCTCATATGTACCCCCCCCCGCAAAATTCGTGCCAATCCAGCAGATACAGGCAATCCAGCAGCGGGTTGCAAACTACTCATATCGGCAACTACAATGCCGCTATAACAAGCAGTCTGGATAAAAAAGTTGGGGTAAAACAATTTCATAGCAAAAATATAATACCCCTAAAGCTATTTGTCAAGGAAAATTTAAGAAAAAAACATTTCCTTATTTTCGCCCACCAAAGGAGCATTTTAAAACCCGGCCCGAAACGGGCTTAGGCGGCTCCGCCTTGGGAGGAATATTAATAGTAGCTTTTTTTTCGGCAACATCCTTTTTCACAAACAGAGATTCCAGCCTGGAACGGGATGGTGAAAAGGCATTTACCACTTTCTTTATGGGTTCCACAAAAATGGAGGGCTTGGGAGCCGGCTCTGCTGGTTCTTCAAATTTCATGGCAATTTTCTGCATTTTTTCCTTTTCTCTTTGCAGCTTTGCCGCATCCCGCTCCCGTTTAGACAAGCGATGCTTGATATTTCTTTTGTTTGTATAAACCGTGTTCCGAATGATTTCTTCATCGGAGAGGCCCCTCAATTCTGGAGGAACTTCTATAATCGGCAGTTCGTCAATGGACTCTTTTTTACTCATATTCAGGGCTTATTTTATATAAATTTGGTTTGTCAAGAGTAATTTTTGCATTTTTTTTGCAAAATTTTTGCACAAAAATAAAAAAAAATAAAAAAATTGACCTGTAAACCCTAGAAATTTATGCCACTCTGGACTATTTTTGGTTCAAATGCTTAGGTTTACTCAAGAAATACTACTTGCCTTGCGCGCTATAGCCAACGAAGAAGAGGCCCACGAAATGTCTAAGAAGGCTCGTGAGCAGTTCGATTTTCTCGGAATTCGTCTGGTTCCCCGCCGCGAGGTCACATACCCCCTTTTTGAAAAATACCCACCTAAAGACGGCGACGAACTGGTTCAGCGTGTCGAAGACATGTGGGCTCAGCCCTATCGTGAAATCCAGTACGCAGCTTGCGACTACCTGTTCAAGCACCGTGACCAACTGGGTGGCCAACATCTGAATTTTCTAAAAAAACTCATTAAGACCCGGGCCTGGAAAGACACCGTGGACACTTTGGCGGCCTGTATCCTTGGCGACCTGGCTTGGAGGCTCCCTGCCATTCGCACCAAGATTGCCTCCTGGATTAGAGACCCCAACATCTGGGTTCGTCGCAGCGCCATTATTTTCCAGATTCAGTACAAAGACCGCACCGACTGGCCGCTACTCAAGCAGTTCTGCCTGAGCTGCGCCAAGGACGACGACTACTACATTCGTAACGGCATCGGCAGGGCCCTCTCCGAATATGCCAGAGTGAACCCAGCCGAGGTTAGACGTCTGGTGCAGGACAACTCCTTCTGTGAACAAACGGCTCAGGAAATTCTGCGGCTCATCTAGTTCTGGCAGTTCAAAGGAACTCCACAAAAAATCAATTTCATAGACCCGGCCACTTGGCGCCGGGCTTTTTTTCCCAGGCACCACACAAAAAAAGCCCTCCGGGGTAGGAGGGCCTTTCGAGAGGCAACGATCAGACTCGAACTGATGAAT
>JABUUT010000087.1:3621-4894 GCA_021443045.1 Fibrobacteraceae bacterium
GGAAAGGTATTCAAGCCATGATTTCCCTTTCAAAAGATGGGGATATTTTTACATACATCGCTCAGAAAATGGGGTATAAAGTAAGCCGCGGTTCCGACACCCAAGGGGCAGCCAATGTGCGTCATTTGCTAAAAACCCTAAAAAAAGATGGTTTTGTAGCCATGGCCCTAGACGGCCCCCGGGGTCCAGCTATGGAAGTCAAGCCCGGTTCGCCCTGGCTAAGCAAGGCAAGCGGTCGCCCCCTGTGGTTGGTGGAAGTGAGCTACGGAGCCCACCTTACCCTAAAGACCTGGGATAAGTTTGTGGTTCCACTCCCATTTTCAAAAATTAGAGTGCAGGTCAAAGAGGCCGACACCACAAAAATGTCAAAAAAATATTCATCTGACACAAACTGACATTTAAAAGAATTATCTTTGTGTCGAGTAAAAAATGATACTCCGCAATATAAGTTGAATTAAAAAGGAAAATCAGTATGACAATGTTCCCAAAATTCATTGCATTCGACTTGGAAACCACAGGCCTCAGCAAAGACAAAGACGAAATTATCGAAATCGGAGCCTGCAAGTTCACTGTAGAACTTCGCAATGGCCGCATCGAACCAAAACTCCTTGGCGAATTTGAAACATTCGTTAAGCCCAACATGCTTATTCCCGAAGAAGCCACTCGGGTTAACCATATTACCGACAAAATGGTGGAAAACGCGCCTCCTCTCAGCGAGTGCCTTCAGAAATTTTCCGCCTTCTGCGGACAAAGTTCCATTTTGCTGGCACACAACGCCGACTTCGACACCGGCTTTCTCAGAGTGGGCTATAAGAAAAATCCCCAGTACATTCCAGGAAACCCGGTTGTAGACTCCCTGCGCATCTCTAAATGCATCCTTCCCGAACTAAAAGGCCCCGATGGCAAATCCAACCACAAGCTGGGGTTCATGGCCGACATGTTCAAGAAACGCAAAGAAATTTCCATGGAAATTGATGCCGAGAAAATGCACCGTGCCGTTTACGACTGCGAAATGCTTATGGAAGTGTTCGTGGCCCTCCTCCGCCGACGCCTTAAGGAAAAAGACTGGGACATGTCCAACATCATGGCCGCCATGACCAAGTACAACTGCGGCACCCAGTTCATTAACAAATAGAGCGGCTGGCGGACGGTTGTTGGAGGCTGGTTATCGGTTGTTGGTTATCAGTGGTTGCTAATAAATAGACGAAAGAGGTGGTGAGGTCGCGACTTCGTCGCTTTGAGGAATGAGGCCGTTCGCTACGCTCACTTTGAG